>NZ_CP017942.1:195000-533425 GCF_002764115.1 Phyllobacterium zundukense | reverse complement strand
TCAGTCCCGCCATTCAAGCCTTGATAGCAATTTCAGAAGACGAGCGATTGCGGGAGGAGGATCCTTTTACAGCATTTGTCATTCGTGATGTTCCAAACCGCATTATCTTTCATCGGTCCCGCTTTGAGGTCGATCTCAACCGAGCGCGCGACGCGGCCGTCTATCTTTCGCCCGATCAAGCTTGGGGTATGGAGATATGGAGAGAAAAACCCGGGCGAGACATCATCGAGAATGTGCTCGCCATTCATGATGCCTACTATTCCATGCTAAGCCATTTTTTGCATGGGCTGCAGAAGCGAAGCGGGCGTTTCATCGTACTTGATATCCATAGCTACAATCATCGCCGAGATGGGCAGGAAGCTGCCCCCTCCGATCCGAAGGTCGCCCCCTGACATCAATATTGGCACGTTCTCAATGGATCGCGATCGCTGGGCACACGTCGTGGATCCCTTTATCGCAAAACTGAGTGCCTTCGAGTTTCGGGGGCGCGGAATGGACGTGCGCGAGAACGTCGCGTTTGAAGGCAGAGGAGAGCAGGCTCGATTTATTCATGAAACTTTCCCCCAGAATGGCTGCGCCATAGCAATAGAATTCAAGAAATTCTTCATGGATGAATGGACAGGGTGCCAGACAGACTCGCGCTTGTTGCAATGCGGGATTTGATCCGTTCGACACTGCCGGTGCTGGAGGAAAGCCTGCTGGCGAGACGATGAGCAATGCGAAAACGCAGAAGATCAAGGCCGAGTCCGCCGACCATATAGCTGTTCAGGGGGCGCTCGCTTCAATTGAAGCCGGGAAACCGGTTCGATGCGACTTGGAAAATGGTGGGCGCCTTCACATTGACCGGGCGCTTCCTTTTCTTTTGTACATGTAAGAGAAGGGCGTTTTGACGATGCCGCGCTGGATGTTGCGTCAGCAAACGCTTCCTACCTTATTGCACCCGATCTGAACTTCGCCGCGCTGGTTGTTGAAGCAATCGGCGGTGTCATGACTGAACGCTTCGGCGGCTTCGTGGTGCTGGATATTGGCGAATTTGAAAGGGACAGGCTGCTCAGCGAGGACGCGCCGTATCTTCCACCTTTCGAGATCACGCTTTCCGCTACCGATCAACCTGAGACCCTTGCCGCGCTGAACGGTTTTGCTGCGGCGGTTGAGATCGTCGAGGCCAAGTTCCGGTCTCCTCGACTTGAGAAACTTCGCTCAAACGATGATCCGCAGGCTCATCTTGCCGTGCTCATTGGCTTTCCTTGCGTAACCGTGGCGTTTTGCACCGATCTACCGTATTCCCGGGACCGACGACATCTATCCTGACTTGCGCGAACGGGTGATAGCCAACATTTTCGACGCCGGGTTGCAGGCGGTCGCCGCATTCCTCAAGGCCAAGAATACTTTCGACCTTCCGACCCATCGCGCTCTCGGGCGGGAAAGCCCTTTGTAGACGCCGTCGACCGGGCCGACCGAAGCATCGCAGAAATCGCGGGGACGTTTGATTTCTTGCTGGCGGTCACGCCGATCAACGCCGACGCGGCGTGGCAAGAAATTCAAAGCAAATGGTTTCAAACGAGCGCCAAAACTGCTCTACAGGCCCGCTAACCGTGGCATGTGGACCTCGAAAAGAAAAAGCTTTTCTCTATCTCATTCGACCGCTTCGAAGATCCCGTTCTTTTCAAACTCTACCGCGAAAAGCAGCAGGAACTCGATTTGCAATTTTCGATGCTCTCCGCATTGGAACGCCGCGCTTTGTGGAGATGAGCCGAGCGCTCTATGGCCGAGTTGAGCCAAATTTGCTTACAGTGGCAAAAGACATCCTGGCACAAACTGAGAGTGTTGCAGACGAAGACCAAGGCGGAAGCGCCGACTGCCGCGTTGTAGAACAGAGGGCGCGGGACATGATCGAGAGGTACCGAAGCCAGTATCCTGAATTCGAAGCTAAGGTCGAACTACGGGATGATCTGCCAGCGGGCCTGATGGTCGTGGGTGACCGTTTGCTTATTTCCCGCAGCACAAGCGTGGCGAAAGCTCGATTGAAGGCATTGCTCAGTCACGAAATCGGTGTGCACTTACTTACGTATTTCAATGGATCGGCTCAGGGCCTAAGGCTGTTTCGCTTGGGTCTCGCAGGGTATGAGGGCGCACAGGAAGGGCTGGCGGTATTCGCCGAGTATCTGGTCGGCGGCATGAGCACAGGACGATTGCGCCTCATTGCAGCCCGCGTTGTCGCTTGCACGGCGATGCTAGAAGGGGCCTCGTTCCAAGAGGTATATAATGCGATGGTACGAGAACACGGCTTTGCCAAAAACTCAGCTTTTAATTTGACGCTGAGACTATATCGGGGAGGAGGCCTCGCAAAAGATGCAATTTATCTGCGGGGCCTGCTTGAAGTGCTTGCCCATCTGGCCAAGGGCGGTTCGCTCGATCCCTTCTGGATGGGGAAGATAGCTGTGTCTCATTTTGGTGTTATGCAGGAACTGAATACCCGCGGTCTACTTAGGGCACCGGTTCTAAGGCCAGCTTTTCTTACGCATCCGCAGGCCAAGAAACGGCTTGAAAAGGCCCGCTCGGGTTTATCGCCCATCAAAATGATTGCACATTCATAACAACTGTCAGGGGGCGACACCATGCGCATCGCATTCTTTGTCAACTCTATCGAAGGGGAGACGCCGCGCTACACGACCACATTGCTTGCTTTCGCAGCCCTCAGCCGGGGGCACGAAATTTACTACCTCACGCCTGGCGATTTCGTGCTGCGTGCCGACAACACCCTCTTGGTGCGTGCCACAGCGCTGCCAGGCGCGAAATACAAAAAGCCGGAAACATTTCACAAAGACCTGCAAGGCGACAAGACCAATATCAAAACGATCGATGTCGGCGATCTTGACGTCATTTTCCTGCGCAACGACCCGTCTTTGGACGCTGCGGAGCGGCCGTGGGCAGCACACGTCGGTGCCATGTTCGGTCGTGTTGCATCCGAACGCGGAGTACTGGTCGTCAACGATCCGGACGGTCTCGCGCTGGCTCAGAACAAGCTTTATTTCCAGGACTTCCCGGAAGCTGTGCGACGGTGACGCTAATTTCCAAAAGTATCGAAGAGATCCGCGATTTCATCGAGCAACAACCGAAGGGCGCGATCGTTAAGCCTTTGCAAGGATCTGGCGGCAAAAACGTTTTCAAGATCAACTCGCCCAAGGATTCCAACCTCAACCAGATTTTCGAGGCCATCAGTGGGGAAGGTTACCTGATCGCGCAAAGCTACCTGCCGGAGCCAAGGCGGGTGATATCCGATTGTTTATGATGAATGGACTACCCTTGGAACGCGACGGCAAGTATGCAGTTATGCGCCGTGTGCCGGCAGAGGGTGAAGTGCGCTCGAACATCCATGTCGCAGGCACTGCCGAGACTGTGGCTATTAGCAGGCTATCCTGTCAGTGGCCGAAATGGTGCGACCAAAGCTCATACAGGACGGAATGTTCTGGTTGGTCTCGGATATTGTGGTGACAAAATTCTCGAGATAAATGTCTTCATCCAGGAGGGCTTTTTCACATGTCGGAAATGTATAAAACCAACTTTGCAGAAAGTGTGATTTCATCGCTGGAAGGCAAGCTTGCAATAAGGGAAGCGCAGACGTCTCCGGTTTCTAATCGACAGTTGGCGACGCTGTAATCATCTACGAGCAAGCCTGTCTTCGGTCAACGCGCGTAAAAAGCTGACCGGGGCCGAACACTGGGCGACCATCGCATCGCTCATCCGAAACCGCCAAGCTCAACGATGTCGAGCCGCTGGCCTATCTCTCAGACGTCCTCACCAGGATCGTCAACGGGCATCCAAATAGCCAGATCGACGACCTGCTGCCGTGGGCCTACGCCGCAAAGCCCGAACTCAAAGCCGTGGCCTGAAAACACCGCCTCCTTGGTCATAAGGAAGAAACGAACTGCTGCCAAGAATGTTCCTATTTTGTTTTCAGTCTCAGGCCAGAAATCGCACGCGGACAATAGCGCGGGACCAAGCCATCGGGCAGATTGAGAATCTCATTGCGCATCCATTTGCCTGGTCATCGACCGGGGCACCTTCATCGCGAGATACGCCCTGAACGACAATGCCGGCCGGATGGGATAGACGCTCGCCTGCCGTTTCGTTGGCCAGGGATCGGAAACCGGATAAACTCTCCTGTCCGTCATGCCATCATGTCCGGTTGACACGGCCCACATTGTCTCATCCGAAACGCACGTGCTGGGAAGGGGTTCCATCTCATTTCCTGCGAAACGTGCACACGAAACCTTTATTGATAATGATTTGTGCTGCCTATTGGTCGCCCGAAAGAGACCAGGGCTGTGCGCGGTTGTGCAGCGATCGTCGTTTTAATTTTTTACTTCTATCAGCGGTGACGGATTTCTGATCTTTATGAGCTTCATAGTATCCCTGACATCATGGGCCCACGAAAAAATTATAGGCATGCCATCGACACATATGTCATCCTTCTTGCATTGTTTGGCCTCGTGGTATTGCTCACAGCATGGCTGCCAATGGTGCTGAAGGAGTTTCCGCTGTCGTTGCCTATCATATGCATCGCCTTCGGAACGCTATTTGTCTGGACTCCTCTGTCGACGATCGTCGGCTCCATCCTCCTCGATAGCCGTTACATTACGAGAAGGTGACGGAGTTTGTTGTCATCATATCGCTGATGGGAGCGGGACTTAAAATCGACAGGCCGCTGAGTTGGCAGAACTGGAATGACCACATGGCGTCTGCTTGCCATCTCGATGCCCTGACGATTGTTGCAATCGCTTTTCTCGGCTGGAGCTTCCTTGGTCTCGGATTGGCATCTGCGCTTTTGCTTGGCTCTGCACTGGCACCAACGGACCCCGTTCTTGCCAGCGACATTCAGGTTGGCCCGCCGCAATCGGGCGAAGAAGGAGAAGTGCGGTTCTCCCTGACTTCCGGAAGCGGGTCTCAACGACGGGTTGAGTTTCCCCTTCGTGCATCTAGCCATCGCTGTTGCGCTCGCAACCCAAACGGGGCGAGCCGTGGTTCCGCGACTGGCTGCTCGTCGATGTGGTTTGGAGGCTCGCCGCAGGTGTCGGGTTAGGATGGCTGACAGGAAAGGTTCTGGGTGTCTTGACGTTTCACCTGCCGAGACGAGCAAAACTCGCGCGGACTGGCGACGGATTTTGTCGTGCTGGGTATCACATGCCTGAGTTACGGTCTGATAGAGATGGCTCATGGTTATGGCTTTGTCGGGGTGTTCGTTACTGCCCTGACGCTCCGAGCCGCTGAACGGGAAAGCGGCTATCACGCAAACCTTCACGATTTTGCCGAACAGATCGAGCGGCTTTTGATGATGGTCGTACTTGTGTGTTTCGGAGCGGCCATCGGGAAGGGTCTGTTTTCCACGCGTTCGACTGGAGAGTGGGCATAGTGGCAATGCTGGTCATCTTTCTCGTTCGTCCGGTGGCGGGGTGGTTTGGCTTGATTGGAAGCCAGATCCCAGGAAAGGAAAAAGCGGTCATAGCGGTCTTCGGCATCCGTGGTCTTGGATCATTTTACTACGTTGCCTATGCAACGGGTCATGCCGCGTTCGACAAACCTGATATTCTTGTGGGTGACCGTGTCGCTTCGTCGTTTTGGTATCCGTGATACTCCACGGCATCGCTGTGACACCAGTCATGCGGCATCTTGAACGAAGCCAGGGTTGAAATACCGGACTGGCGGACGCATACCGTAATGGATGGTTAAACCGACGCGAGGTCGCTACCATCGCGGACACAGAGCACGATATGAATCGAGCGCGCATCTGCACGGCGGCAGACTACCTCTCGCTTTTCTCCAAGCCGGGATGCTTTTGTGTTTCCCGCTTCGAAAGAGGCTTTTAGAAAGTTGCAACATGATATTCGAGGGCTTTGATTTGGAGACTATCGAGTTACCAGAGGCGAACCTCCGCGTCCGCCATGGCGGCTCCGGACCTCCGGTCCTGCTGTTGCATGGCCACCCCCGCACCCATGTCACCTGGCATCGTGTTGCGCCGCTGCTGGCGAAGACTCACACAGTGGTTTGTCCTGATCTGCGCGGCTTCGGCCAATCCTCCAAACCCGCAGACACTCATGACCATTCCGGTTCATCCAAAGCGCGCCAAGGCATGGGACAGCGTGGTGCTGATGCGCAAATTGGGTTTCGATCGCTTTGCTGTCGTGGGCCACGACGCGGAGCTACACCGCTTTTCGCACTGCCATGGATCATCCGAACTCGGTCTCCCATCTTGCCATACTGGATGGTGTGCCCGATCATCGAGGCACTGGAGCGCTGCGACAGCCGCTTCGCCACAGCTTGGTGGCACTGGTTTTTCTTCGCCCAACCCGAAAAGCCCGAGCGCGCCATCCTCGCTGATCCGGACACGTGGTATGGAGGCTCGGTGGAACAAATGGGGCGGAAGCTTACGCGGATTATCGGGCGGCCATAAACGACCCTGCAACGGTTCATACAATGATCGAGGATTATCGGGCTGGCCTCGGCATCGACCGCGAGCATGATGAAGCAGACCGGACTGGCAGGGCGTCGTATCGTGTGTCCAACACTTGTCTTGTGGTCGCTCCAGGATGACCTTGAACAGCTCTATGGCAACGTTCTGATGTTTGGCGGCCATGGACGACTACCTTGCGTGGGCGTGGATTGATTGCGGACACCACGTAGCGGAGGAAGCGCCAGAAGAACTCGCGCGTGAACTCCTGCAGTTTCTGGCAGAGACGTAGATCCGCCTCTTAAGTTTCCCGCGACGTAGATCGTCTCGATATTCTGCTGAATTCTCGCTCAGTAAATGCAGCATGCACTAAGTTAGATGATTCTGCGTGCTCCGTCCCAATCACACGCAAGACTGACCAAACTCTATACGTCCCGGAGTCGTCAGGAAAGTACCCGGGATGGCAACGCCATTCGAAGAGAGAAGACGTGTAAGCATATCGACCAGATCGTCATTGCTGAACGGTTTTCTAAGAACAGCATGGCCGTTGTAAGCCGTCCCAAACATCGTGGACGCTGTTGCCGGTGGAAAAGACAAACGGAACACCATGCGCGGCGAGCGCGTCGGCTACAGCTCGGCTGTTCTTGCCATTGAGATTCATATCCAACATGGCAGCGTCGAACACTTGCGCATCGATCAGGGCAATGGCCTGATCGATGGTGGCGGCCGAGGTCACGGACTCGCATCCGAGGTCGGCCAGCATGTCTTCAATCATCATAAGGATCAGCATTTCATCCTTCAATCACGAGGACGCGGCGGCCGGAAGCAAGTTATCCTCCACGAGCACCTCGTGGCGCGGGAATGTTGATCGTGCAGACCACGCCGTCTGGCCGATAGTCGAGGTGCACCGCGCCTTCCAGTTCCTGGGCCAGACCGCTCTCGATCATGCGCGAGCCAAAGCCTTTATGTGAGGGTGTGGCAACAGGCGGGCCGTCCTTCTCCTGCCAGATCAGGATCAGCCGGCCGCCCTGCGGCGTTGACTCGATCTTCCATCGATCAGCACTGATCCAGCGCCATTGGAAAACGCACCATACTTCACGGCATTGGTCGCAAGTTCGTTGAACGCAATGCCAAGGGCCAAGGTTTGCTTTTGGCGGGAAAAGGATGTTCTCGCCCGAAATCACAATGCGCTGTGCCCGACCACCGTGACCGCGAATGGTTCCAAGGCATCGTTGACCACATCGAGCAACCCCGCGCTTTCCCAATTCTTGCGGGTCAACAAGTCGTGTGAGCGGGATAGCGCCGATAGACGCGACTCGATGGCGTCTCGAATTGCCTTGGGATCAGACGTTGCCCGCAAGACCTGCCAGACAATCGATTGCACCGTCGACAGGGTGTTTTTGACGCGATGGTTCAGTTCGTCAATGAGCCTCCTGGAGTGAGCTTCCTCCTCCCTGTGTTGGGTGAGATCAGCGAAGGAGGCAAAATGCTGGACAACGTCCCCGCGTTCATCCCGAACCGGGCTAATGAAGATTGCTGCCCAGAATTCGCTGCCGTCCTTGCGGGCGGTAGCGAATTTCCGATCCCCTGCCGAATTGCCCTCAAATTCGGATGCAATCGTTGCCAGCGATTGAGCATCGGAGGCGTGTGCCATCAGAAAGTTGAAACTTTGACCGAGCACTTCGTCCCGATCGTACCCGGTCAGAGAAAGAAAGCTGTCATTGGCAAAAATTATCGGATTGCCGGGTTCCGTCGCGTTGGTAAACACCATCGCCATTCGCGTCGTTTCGGCGGCCAACGACGAATGGACCGAGGTCGTCATGAACACGCTCAACATCGGCTTCAGCGTCCTTCTGTTCTTCGGACTTGATTGTTATTGTCGGCATGTCAAAGCTCGATCTTGTTGGGCAACCAACGCCAGGATGTGATGTTATAGCGAGATGGACATTCTTCGCAGAGGAACCAAACACCTTTGTAGGGGCCAGATCTCTTGTCCATTCTAGCACGAAACGCGAATGTCGTTACTCATCTTAACATTAAATTGGCTTGCCTTGCATGCGCTCGTTCAAGCGATCTCCGATCGTTCCATGGAACAATAAGCGGCGCGGAACGTTGAGCGAGGTCAGAGTGCTGTAGGATGATGCCCTGTTCGGGGCAGGAGCGGCGAAGATGGCCGAAAGCACTCGCAGGAGACGCAACATGGATCTCACCACACTTCTTATCATAGTTCTTATTGTATTTCTGCTGGGCGGAGGCGGCTGGTACGGCCGTGGACGCTGGTATTGAGCAACGCCCTCCAGGTGATTGGCTCGCTGCCCGTACGATTCGGGTGGATGTCGGATGCGATTTATCCTGGAATTACTCTTACGAAGCGCACAGTTGGAGACAAGGAGCACCTCCTGAACACCCTGATCTGGGCTGGTCGGAGCAGTCGTCATTGTTCTCTTCATACTCTTCTTCGTCACGACAATCCTGTTTAATGTTGAAGCAATGTCAGCCGGATGGGATAGACGCTCGCCTGCCATTTCGTTGGCCAAGATCGGAAACCGGAAAAACTCCCTTGTCCGTCCTGCCATCATGTCCGGTTGACACAGCTGACATTACCTTAATCAGCAACGCATCTTATCAGAACTTAGTTCCCATGATCACGATTGAAGCTCGACAGGACCACGAACTGTCGCTAGCCGTGCATTTGCCCTCCGAACTAATATTTTGGCTCCTTGCCGGAACCATCACTGAAGCCGTTTGTTGATCAGACGGCCTGGTGTGCGATGACCTAGGAATACACCGCAGAATTGTGCGGTTTCTAAGCGTATCGAGGCAGCTCGCAATAACCAGCGTTTCAAAACCCAACAATGAGGAGACGCCAAAATGAGTGACCACAACTCAACCCCTTCGAACACATTAACTGCTTTTTATGAAGATCGCGAAATGGCGGAAAGAGCTGTGCAGCGTCTAGTTGATGCGGGAATTGGTCGAGATAGCGTTCGCCTGGTCGAGGGCGACGATGCTGTCAGCCCGGAAGCAAGATCGAGCGATGACAACAAGGGCTTTTGGGAATCGCTGGGTGACTTCTTCTTGCCGAGTGCTGAGCGAGAGGTCTATTCCGAGGGGCTTCGGCGTGGCGGCTACCTGGTCACGGTGACTGGTGTAGCTGCCGAACTGTCGGATATAGCGCTCGATATTCTTGACGATGAAGGCAGCGTAGACATCGATGAACGTGCTGCGTCCTGGCGCTCCGAAGGTTGGTCGCCACCAGCAATCGAGGACCTGGCACCGGCTGAGTATGATCGCACCGGGGATCCAAAGATTTCGGGAATGGCAGGCGTCGCCAGTGCTTCGGGGAACGAAACTCCGGACGACGTCGATGAGGCAATACCTGACCTCAAAGAAGATAAGGATCTTCGGGTTGGCAAGCGCGATATGACCAGCGGGCGTGTCCGTGCTCGATCTTACAGCGTCGACAAATCCCGTGATTGAAAGTTTATCCCCGCATGAGGTGAAAGTGTCGGAGTTCGCCCGCGATCCTGAAGTCGAAGATGAGGAAGGCGATGCACGGTTACCACGCAGGGAATAGTCATTTCTGAAGAATGCTTTTAAAAGGCCGATCCTCACATCGGCCTTTTAAGTCAATGGAAGGGCGCTAATGGACGCCGGTCTTCATATTGGGATCGGTCCAACCCACTTCTCTGATACAGGTGGCTGGCCTGCTGCCGTTTTTCGATGTTGCCGCAACAAGATCATTGTAGACGATTAGGCACCAATCAAAATAGGCTCTTATCGGCATTTTCAAACGAACAGTTTTCGACAACCTCTCCAGCGCTTTTCTTAGCTAGCTTTCGAGCGCTTCAGCCTCCTCCCATATATTTTGGACCCGGTACAATTTTTGTTGGCCTATCCGCGAACGCATCATTGGTCTGCCGTCTGGCTCGATTGGCCAGTCGTTAATCGAAACGATCAGATTTGCAGCGGCCAACAGACTGCTCGTCGAGATCGACTACCGCGACAAGCAGGGAATCGCTCAACACGCGCTATCGAAGCCTATTCGCTCCGCCGCTCCCAGGCCGGCGATGTGCTCCTCATGGCGGTGCGCGCGGACAACGGACAGCCTCGCAGCTACCTGGTCAGCAGCATTCTAAGCGCGAAGCCGACACAAATATCTTCTCGCCGCGCTATCCGATTGAGCTCACGCCTTCTGGCCCCCAATCCATTCCGCACAGGTCTACCTCATCGTCGGGCTTGACCGCTCGCCAGGCGCCGGTTCGTCGAGCATCGAGTCTCCGGAGCGTGACTGCTGGACCGACCTACGTTTTCCGTGCCCGGTGTGCGGTAAGACCGTCAACCGCAAGAGCTACGACGCCGCGGCGCGGCCACACAAGAATAAAGCTGGCCACGACTGCTATGGCTCTTATCTCATCTATGTGAAGACCACCTATTGAGGGCGTATCGGACGAGCTTTTCAACAAAATGCGTGATGGCATTGAGCCATGCAGGGGCGTCGAATATCCCTGGTTCAATTTCAATCCGCGAGCACAGCGGTGGTCAGCGTTTCTATCGGGCTGGAATGCCGAACGTGTAACTAACGGGATCGACATGATTGGGCATATTCTGGGGGCGGTGGCGCTTCAGGCAAATACATCGCGCAAGAGGGACACGACGAGCCGCGCATAAGTACCCTGGGGATCGAGACTTGGGTCGTAGATCGTGACCGTAAGGCCGGCGCAGCGCGCATCCTTGATCAGACTCCGCAGCAGCACGACGAGATCAGCCGGATCGATGCCAGGGCTGCCCGGTGTATCGACGGCTGGCATGATCGCTTGGTCGAGGACATCGACGTCGAAATGCAGCCAGAACGGCCAACCGGTCCGATCCAGCGTATCGTGCGTGCGTTCGATGACGCTCAGAACGCCGATCTCCCTTGCGGTGAACACGTCGATGCGCGTGATGGCGGTCTCGTTGACGTCCGGCCAGGCGAAATCCGCATCGCACCCTTCGCGCTCGCCGATCTGAACCACCTGCTCGTCCGGCACGAGCGGCGCGGGCGCGTTCGGCCAGCCGGTCAGCAGTACCTCGCCGCGTCCGGTCGCCAGTGCCAGGTCCATGCCGGCGACCGCGCCGAGCATGGCGGCGGAATCGTAATTGCCCGGATGGCGAAAATCGCTGTGGCCATCGACATGGACCAGCGAGAGTGGCCCAAGCCGCCGGCCGCCGGCAAGCGCGCCGAGCAGGATCGAGCAGTCCCCGCCGACCACGACGGGGAACTCGCCGGCGCCGACCGCCGCCGAGACCGCGTCGGCGAGCATGAGATTGAACGCCCTTATGCTTTGGCCGTTACGAAGCCGGGTGCCCGGTTGTGCCTTGGTTTCATATGCCGGCCGCGGCAGTCTGACCTTCCGCAACGGTGCGAGCGCCTCATCGAGGCCGACGCGCGCCAAGGCTTCGGGCGCATGCCATGTACCGGGTACATGACCCGGACGTAACGGCCGCAGGCCGAGATTGGATGGTGCGTCAACAAGGACGATCGGTCGCTGCATATTGCTTCCCTCAGAGCATGTTAGACGGCACTGTAACCTTAACTTGTCGGTCATCAAAATAACCGGCAAGTTAAGGTTACAGCCCCAGTTTGTGATATTGTTCGCGCAAGGAAATTCGACCCAGACAAGGGGGACGGTCATGGACCGTAAACTTGTTGCCATTCTTGCCGCCGATGTAGTTGGCTACTCCAGGACGAGCAGGGTACCTTCGAGCGTCTCAGGGCCGGGCGAATTTGGCTTTGATCGCAACCGGGAGGCGATCCTTTCCTGCGACGCGACAAATCGCTTGCAGGATCGCTCCCGGCGTCAACTTAAGCCGATCACGATCAGGAAGAGTCAACACTTGAACAATCTTATCGAGCAGGGCCACCGGCGCATCAAGCGCCGCGTGCGACCGATGCTTGGGTTCAAATCGGAGACCACCGCCCATATCAATCCTCTCCGGCATCGAAATGGTCCATATGATGCGCAAGCGACAGGCGAGGTTCGCCTTCAATCCTAATCCGTCCCTGGCCGAACAATTTGGGATTCTTGCCGCATAAATAACGTGTGGCGTCAGGCCATTGGCGTTCCAATTCCGCCGTTGCAACAGAACCTCGGGGAAGTCTTGAGACACTCGCCGTTGCGTTTGCCGCGCTGTCCGCGGGATCTCGAGGCAGTACTGATTTACGCCTTTATGTGCACTCGCTGGTTGAGATGACCGGCGCCAGCCGGTTGCCTGAGATTTGCCACGCCGACATTTACATGGGTCACCTGGGTACCATGCTTGCGACCAGATCGCTGAACCTCTCGCCCTGAATGCCGACATGCCCCCGCAGCAGTCGGCGGGCTTCCTCTCCGTCTCCAACAAAGATCGCATCGACGATGGCGCAATGTTCTGAGAAGGACGTCAACAGGCGGTTGCGTACACGCAACTGGAGGCGGCGATAAGGCCGCAGGCGCCGGTGCAATTGCTTACATTGCTCCCCAAGGAAGTCGCTTCGGCTCGCCGCGTAGATTGCCTTGTGGAATTCCTCGTTGTCGTAATAATAGGCGTCGCTGTTACCGGCACCTGCTGATAACTCACAGCGCCTGTGGGCGGCCGAAATAGCTTCTCGGGCCTCCTCGTCCAGCCGTCGGGCGGCGAGTGACCCGGCCAGGCCCTCGAGTTCCGCCATGACCTCAAACATCTCATAGATGCGGTGCGGCCCCGGATCGATAACGACAGCACCTCGGCGCGGACGGATTTCTATAAGACCAATGGCGTCAAGCTGCATCAGCGCCTCGCGCACTGGCGTTCGCGAGACTCCGAACCGATTGGCAAGCACCGTTTCGTCCAGGCGTTCACCAGGGGCGAACTCGTTGGAAAGAATGGCATTTTCAATCTCATCCCGAAGCCATCGGCCGACATTCTCAGACATTCGTTCCACTTTCCTCATACATAAACACCATTATTGTATACACGATAGTTGACCTCGTGTACGAAATATGACAGTTTATATACTACCGGTGAAACCCGGCGATGGGAAGCGGCGTCAAACGGTCCGTGCAATTCGACCGGCCATCAGAAGAGAGGAGAATGGCATGTCTGAGGCTTCTTTCTTCACCGATATGCTGCAGAGCATCACGGATCGCGGACGACAGCTTCTGTTTTCCGGCTCGCGCACCACGCAGGTCGCAGCCGAAGTCGATCTGCAAACGCTCTGTGAAATGCTGCTGTCGAGCAGGGGTGAAGCCTCAAGCATGGCCCTGGCTGCCGAAATACTCGAGCGCTGGGGCGCGCTCGAGAGCGAGGACGCGCAGAAGTTCTTCCATATGCTTCATGAAAAGTTCGGGCCCGAAATGTCCAAGCTCGACCAGTCGATTGAAAATTACCGCGCCGAAAAGAACTCAGCCGCGATCATTGCACTCCACCAGGCGGCCGAACCGCGGCGACAAGAGCTCCTGCGCCGATTGAATCACGCGCCGAACGGCACCGCCAAGCTCGTCCGGATGCGTCAGCAGCTTCTTGCTTCCAAAGAACAATCCACAGAAAATCACGCGCTTGACGCCGACTTCGCACATCTGTTCGGCTCCTGGTTCAATCGTGGCTTTCTTACGCTCCGACCGATCGACTGGTCGACGCCGGCTCACATCCTTGAAAAGATCATTAAATACGAAGCCGTGCACGAAATAGCCGGCTGGGAGGAGTTGCGCCGTCGTTTGGCGCCGGCCGACCGTCGCTGCTTTGCCTTCTTTCACCCCCGACTGGCCGACGAACCCCTGGTTTTCGTCGAAGTGGCGCTCACCCGGTCCGTCCCGCGCGCCATCGGAGACGTGCTCGATGAGGGCAGGGAGCAGATCAATGCCGACCAGGCGACGACGGCCGTCTTCTATTCGATCTCCAACTGCCAGGATGGCTTGCGCGGAATCTCATTTGGCAACTTCTTGATCAAGCAGGTCGTGGAAGACCTGCGCAGGGATTTACCCGGCCTGAAGAATTTCGTCACGCTTTCGCCCGTTCCGGGCTTTGGCCGTTGGCTTGCCAAGGCGCGCGCCTCAGCCACCGATCCACTGCTGTCGGAAGCGGACCGCGAAACCCTGATGTTGCTGGATGACCCGACCTGGCCCGACAAAGAGAGCACGGCGGTCGAGGTTGAGCGCGTCTTGCTGCCGCTCGCGGCGCGCTATTTCCTCATAGAGCGGACGCTGGAGGGCCGCCCGGTCGACCCGGTCGCGCGGTTCCATCTTGGGAACGGCGCTCGACTGGAAAGACTGAATTTTCTTGGCGACTGCTCGACCAAGGCGATGCAGCAGGCACACTGTCTGATGGTTAACTACCTCTACAAGCTCGACGACATCGTCGCGAACCACGAGGCGCTGGCGCAGCGCGGCGAAGTGATTGCCTCGCCGGCCGTCAAAAGCTTGCTCAACCAGAACGACGAAAGCCGCCGCGGCGGCAATGGCCAAAAAGGCGCCCGGCCATTCGCACAAATAATGAACTCAACGCTTGGAGGAGGGCGAAAGTGAGCAACCATCTTTTCGATGCCATGCGGGCCGCCGCGCCCGGTGACGCACCGTTCATCCGGATCGATAGCACTCGCACATGGACCTACAATGACGCGCTTTCTCTTTCCGGCCGCATTGCCAGTGCGATGGACACGCTCGGCATTCGCCCCGGCGACCGAGTTGCGGTGCAAGTCGAGAAAAGCGCCGAGGCCCTGATCCTTTATCTCGCCTGCCTTCGAAGCGGCGCGGTCTACCTGCCGCTCAACACCGCCTATACGCTGGCTGAGCTTGATTATTTTATTGGTGATGCCGAGCCGCGTTTGGTGGTTGTTTCGTCGGTTGCTCGGGGGGGCGTCGAGAAAATCGCGAAGCCTCACAGCGCGATCGTCGAAACGCTCGACGCCAATGGCACCGGCTCATTGCTTGACCTCGCACGCGATGAGCCGGCCGACTTTGTCAATGCCTCGCGCTCTGCAGACGATCTGGCTGCGATCCTCTACACGTCGGGAACGACAGGACGCTCCAAGGGGGCGATGCTCACTCACGGGAATCTGCTCTCGAACGCCCTGACCTTGCGAGACGTTTGGCACGTCACCGCCGAAGATCGACTGATCCATGCCTTGCCGATCTTCCACACGCATGGGCTGTTCGTCGCCACGAACGTCACACTGCTCGCCGGCGCCTCGATGTTCCTGCTGTCGAAGTTCGACCCGGAAGTGGTGGTGTCCCTGATGCCGCAGGCAACAATGCTAATGGGCGTGCCCACCTTCTATGTGCGCCTCCTGCAAATCCCGCGCCTCGACAGAGAGGCGGTAGCCAATATCCGCCTCTTCATTTCCGGTTCGGCTCCACTGCTTGCCGAAACACATACCGAGTTTCAGGCACGCACCGGTCACGCGATCCTTGAGCGCTACGGCATGACAGAAACCAATATGAACACTTCGAATCCCTACGAGGGGAGACGGATTGCCGGAACGGTCGGCTTCCCACTGCCGGGCGTGACAGTGCGCGTAACCGACCCCGCCACCGGCGCGGTGCTGCTGCCGGAAGAAACCGGCATGATCGAGATCATGGGGCCGAACGTCTTCAAGGGCTATTGGCGTATGCCGGAAAAGACCGCGGCCGAATTTACCGCAGATGGGTTCTTCATCAGCGGCGATCTCGGTAAGATCGACGGACAAGGTTATGTCCACATCGTCGGCCGCAGCAAAGACCTGGTGATTTCGGGCGGATACAACATCTATCCGAAGGAGGTTGAAAGTGAGATCGACCAGATCGACGGTGTTGCCGAGAGCGCTGTGATCGGTGTTCCGCATCCCGACTTCGGCGAAGGCCTCACCGCCATCGTCGTGTGCAAGCCCGGCGTCGTCCTGGATGAAAAGGCCATAGTCGGCGCCCTCCAGGATCGTCTCGCGCGCTACAAACAGCCCAAGTGCATCATCTTCGCCGAGGACCTGCCACGCAACACGATGGGCAAGGTCCAGAAGAACCTTCTGCGGCACAAATACGCCGACCTTTACGCCAGAACGTGACGTGACGACGCGCCCTCTGGGAGGAAGGCGCACCGAAATCATCTTCAATCTCGAAAACAGGACTGACGACGCTGGAGGCGTCGGAGGGAGGGGAATCATGAGCATCGAAATACTATCCATACTGCTGTTGATCGGTATGTTCGTTATTGCGACGATCCAGCCGATCAACATGGGCGCGCTGGCATTCGGCGGCACATTCGTGCTTGGCTCGCTGATCATCGGGATGAAAGCCGGCGACATTTTCGCCGGCTTTCCGAGCGATCTTTTTCTGACGCTGGTCGCCGTCACCTATCTCTTCGCCATTGCGCAGATCAACGGCACCATCGACTGGCTGGTCGAATGCGCGGTGCGGCTTGTGCGGGGACATGTCGGCTGGATTCCTTGGGTGATGTTCCTCGTCGCTGCCATCATCACCGGATTCGGCGCACTGGGGCCGGCGGCCGTCGCCATCCTTGCGCCGGTCGCTCTCAGCTTTGCCGTGCAATACCGCATCCACCCGGCGATGATGGGCCTGATGGTGATCCATGGCGCGCAGGCCGGTGGCTTTTCCCCGATCAGCGTCTATGGCGGCATTACCAATCAGATCGTTGCAAAGGCGGGTTTACCTTTCGCCCCGACATCGCTGTTTCTCTCCAGCTTCTTCTTCAACCTGGCGATCGCCGTGCTGGTCTTCTTCGTCTTCGGCGGTGCGAAGGTGATGAAGCAAAAAACCGCATCATTCGGCCCCTTGCCCGAACTGCATCCCGAGGGCGTGTCGGCGTCGATCAGAGGCCATGGCGGCACGCCTGCCAAACCAATCAGGGAGCATGCTTACGGCACGGCGGCTGACACCGCTACGACATTGCGCCTAACCAATGAGAGAATTTTTACCTTGATCGGCTTGACGGCGCTCGGCATCGGCGCCCTGGTTTTCAAGTTCAACGTCGGTCTGGTCGCAATCACGGTTGCCGTCGTGCTGGCACTCCTGTCGCCGAAGACCCAGAAGGCGGCGATCGACAAGGTGAGCTGGTCGACCGTGCTGCTGATCGCAGGCATCATCACCTATGTCGGCGTCATGGAGAAAGCCGGTACGGTGGACTATGTGGCTAGCGGCATATCCAGTCTCGGCATGCCGCTCCTGGTGGCGCTCCTGCTTTGCTTCACAGGGGCCATCGTCTCGGCCTTTGCATCCTCCACCGCGCTGCTCGGCGCCATTATTCCGCTCGCCGTTCCGTTCCTCCTGCAAGGGCACATCAGCGCCATCGGTGTGGTAGCGGCGATCGCGATCTCGACGACGATCGTCGACACCAGCCCGTTTTCCACCAACGGCGCCCTCGTCGTCGCCAATGCGCCGGATGACAAGCGCGAGCAGGTGCTGCGACAGCTGCTGATCTACAGCGCATTGATCGCGATCATCGGTCCAGTGGTTGCCTGGGCCGTGTTCGTCGTGCCTGGGCTGGTCTGACGACGGGCTGCCGTTCCCAAATAAAAAGTGTGCCGGCCCCTTTCGGCACGCTTGCGATCACTTGAGGAGGGAACGCGCAGATTGGAGTGTATTCGCAGGCAACAGCTCGAGCTGAGACTTGCTCCACTGTCGAGCGGACCTCTGCAACGAAGCCCTCGCCAATTGGATCTGGGCATCGCCACGAAAAGCGTGCCCGGCCTAGTGGCAGGGCACGCTTAGTTTTTGGATCAGTGTACGGTGAAATAACTGTCCGGGTGAGCCTGAACATCATCTGAGCTGGTGTTCACCAGAGTGACCGAGTCGCCATGACCCAGGTCGACGACGACATTGTCGCCAACCTGCGTGACACGGGAAGCCAAGTCATCCGGCGACTGAATATCCTGGCCGTTAATACCACTGGAGATCTGGAGGATGTCTTCACCAGGGGTAAAATCGAGCACGACGTCATTGCCGCCGCCGCCCGTGAACACGAACGCATCCTCACCTGCGCCCCCGGAGAGCGTATCGGCCCCGGCGCCGCCAATAAGCGTATCATCGCCTGCGCCGCCTGACAGTTCATCCTTCCCGGCGCCGCCGAGGAGGACATCGTTACCGTCGTCGCCGTTGAGGACGTCAGCCCCATGCTCGCCGAGGAGGGTGTCGGATCCATTGCCGCCGAAGAGGACATCATTGCCTTTTTCGCCAAACAACAGATCGTTGCCATCGTCGCCAAATATCGAGTCGCCTCCTTTACCACCAAAGACAACGTCATCGCCGCCATGGGCGTGGATGAAATCGTCAAAACGGGAGCCAAACAAGACGTCGTCGTAGGCGCCACCTTCTAGAGTAGCCATCTGCTTCTCCTTCTGTCGTGCTTTGAGTTTAAAATTGCCGGAACAAGCCGACGATCGATGCCTTACCGCTCTGCACTGTACATATGCGAGGCGACCACAGCTAAGTATATAAATGTGGCATTCAATAATAACAATTTATTAAATTGTGTATTATGTCGACTAAGTTTAACATATATCTTTGTGTTGAAACAATATATTTGTTTTATGGGTGAATATTGCTATGAATATATTTCATAAGTCGAAACATTATTCACATTCATGCCTTAATTCGCGCCAAAATTGGGCGGTGGGAAGCGATAAGCTCTTCTATGCCTGATGGAATGCGGTAGACAATACGACAACTGCCATTGGGCGGGACGATTCTTAACGACGGTGTAAAGCCCATGTGCAGTGCCGGTTCGCCACCGCCTCGGATCGTTGGGGGCCTGGCGCAGTTGGCACATCAGGTCCCGATGGCTTGGTCCTCTTCTCCTTTGCTATGCAGCGCGACACACATGATCGGCCTTGCTACGGCGCATCGCAGGCTTCATTGGTAAGGATTGGACGCCAGGTACCGCTATGTTGATGTGCATCACTGAACAAACAGGTGTATCGTTTGAACTTTCCCGCACTTTCAAAATATGGAGGTTGCCATGAAAGTTTCTGAAGCAATGCATAGGGGGGTGAATTGGGTCGCGCCTGATGCCTCGCTGGCACAAATCGCGAAAATTATGAAAAACGATGACGTCGGTGCTGTCCCGGTCGGTGAGAATGACCGCCTCATCGGCATGGTCACAGATCGAGATATTGCGCTCCGGGCTCTCGCCGGCGACAGGGATACGGCTTCTTTGACAGCGCGAGATGTCTTGACCAAAGGGGTCGTTTATTGCCGGACCGACGAGACGGTTGAAAATGCCGTACGGTTGATGGAATCAAAGCAGATCAGGCGCCTGCCGGTTATCGACGATAACAAACGGATGGTCGGAATGCTCTCTGTCGGCGATATCTCGCATCACAGCGGACGCGAACTAATGGGAGAATTGATGGCGGCTGTCACTGCGTCTCATCCATAAGTCCGCTCCTTGGCCGCCTTTCCGTGAATAGATGGAGGTCTTGACGACATGGGCATCCCGTAGCCGCTGAACAGGGCGATCGCGATGGCCGTTGAAACCTGTCGGAAGCCGCACTCAAAGATTTCGTTGGCTGGGTCCTGACTGTGGCCCTCGACCAGGTACGTTTCTCGACGGCACTGTTCCATCTCGGCCGGCTAGAAGATCGGTACCGGTCACAGGTGCGCGCGGCCAGTGTCGCACTGCAGTTAATTATGAGAATGCGGCGGTTTGTGCAAACTTTGGCCGTAATGCGGCGCGGGGTCTGATCCCCAATAGGCACTGAACAACGACCCTGCCGTACGTCTTCTACATCGTTGATGACATTAGAATAATTAGCCGCATGATAGGGTCGCGATTGGATGCGTATGCAGGGTCAAACTGAACGCCGAATAACAGTCTGGCT
This sequence comes from Phyllobacterium zundukense, assembly GCF_002764115.1. NCBI lineage: Bacteria > Pseudomonadati > Pseudomonadota > Alphaproteobacteria > Hyphomicrobiales > Phyllobacteriaceae > Phyllobacterium > Phyllobacterium zundukense. The sequence continues at coordinate 513,173 of NZ_CP017942.1, read as the reverse complement.
ACGTCACCGAACGATCACGGGTTCCATCCGCCGCTGCCGTATTGACGGGTAATGATCTCGATAAGATGACCGTTCGGGTCCTCGAAATAAACGCCGCTGCCTCCATCGTGGTGATTGATCTCGCCCGCCTGCGTCCGGCTAGGGTCAGCCCAGTACGGGAGATTCCGTTCACGAATCCTACTGAAGATCTCGTCGAACTCGGCTTCGCTGACCAGGAACGCATAATGCTGCGGCGTGATTTCGCCGTCGGTATCCATGTAGTCGAGGTTGGCACCGTTTTCGGTCGTGACCATCTGGAAAGGTCCCCAGTGCCTCGGGGCTGGAAGGCCAAGCATTTCCGCCAAGAATTTTGCCGATGCCTCGCTGTTGCGGGCCAACAGTATTGTGTGGTTGAAATCGATAGCCATGCCATTACTCCCTGTGATCTCTCCTCGCACGTTGCTCAGAATTGTTCCATGACTGAAGCGATGCGGCACGAGATGGGATCGAAGACCATGATACCTCCAGAGTATAGACGGAACATTACTTAAATTGTGGACAGAACGAAAGGACCGAGGGTTTTCAGACTTCGGCTTTCCACCCCTTCTGCGACATTCAGCTTGTCGCAATAATCCTGATTTTGTGACGACGAATGGTCGTGTTAGCTTGCGGCCATCTGTATTGACCGGTAATGGCTTCGATCTCACACATCGGCACATTGTTGGACTACTGGATGTAGTGGGCGAGTTCGTGAACGAGCACGCCCGGGTTCAGCCAGTCCGCAAACGCCAACAACGTACTCACAGCGCGAATGCAGCGTCGCCTCTGTCACGTCGACAAAAGCTCCGCCTCAGAGGTGGCGGCATAGGACAGCAGGTCGCCTTGCCAATTGCTATGTTTCACAAATTGCTCCCAAGTCAACGCATGCGGATCGATTTTCCGACTCCACATCAGGTCGCGGTCGGGGGCGTAATAGCCATACTCGACAGCGTATTCCACCATGCCCACCAATTCGCGCACGAGATGCTCGTCGGCGGCAAAATTCGGAAAGTGGCGCAACAAGTCTTCGCGAGAGTAAGCGGAGGCATAGTGCGCCCGCTGCCCGGTGACCCGCACAAAAGTGTCCACCATTTCTTGCGCCGAGAGAAACTCGCCGATCACTGGTAGGGTTTTGCCGGCGTATTGCGTCGGGTGATCGAAAATCTCGCGCACCGCCGGTCCGGCGGCAGTGAGCGGATCACAGAACGGCATGGGTATATGCGGCGGCAAGTATATGGCGAACGTTATGCCGTCCGCCCCGCGCTGGGGCACATAGTATTCTAGGAAGTTGGTGTAGTAAAACGCCAGGTACACGAACGAACTGCGAACGGGCAAGCTGCGAATGTAGTCCTCCACCTTCGCCTTGTCGGTGAAGTGCGGCGCCCACTTCGTGCCGCTGGTACGCGCTTCGACATTTTCGAGCCCGCTGAAAACCACATGTTCGACGCCAGCGGCCACCGCCGCGTTAGCCAATTCCATGCCGAGGGTAAGCTCGAGTTCCTCCGGCGGCACCTTGACGATCGGCGGCGTCATCAAGAACGCTCCGTACGAGCCGCTCATGGCCGCGGTTAGCTCGGCTTCCATGCCGAGTTCAAGGGGTGCCACCACGACCTCGGCGCCCTTCTGCGCCAAGATTTGCGCGGGCTGGCTATCGCGGCGGCGCGTCAGGGCACGCACCCGGTAGCGCCCACTGTCGAGCAGGGCCTCGGCGACACTGCGGCCTTGCTTGCTCGAGGCACCGACAACAGTGATCAGAGGTTTGGTGGTATCGGCTTGGATCATGCAACTTCTCCTAGTCTTGAGATTCCTGATCTTGAGGTCGTGAACCGTAGTCGCCCGGTTGCTGTCCACCAGGTGCTAGTGAACGGCGACCGCGGAAAAGGTCGGACCTCAGGCCGGGAAATCTCGCCTGTTTCGAGCTATATTTGAAATCATAGGAATGTTCGGCTACTATCCATTCAATGGATACCAAGCGCCTGGATCTCAATTTACTGGTCACTCTTGAGACGCTGCTCGTGGAGCAGAACGTGACGAAGGCGGCCGCTCGCCTGAATCTGAGCCAACCGGCGGTGAGTGCCCAGCTAAACCGCCTCAGGCATGAGTTCGACGACCCACTGCTGATTCCTGCACAGCGAGGAATGACGCCGACCGCTAAAGCAATGGAGTTGCTCGACCCCTTGCGCCAGGCCCTTGACCAAGTTCGAGCCACGGTTGTTTCCCATAGGAACTTCGACCCGGCTGAAGCCAAGCTAACCGTCTCTATCGCCTGTACAGATTATCTGCAGGCGGTGGTGGTCAAGCCGCTCGTCGTGGAACTCAGGATGCGGGCACCCGGAGTTCGTGTCGCGCTGCGCAATCTCGACGTGCCGCAGTTGGACGCGCAGATGGCGCGGGGTGATGTGGATCTGGCGCTCATGACGCCGCAGGCCGCTTCGCCGAGTCTTCGTACTCGACACCTGTTTAACGAGCGCTATGTGCTCATTGGCCGACGGAAGCATCCGAGACTACGAGAGGGAATCACGGTCGAGGAGTTTGCTGAGATGGACCAGGTAATTGTTTCCTTGGACGGCGGTGGTTTTGTGACGCCAGTGGACAGCGCTTTGGCTGACCTCGGACACAGACGCAATGCGGTGTTATCTGCAGCCTCATTCTTGTTCGTTCCTGAGATCGTGTCTTACTCGGACTTCGTTGCCCTTGTTCCAGAACGTCTCGTACGCGACCGTGCCGACAAGCTCATGGTAATAGACTGCCCATTTCCCGTCGAAGGTTTCGCAGTGGGAATGGTGTGGCACGAGCGTTGTCACGGACACGGCGGCCAACGCTGGATCCGGGAGGCTATTGTGTCGCTGATGGCGCACACATAAATGGCTGCCCTGGCCGGTGACGAAAGCGACGCGCGGCTTAGCGGACTAGGGCGTCCTCGAACGTGCGACTGAGGAGCAATCGTCCGCGCCGCACGCCGACTTCTCGACTTTCCCGAGAGCGGTCGACCCGGCTGAATTGCTAGAACCAGGGAGCTTGTTATCTCGCGTACGCCTTGCATTGCAGTTTTTCCCTTTCGAGGATCCTGCAGTTCGAATCCGTTCAAGGCGAGCATTTGAAGTCAGACCCCAATGAGCGGCGGTCCGGTACACTAATTATCTAGAATTGGTGGGTGAGCAAGATAACGGATGTGCACCATCTACTCGTCATTGCGACCATAGCGGCCACTGAACCGACGCCATCAAATGACCGAGATGGGGTCGCTTGCTGAACGGAAGCTATTCGCTCAATGCGCCCCGTAGCAGACGGGACTGCTCTCGGCCCCAAAGCGGTCATTGAGGAAAGTTCGCAAATGGCCTAATACGGTCGTCCCGGGAGGGACGCTCGCACAATATTTCCCTCACAGAAGCCCTGACTTGCGTAGGCGTCTGCCCCCATACGCGCTTGAAACACCGTGTGAAATGAGATGCGTCACCGAAGCCCACATCGAGTGCAATCTCGATCATCGGTGAACTGGTTTGCATGAGCAGCTTTTTCGCCCGTTCCATTTTGATCTTATTGTATGCCTGTCCCGGAGACATCCCGGCTTTCTCGTTAAAGAGGCGTTCGAGTTGACGACGAGATAGACCAACGGAAGCTGCGAGGCCGTTGCGAGATATCCAGAATGCCTGACGTATGTCAGGTTCACGATCGCGCCAGGCAACCCGGCCGAACATAGGAAGGCAACCGATCTAAAGCTCACCCAATGCCATTGCCAAACGGCCGTCCACAGATAAATCAAAATCACCCGGAATCGGGAAGCATTCCAATATATTTTAAAGGCATCCATTTCTAGGTTGTCAGCACTTCCTCGGTGACAACTTCGAAGCGCGCTAACAGTGACGGACCGAAGCTGGTCGAAAGCGCCACGTCAGTGGCATCGCGACCGGTGGCGATGAGAATTCGCCCGATTCTCGGCGTGTTGTGGCGGGGATCGAACGTCAACCAGCGGCCGCTCAGATAGACCTCGAACCAGGCGCTGAAATCCATCGGAACAGGGTCGGGCGGAACTCCAATGTCGCCGAGATAACCCGTGCAGTAACGGGCGGGAATGTTCATGCAGCGGCAAAGCGTGATAGCGAGATGAGCGAAATCACGGCAGACACCAGTTTTGTCCACGTATCCGCCATGCGCAGTCCTCAGCGCATCGGCGTTTTGATAGTCGAAGGTAATATGGTTGTGCACGAAGTCACAAATCGCCTGAACTCGGCTCCATCCGGGCGGCGTCGAAGCGAATTGGGACCAAGCAAAATCACCGAGACGATCGGTCTCGCAATAACGGCTGCCGAGTAGGAACACCAGCGCGTCGTCCGGCAAATCATTGATGCCATGCTGAATGGCATCTTCGGCGACAATATCGGGCTGACCGCTGTCGTAGATCTCGAAGTCGGTCGATATCGTGCTCACGCCGGCGGGAGCCACAATCCGGGTGCATGCGTTGCCGAAGGCGTCGGTGTAGTTCCGTGCCGTAATCGGTCGATCGAAGGTCAAGACCTGATCGGTCAAGAGATCGCCGCGTCGCGACGGATGAATGCTGAGGACGAGCAGCATAGGGGTAGGTTGCGGGCATTCGTAGCCCAATGTGAAACCGGCACGGATTTTCATCGCAGCCCTTTGTCTCAGCGGTCTTTGCCGGGTTGGCAAAAGCTAGGGATGAACGCTGACCGCCTCGGACGGTTCCGTTGGCACGCCGAGCTGCTCATCGAAAACTTGATTGGTGCCGTCCGTCGTCACGTTTACTTGCACGGACATTCCCGCATAATCCGAGGCAACGCCGCCGTAGCTTCCCGTTAGCGGGATGGCCTGTCGCGGTTGGCGAGCAACCGCGACCCGGATCAGATCCCGATTGCCGACAATGCCATTGGTCGGATCGAACTCCACCCATCCAGCGCCAGGAAGATAGACCTGACACCAGGCATGGGTGGATCCGCCGCCGCGCGTGTCCGACCCGTCGCGTTCGGCAACATAGACGTATCCGGTGACAAAGCGCGCCGCCAGGCCAAGCGATCGCACCGCCTCTATCATCAACAGCGCAAAATCGCGACATGTACCGCGCCGTAGCCGCAAGGTGATCAGCGGCGGCTGGGTTCCGGTCTCCAGCCGACGCGCATAGGCAAAGCTCTCGTGAATGGCATAGCACAAGGTCATCAACAGGGCACCGGTGTCGGTCGGTCGGCCAACATGGACAAATTGCCGGGCCCACCGCCCGACTTCGTCATCGTCGTCGAGGTACTGACGCTCGATGGTGCACGCAAGATCCGCGATTTCGTCCGAACTGTAGTTGAAAGGATAGGTTAGAGCTTCGGCGTCTATCTGAAGATCCGGGGCCGCCTGGGGTGTATGGTCAAGGCGGATGCGGGTTTCGAAGCGTAACTCAGAGGCCCGGACAGGAATTTCAACAAGCGTGACACAATTGCCGAAGACGTCGTGGATCCAGCGAACATCACCGGGTTGCGGATCCACCATCAGGCTTGCGCAGAGGAGCCTCTGGTCGTAGCTGTCCCGAGGCCGGAACATCAGCCGATGTTCGCCGAAGTTCACCGGTCTCAGGTAACGATAGACCGTTATGTGCCTTACGGAAAAAATAGTCATAGTGAAATGTCACTCTGCACAGCCGACCAATTTCTGAGACACGGTAGTGTACACACGAAAGAGGCACTGATGTGTCACACTACGCTCGTCAATCGTTCGCGCAAGTCCGTCAGGAAATACCCGGAATGGCAACGCCATTCGAAGAGAGAAGACGTGTAAGCATATCGACCAGATCGTCGTTGCTGAACGGTTTTCTAAGAACAGCATGGCCGGTGTAGCCGTCCCAAACATCGTGGACGCTGTTGCCGGTGGAAAAGACAAACGGAACACCATGCGCGGCGAGCGCGTCGGCTACAGCTCGGCTGTTCTTGCCATTGAGATTCATATCCAACATGGCAGCGTCGAACACTTGCGCATCGATCAGGGCAATGGCCTGATCGATGGTGGCGGCCGAGGTCACGGACTCGCATCCGAGGTCGGCCAGCATGTCTTCAATCATCATAAGGATCAGCATTTCATCCTCAATCACGAGGACGCGGCGGCCGGAAAGCAAGTTATCCTCCACGAGCACCTCGTGGCGCGGGAATGTTGATCGTGCAGACCACGCCGTCTGGCCGATAGTCGAGGTGCACCGCGCCTTCCAGTTCCTGGGCCAGACCGCTCTCGATCATGCGCGAGCCAAAGCCTTTATGTGACGGTGTCACGACAGGCGGACCGTCCTTCTCCTGCCAGATCAGGATCAGCCGGCCGCCCTGCGGCGTTGGCTCGATCTTCCAACCGATCAGCACTGAACCAGCGCCATTGGAAAACGCACCATACTTCACGGCATTGGTCGCAAGTTCGTTGAACGCAATGCCAAGGGCCAAGGCTGCTTTTGGCGGGAAAAGGATGTTGTCGCCCGAAATCACAATGCGCTGTGCCCGACCACCCGTGACCGCGAATGGTTCCAAGGCATCGTTGACCACATCGAGCAACCCCGCGCTTTCCCAATTCTTGCGGGTCAACAAGTCGTGTGAGCGGGATAGCGCCGATAGACGCGACTCGATGGCGTCTCGAATTGCCTTGGGATCAGACGTTGCCCGCAAGACCTGCCAGACAATCGATTGCACCGTCGACAGGGTGTTTTTGACGCGATGGTTCAGTTCGTCAATGAGCCTCCTGGAGTGAGCTTCCTCCTCCCTGTGTTGGGTGAGATCAGCGAAGGAGGCAAAATGCTGGACAACGCCCCCGCGTTCATCCCGAACCGGGCTAATGAAGATTGCTGCCCAGAATTCGCTGCCGTCCTTGCGGCGGTAGCGAATTTCCGATCCCCCTGCCGAATTGCCCTCAAATTCGGATGCAATCGTTGCCAGCGATCTCGCATCGGAGGCGTGTGCCATCAGAAAGTTGAAACTTTGACCGAGCACTTCGTCCCGATCGTACCCGGTCAAAGAAAGAAAGCTGTCATTGGTAAAAATTATCGGATTGCCGGGTTCCTTCGCGTTCGTAAACACCATCGCCATTCGCGTCGTCTCGGCGGCAACAACGAATGGACCGAGGTCGTCATGAACACGCTCAACATCGGCTTCAGCGTCCTTCTGTTCTTCGGACTTGATTGTTATTGTCGGCATATCAAAGCTCGATCTTGTTGGGCAGCCTACGCCAGGAAGTGATGTATAACGACGGACTTCTTCGCAAAGGAACCAAACACCTGTATGAGCCAGATCTCTCATCCGTTTCTAGCACGAAACGCGAATGTCGTTACTCATCTTAACATTAAATTGGCTTGCCTTGCACGCGCTCGTTCAAACGATCTCCGACCGTTCCATTGGAACAATAAGCGGCGCGGAACGTTGAGCGAGGTCAGAGTGCTGTCGAGTCCATGCCCTGCTCAACGCATGGGTGGTAGCGACTAGAGCACTCGCAGGAGACGCAACATGGATCTCACCACACTTCTTATCATAGTTCTTATTGTATTTCTGCTGGGCGGAGGCGGCTGGTATGGCCGTGGACGCTGGTATTGAGCAACGCCCTCCCAGGTGATTGGCACGCACCCGTACGATTCGGGTGGGTGTCGGATGCGAATTATCCGGAATTACTCTTACGAAGCAGCACAGTTGAAGACAAGGAGCACGTCATGAACAACCTGATCTGGCTGGTCGGAGCAGTCGTCATTGTTCTCTTCATACTCGGATACTTTGGGCTCAGATAGAATTAGCGGGTTCAAGTAAAATACGTTTTCAGTTTCGTTTCATACCGAGTGATGTGTCAGACTTGTCTGCGAGACAGAACCAGCTCTCTCGGTGCACCGTCAATTTCCCTGGCATGTTGAACAACCATTGTCTTCCCTTTGACGCTTGCATGGCAGTAGGAAGAAGACACCACGAAACAGGAATTGGAAAAGGCGATCACATTTGAGCAAATACATAGTCATACCCCTCAAAGACGTCGGAGGCGGTTTTCCTAGATATTGAGCTGGGGTGCCGATTTCCACAACCGGCCGTGGAATCTCGAAGTATTTCGTGGCATCGCATGCCGTGTGTTTCTAGATAGTTGATTAGTTGCAACTAGGGGGCGATCAACTCACCGTAAAGTTCTACGGCGCCCCAGACAACAACCGCTAATCCTAATGAGACAGCGAGAACGTAAAGCACGGGAAGGCCTTGCTTCCCCTGCTTCGCGTCTTGCTCGCTGATTTTCTTCGTCACGACAATCCTGTTTAATGTTGAAGCAATGTCAGCCAGATGGGATAGACGCTCGCCTGCCATTTCGTTGGCCAAGATCGGAAAAACTCCCTTGTCCGTCCTGCCATCATGTCCGGTTGACACAGCTGACATTACCTTAATCAGCAACGCATCTTATCAGAACTTAGTTCCAATGATCACGAGTGAAGCTCGACAGGACCACAAACTGTCGAAACTCTAGCCGTGCATTTGCTCTCCGAATTAATATTTTGGCTCCTTGCCGGAACCATCCCTGAAGCCGTTTGTTGATCAGACGGCCTGGTGTGCGATGACCTAGGAATACACCGCAGAATTGTGCGGTTTCTAAGCGTATCGAGGCAGCTCGCAATAACCAGCGTTTCAAAACCCAACAATGAGGAGACGCCAAAATGAGTGACCACAACTCAACCCCTTCGAACACATTAACTGCTTTTTATGAAGATCGCGAAATGGCGGAAAGAGCTGTGCAGCGTCTAGTTGATGCGGGAATTGGTCGAGATAGCGTTCGCCTGGTCGAGGGCGACGATGCTGTCAGCCCGGAAGCAAGATCGAGCGATGACAACAAGGGCTTTTGGGAATCGCTGGGTGACTTCTTCTTGCCGAGTGCTGAGCGAGAGGTCTATTCCGAGGGGCTTCGGCGTGGCGGCTACCTGGTCACGGTGACTGGTGTAGCTGCCGAACTGTCGGATATAGCGCTCGATATTCTTGACGATGAAGGCAGCGTAGACATCGATGAACGTGCTGCGTCCTGGCGCTCCGAAGGTTGGTCGCCACCAGCAATCGAGGACCTGGCACCGGCTGAGTATGATCGCACCGGGGATCCAAAGATTTCGGGAATGGCAGGCGTCGCCAGTGCTTCGGGGAACGAAACTCCGGACGACGTCGATGAGACAATACCTGACCTCAAAGAAGATAAGGATCTTCGGGTTGGCAAGCGCGATATGACCAGCGGGCGTGTCCGTGCTCGATCTTACAGCGTGGGCAAGTCCCGTGAATGAAAGTTTATCCCCGCATGAGGTGAAAGTGTCGGAGTTCGCCCGCGATCCTGAAGTCGAAGATGAGGAAGGCGATGCACGGTTACCACCCAGCGAATAGCCATTTCTGAAGTGGCGAGGGACGTTGGTGCACGAATCCTTGAGAGGTTCGCGGTATGAGCCTAAGCATCTGACGGATTGGATGCTCTTCATGCCTTTCAAGTACAATTCTGCTCGCCGTTACCGTATTCCGAAGATGAAATATAAGATGACGAACTGGTCGGAATACGAAGCAGGGCTTCGCCAGCGCGGAAGCGGTCAGCCTCGTTATTCTGATCTGAAGCATCCCTGAAGAGCGGGCTGGTTTTCGATTTACCGCTGCACCCAGATCGAAGGCTTCCTGTTGTCCGTTTTCAAGCGGATGGGTGTGAAACTTCCGATCCCGGATCATACGACGTTGAGCCGACGATCTGGTCAGTTGCAACCTCGAAAGAACACGCCTGATGCCAATGGCCAGCCTGAAAAGAAGGCCGGTGCCGATAAGCCTCTACATGTTGTCATCGACAGCACAGGCTTGAAAATCTACGGTGTAGGCCCATGGCTTGAAGATAAACATGGAGCCAAATCCCGACGTGAATGGCGTAAACTGCATCTGGCGTTGACGCGGATAGCGGGGAGATCATCGCAGAAGTTCTGACCGATCAGAATACGAGCGATGTCAGTCAGCTTGAGATGTTGCTCGGCAATATTAACCAAACCATCGGTCAGTTTACTGCCGACGGAGCCTATGATGGGCAGCTGACATATGAGGCTGTTCTTGATCATAGCCCGGACGCCAGGATCATCATTCCTCCGCGTTCGAACTCAAATGAAAGAGATGATCACGATCCGCCCAGTCAGCGGGATGAGCACATTGCGTCCATCCAAAAAGACGGACGCATGGCATGGCAGGCCAAGAACGGATACAGCGAGCGCTCTTTGGTTGAGACGGCGATTGGACGATACAAATCGATCATGGGAAATAGGTTACGCGCGCGCAAATTCGCTAACCAGCAGTCGGAAGCAGCACCTGGCATGCGACGTTCTTAACCGCATGATTTCATGCGCACGCCCGATATCCGTTCGCATGAAAGAAGTCGCCATTTAAAGCCTACATCCAAGATCGAAATGGGCCTAAAATTCCATCCGTGCAATAATGCTCTTCAGTTGACCCTCTCGGATGGGGCGGTTTTGTACCCGTCTGTACTGGGCCGCTTCTGCGCTGCGATGGTTGGGGCCGGTCATTGGCCCCTTTAACCCTCATGGCTGTATGGCTCTGGAATAATACAGCTACTGGTTGAGAAAGAGCAGAAAAAGCACGTTTCAGGAACCAATCAGGAACAATTAACACAGCAGTTGGTTTCTCATTTACAGTCAACGCAGGAAAAGAAAATGAAAACGATTACTTCAATTTTAGCTGCCGTAGCCGTTACGGCTCTTACATCCGGGACGGCAATTGCAAAATGTCACGAAACGACAGGTTCCGTAACTCAACAGGGCATTTCAAAAGACGGCACTCATGTTCCGCTCGAAAATGGTGCCAACAGCAAGACCCAGACCGGGGCCGCGAGCACTGGCACAACAACCAGCAGCACAACCGATACCGCTCAAAAAGACGGCAAAACAACACCCCTCGCTGAGCAGGGAGGCGGTGTAGATAAGAACCTGGCAACGTCGGGGCAGGATGTGATGGCGCAACAGAAAGGTGAAAAGACGGCAGCAGCCAAAGGTGCTGATGCAACGGATTGTATAGAGTAGTGGCGCTGGGTTCGACGCGCCGCCACTAAAACTTTTGCAGGCAAACGCGACCTCGCAATGCAGGGAGCGCGCCGCTAACCGCAGCCGAGGAGATGTGCCAACAGCATAGTTCCGTGGGCCATTTACACGTGTAAGCGCGGCCCGACCCGCCGGTATACGCAAAACAAGGCAAGTCGGGCTGCCGAAACGGGGCAGTGCAAGAATGGATTCATTCGAACAGCGTTTTGCGTGCCTCCAATACAGAGCGCGTGAGGCTGCACCTACGCTCTGTCAACGAAAGAGCCAGCCCAACAGTACCGCGATAGCCACGGCGATAAAGAACGCCGCGCCGTATGTCATAGGCGAGCGGTAGGTGGGTTCGTGCTTTTCGTCGCCTTATAATCGTCAGACATGGCCCATCATTCCCTCCGAATGATCTGGCCATCGTGCATTTCGAACACGCCGTTCTCGCCACGTTGAGGATTACAATCTGCCGTCAGTTCACTCCATCTGCCAAGAACTCTGGCGCATGAATTGCATTGGATGAGGAAGTGCAGCTGCACGTTTTCGGGAATACGCAGATAGATCGTCCCGCAATCCGAACATTCCAGCTTCTCTTTCAGCCTCTGACCCATGGCTTAGCTCAGGAAGCTATGCGGTTTCGGCGCACGAGAGCGATGTTTGTAACCGCGGTTTCCTGATTGGCGGCGATCCAAGCCAGGACTTCCGCATCGCGCAACCCCCGATTGAATAGGTTCATGACTGTTCGAGCCAGGCGGTTGGCGTTTTCATGCGTGGATGGGCAACGCCCAAGCAGTTCGGACGCCTTTGTGTGCGCACGTTGCATAATGTCCCAGTCCTGGGATGAATAGGTCAACTGATTTACCAGGTGAAGCATGATGTTCTCCCCTGTTTGCGTTTCGGCGGGAGCGCATCTGATCTCTCAATCGCCAGTGGCCAAGAAGATGCCTGACGATTTCAACAGTGTACGCCTGATTTGACAGATTACGAATCGTTTCTGGAATCTGGGCGTTTTGAGATGATTGGAACCAACGCCGCTGCGGATGGTTTTGCGCTCACAAGGCGGTGCAAGATGAGTGACGATGACAAGAAACCACAAAACGCCAAAGTGGTCAGAGAACAACTGGAGCGGCCTGACTTGAGGGATGCACTTCACAGTCGATATAAGCCCGTTTCGAATGACGAGCGATTCAAAGATTTGCTCAGGCAGTTGCACGACAAAGAACCAAAATAGGATGACTAATGTCCGCTTCTGTAGATGATGATCGCGGTGGCGGTTTCTTGCGCGAAATATTCAGAGACTTGCCCTCACGCACGCCTGCGCCGCGGGAAGCAAGACCAATTAGAACCCGCCTCTTGCTGCGTTCCACAAATGCCACTCGGGTCTGGTCAACCGTTTTTTCTTCCAGCATGGGAGGGCAGGTTGACGGGCAGATGTGAGCATTACTCCCTCAGCGACCAGCCCGCCGACCATTGGGAGAGACGCGGAATATTCCTCGCTGTGATCAGGTGTGCTATGATCCCGCACAGGCCGATGAGGCGCGACCAAAGTCGTGTGGCACAAGATCTTAGATGGCACGGTAACGCGAATCTCTGGCGCAAAAAGCAGCGGCGAGACTGGAGCGGGTGCACCTTTCATTGCCGCCAAATAACAGATGCGCGCGAGATAGGGCGGTCTATGGATCGCCCTTTGTCGCAAGCACCAAGTAACTCGGCCATGCAGTTTTCCGCTCGATCGCGTAACGATCCGGCCAGCTGCGCGTCATTGCAGGTAGTCCTCTCGAAATGATACGGGCTTGTGCCTTGTCGATGTCGGGAAGAGTAGACAACGGGCAGATTCCCTCGGTCCTTCACATGCTCAATGGTCAAGATCAATACCAGCGACGACGCGTATCGGTCAAAGTCTGCCCAACGGCGACGCCCAACAGGAAACCGATAATACCGACGATGCCAAGTATAGAAGTCGTGGTGCCGGGGTTTTCGCGCGCAATCTCGGAAACTGCTTGAGCTTGCGTGCGCAGTTGCTGCGTTGCCCGTGAGGCCAGCGACGATGCGCCTTCAGACAGATCGGAGGCCTGCTCATGCGCATTGTTCAGTATTTTGGTGCTTCGCTTCGCTATCGTTTTGTTGATTTTCGCGATCTCGTTTCGAAGCGCCGCGATCTGTTTCTCCAGGGATTTTTGCATATTGTCGGCACTCGGTAGTGCAGGCTCAGGTGCGTCGGCCATGGGATTATTCCTTGAAATGGAGCTGCTAAGAAACGGTATTCACGCGGATTTGTTCCGAAGCGAGCTTAAGCTGTATCTGCAAATATTTGCTTGAAATGCCTTGTATCCGATGTAGTCCCGTGGGTTCCTACCCGTTTGGAGAGCCTCCACCGTCATCCGCTCCACAATACTTTATGGTTCCACCGCGCCCACTTCTCTCGACCAAGAGCTCAGGCAGGATCCGTCGGAGGCGGCGTGGGATGCCTGCGTTCCTCTGTCTCGGCGGCGGTCTGGAAGTGGAGGCGGTGTAAGCCGGTTGCATTGCCTATCTGCATAAGCCGTTTCCAGCCAACTTGCTGATCAACGGTATTAACAAAGCACTGGCAGATTCCGTGACCGATTGATTGGCAGATGACCGCTCATGGGCACTAAGAGGACATTGCAAAACGTCTCATGGACGGGAGTCTTCGCTACCTATATGCGCGATTGTAGATTTTCAGGAACCAATCAAAATCGATTAGAAATTGGCTATTATCGGCATTTTCAAAGGAACCTTTATCAACGACGTGCAACGGCTCCGTAACATCCGAACTGCAACAGATTAAGGGTCACAGGTTCAACTCTCTTCGTCTCGACCGCAATGAACGCTTTGGAACCCGTGAGGACCTTCCCCGAGGCAATATCACGTGCAAGTCTTGACCCGAGGCCGGACATCAATCGAGCCGGGACGCCCGGAGTGGTGCGACCTGCCTCGCACGACGACCTCAATCGGAAGAGCCCGTTGACTCTCGGCCGCAGCAGCCCAATACTAAACGGTTGGCCTACTTTTCCGAACAATTTGGCTAGGGAGGAAGCAATGGAAACCGTCAATCGTAGATCCACACTCGCACTCGGCCTTACAATGGCTGCAACGCCTCTGATGACTTGGGCGACACCAGTAGCCGCCCAGACTTACGGTCCCGATGAGGGCAAGGAGCTCGCACCCGGCGTCAGAGAAATAGCGCTGGGCGAGCGGGCCTCAAATATAAAAGCCTATGCAATGGTCAAGCTGCGCGATGTTGTTATCCAACCCGGGGCGAAAACACCGGACAACATGATGGAGAACGACATGCTCTGCCACATGACTGAGGGAGAACTGTCGGTCGTTCAGAATGAAAAAAAGTTCACAGTCAAGAAGGGCGAGGTTTGGACCTGCGCTAAAGCCGATACGACAGAAGGCACCCAGAACACGAGCAGTGCGGTCGCGATCATGAGGGTCATCGATTTGATGCCCGCATGAGGGAGGCGACGCTGTAGGCAGTGGTATCTGGTCGGCGCTGGACCTGCTTTCCGATCCCGAATTGTGCGCCGGCATGTCAATTGTGGACATCTCAGGCGACGGCTTGGAGACGTTGGGATCCAAACGGCATCACGTGGTTTCTTTGTATTATGCGCGCAAACGCGCCGAACAAATGGGCGTTACAGTCAATGCGCTGGTTATATCCGATGATGGGGGAGACCTGGCTAGGTACTACTCGAAGAAAGTCACCATCGGATCCAATTCATTCGTGATGAACATCAAAAAATAGGCTGACTATTCCGCTGCCATCAGGATGAAACTGATCAGGGAACTGTCATACGAAGCCGGGGGCATTTGGTTTCCAACGAAAACTGAGTACTGTCCCGAAATGTCACCAAAATGCAGGTGCACGTTGAGGGGACTGTGAATTCTGTCCTCATCTGGAGGATGTTGCTAAGTTTGATGGCAGTTGCTACCTGGAGTTTTCCGAACACTTCATATCCCTTCTTGATATAAAACTCTGGCGCATGAAATTCGAAAGTGTCCAGCCAAATGCCAACACAGTTCTGGTCCATCGCAATCTCCTCGGCTCGCAATAAAAGCTGCGATCCTAGATTTTTGCCTCGCAAAGTTTCGGGGACGAAGAGCAACTCTACGAAGAGCCAATGGTAAGAAATCTTTGCCCAGAGGCCCGACGCTGCCTGATGCTCTAATCACCCAAGCGTGACCAACACGCATGGAAAAAGTGATCCATAACCGGTCAAATCTCCCTTGCTTCATCGGCCGTGAGCGCGTGCTCTCGCGTGCCGGAAACGATAATCTCCAGGACCTCATGCTCGTCGGTGTTCTTGATGTAGCGGTCGCCTACGTACTCGCCACGCTTAAGCACCATGACGCGGTCGCCCACGGCGAAAATGTCGACGAGGCGGTGCGAGATGATGATCTGGGCAACACCTTGCTTCTTTAGCTCCAGCATGGTTTCGAGCAGGCGCTCGGTCGCCATCACGGAAAGGTTGGCGGTCGGCTCGTCGAGGATCACGACGCGCGGCTCGAACGAGATCGCGCGAGCAATTGCCACAGACTGCTGGCGGCCGCCCGACAGGCTCTCGACCTTCTGATAGACGGAGTTTACGTCGACTTTGAGCCGTTTCAGCACGTTGTCAGCTTCCGCGTACATCTTCCGCCGATTGACGAAGGGGCCGTTGAGCGGCCAGCGGCCAAGAAAGATGTTCTGGCCGACATCCATGTTCCCGCATAGCGCGAAATCCTGGTAGATCATCTCGATGCCGACGTCACGGCTCTCGTGCGGGCTCTTGAAGTGCGCCGCTTGCCCGGCAACGAAGATTTCACCGGCATCGCGTTGATAAGCGCCGGTCAGGATCTTCATGAGCGTCGACTTGCCGGCCGAGTTGTCGCCGACCAGACCTAGAATCTCGCCAGGATAAAGGACGAGGTCAACCTTGCGGAGCGCCTGCACGGCCCCGAAGGCTTTTTCGATGCTCCGCATTTCCACGATCGGCTCGGGTGGTGTCGCGTCAGCCATGAGCGGGTTCCGAGGTTCGTGCGCCTCTTGCGGGGCGGGTTCGCAGGCGTCCGAAAATGTTGGCCTGGCGCACCCAAATATCGATTAGCACCGCAATGATCAGGATAACTCCGATGAAGACATTGATCCAGTGCTGCGGCATGCTGAACCCTTGGACATTGAGCTGCAGGAGCGCCCGGACGAGCGTGATCGCGGCTGCGCCGGCAAGCGCGCCGATTACGGTGCCGTAGCCACCGAAGATCGAGCCGCCGCCTATGATCACGGACGCGATGGCGTCAAGCTCGCGGTACTGGCCGGCGACCGGGTTGAAGCTGCGAAAGTAAGCGACGTTGATGATCCCGGCCATGCTTGCGCAGAGTGCCGCCAGCATGAGCGAGATGAAGCGTACCCGGTTGGTGTTGATGCCGGCGTAAGCGGCGGCGCGGATGTTGCCGCCGGTGGCGCAGACCTTCTGTCCGAACGGCATATGAGCGAGCACGATGCCGGCGATCAGGGCGACGAGAAACATCCAGATCGTCTGGATGCTGACCACCTCGGCTACCGTACGAAGGATTCCGGGTGGCAGAGAGAAGTGGAAGTGGAGCAGGATGTCATTTACCTTGCGGCCGAGCAGGTTGTAGCCTTCCGGCCAGCCGGTGAGCTGCTGGCCCGCGACGAACCAGGCGGCTAAGCCGCGGGCGATGTAGTACATGCCAAGCGTGACGATAAACGCCGGCAACTTGAAACCGACCGTCACCACAGCGTTTACCAGACCAGCAGCCATTCCTGCAAGGAGGCCCATCGCGACTGCGGTAAGGGGATCGGCACCGAGAACTTTTAGGAAATAGGCGGCAGTACTTCCGGCAAGGGCGAGGACCGCGCCGACGGAGAGGTCAATATCGCCGGCCGCGATAACATAGGTGAGTCCGATCGTGATCAACGCCAGCTCAGTATAGTTGAGCAGAATGGCAAAGGTGTTCGACAAGTTCCACCAATAGTCGGGCCTGAGAGCCACACCCGTGAGCCACAGCACGACAGTCAGGATGATGGCGAGCGAATCCCGCCGGTTAAGGAACTTGCCGAGTGCGGTCGCCGACAACACTATGTCGGTCGCCATCGCGCCCTTTGTCTGGACGCCCTCGAGCGCGACGCTGCCGATCTCGTAGGCCGGCGGTGGCGGTCTGCCGCGGAGCCAGGCCCAGAACCGCGTTGCAGCCTGGCGCCGAATGAGATGGGGCTCGATCAGCACCGCGGTGACGAGAATTAATCCGAGGAAGACCGGCACCGCGCCAACCGGTAGGGAGAAGACCGCTTTGACCGCCACTTCATCGTCACCGATTTTGATGACGCGTGTGATCGGCCAGCCCTCGCGCAGCACCTTGTCGATCAGGACAACCAGCATTGCGCCAAGGCATGATCCGGCTACGCGACCGCGACCGCCGAGGATCGAGGCGCCGCCTATGATCACCGCGGCGATGACCGTCAACTCGCCGCTGACGCCGTAGAGAGGGGTCACGCCCTTGTCCTGGGTGGCAGAAAGCAAGCCTGCAAGGGTCGCGCAGAGCGAGGAGATCAAGTAAGCTCGGATACGCACCCAGTTCGTTGGTATGCCGGCATAGACCGCCGCCTGCTCGTTGCCCCCTGTGGCGAAAGTCTCGTAGCCCCAGCGTGTTTTCGCCAGCACGAGGGCGCCGAGTACGGCGACAACGACAAAGATCACAATCTGGTTGTTGAAGCCGAAGAAATTTGTCTCGCCGAGGTGGAAGAACAGCGGATAATCTTTCGCCTTGCCGGGATAATAAATCGCCTGGCCGTGCGTGAGCGCAAGCACGAAACCGCGGCCGATGAACAGCATCGTCAGCGTGGCGATAAACGCTGGCACTTTCAGGATCGTGACAAGCACGCCATTGGCGAGGCCGATCACCGTGCCGAGAAGCCCACAGAGGATCACCGACGTGATGACGTCAAGATCGAGAAAGCTCGGCGCGAAAAGCCTAGCGAAAATGACGGCGACCAGGCCATAGGTGGAGCCGACCGAGAGGTCGAGATCTTTGTTAACGATGACGAAAGTCATTCCGACTGCGATTATGGCAACCCGCGACGTGTCGCGAAGCAGCGCATGGAACGCCTCCGTTGACCCGAAGAACGCGGGATTGACAACAGCCCCGCCGAGATAGAGCAGCAAGAGCAGGGCGATGAGCCCCACCTCCCAGCCGCCGACGACTTGGGACGGTGCGTGGCCGAGTCGTGTCGTCGCGTTAGGCGCCATAAGGTCCTTCTACCCGATGTCCGGGTCGTAGCACGCCGCGGGAGAGCTCGCGCCCGCCCACGGCGATCTGAGGAGTTCCGAGATACATCAATTCTCGAAACGCTTGCCGACGTTTCCGACGGTCTCCTGGGTCACGAGCTGGGCGCGCGTGTCGAGATTAGCCGCCGCGATGCCGCGGTCGATCTGCAGATAAAGCTGCATGACCGGCCAGAAGCCCTGCAGGAAGGGCTGCTGCCCGAGCGCGCCGGTCAGGTCACCGCCCTTCAACGCCTCCTGCTGAGCCGGGCCGAGGTCGAAGCCATAGGCGCAGATCTTGCCGGTCATTCCGGTCTGGGCGACCGCCTTGGCAAGGGCCGGCGTGAACACGTTGTTGCCGGCGAAGGCGCCGACCACGTCGCCGCGCGATTCAAACAGCGTGACGATGCCATTCACCGGATCATTCGGATTGGTGTCGATGCCGGTGTTCTCCGGGCCTGCGTCGACCTTGAAGTTCTCGAGCTTGCCGGCGTCCTTGAGACCCTTGACGATTGCGTTGAAAGCGGATGTCACGCGGTTGTTCACTTCGATGTTGCCCATCGCGGTCGACGAGGGCAGCACGATCGAGCCCTTTTCGATACCTTTGTCCACCAGGCACTTGACGAGCGCCTCGCCGGCAATCGCGGCGGCGGAGGCGTCCTGACCGGTATGGCTTAGGCCGTTGCGGTTGAGGATCGTCCCGTCGAACGAATTGGTCGTGGCAACCGGGATGCCCTTCGCTTCGGCAGCTTTGACGATGTCGTTATAGGCGCCGGCCTGCGGCGTTGTCATGATCAATCCGTCGATAGTCGGATCCTGCACGATCTGGTTCAGGATTTCGATCTCGCGGGCCGGGTCGTCGGTCGGCGATTCCGAGCCGAGCAGCAGGATCTTGGCGCCGATCAGATTGCCGGCGACGGTCGCGCCGACATAGACAGGGTCGAAGAAGCCATTGCCTGCCGTGTGGGTCACAACCGCGAAGGTCAAGTGACCGTCGGCCGAATGGAAATTCTTTGTGCCGGGGGCCTCCTTTGCGGCTTCATCGAAATTATAGCCGCCAACTGCTTTCTCGACACTGCCGGATTGCGCGAAGGCGTGCGAGACGCCGAGCGACAACGCCGCGGCGCATGCCGCGATCAAGAAAATACGCCACATGATTGGTCCTCCCTTGCAACCAAGGGCCGAAAGCCGTTCGGGCGCACTACTCGAGAGGGGGTCCGAATGCTTCCTCCCATTTGGTGATATTCTGCCCAAACCCGGTTCAAGTAAATGGTGAACTCACAGTACTAGCGCATTTGTTCATGACCATCAGGGCTGCGGCCACGATTAGGCCAGGGATGATACCGGCGGTGAACAGTTTGGTGATCGACACATTCGATACCGAAGCGTAGACCAGCATGGCGATTGCAGGGGGAAGGATGTTCGGCAGGATCGAGGAGATGGCAGTAATCGCACAGGAAAAGGTTGGCGAATAACCGCGCTTTATCATCTCGGACACAAGAATCTTTGAGTCGCTGGCTGCGTCGGCCCCTAACGAGCCCGAAATGCCACCGATCAACACGCTATTGAACACGTTCACTTGTGCCAGGCCGCCACGATAATGGCCGAAGATCGATGAAGCAAAGTCGATCAGGCGCGCCGACAGGATCATTGCCCGCATCCGCTCGGAAGAGGCGCTGTTGCGCATGCAATTTGGCAACGACTATGACGCCTATTATGCCCGCACGTCACGGCTGATTCCCGGGCTCTATTAGAGCGGTTCTTCGTACGCGGCGCCCGCAATTCGACAGCCGACAGTGCTGCTGCACTGTCACTGCCCGATACCAGCCTCCTCGAAAAGCACCAACGCTTGCTTGGCACCTGCTGTCTCATAAGCGGCATTGGTTTGAGTGAAGGCTCGTTTTATGGGCGGCGGAACCGATTGTCCGGTCCCTAAGTTTAGGCAGGTGGCCCACAAGTTTAGCAGATACATGCGGTGACGATCGAGAGTGAACGGTTATAGCACGCGCGGCCACTTTCCGTCAGCGCCATCGCTTTGTTGTGAAGTTTCAAGCTGGAGGCGGCAGAGAGCCGAGCGAAGTTTGTACAAAATTGCCTCCGCCGCGACTATACTCGGCGTTATAGCCGGGAGAGAGTTCATGCGTCCACTAGCCCAGTGCCAAGCGTTACTGGCCGCGGTTCTCGCGAGCGCTGCCGCCGTGGTTTCGACATCCGTGCCCGCTCAGGAGCGCCTCGCCGAGCGTGCGGCGATGATCGAAACGATCAAATGGCACGCCCGCTCAGCGCCGTCAGCGGTCGAGGGCCAGGGCATCGATCCGGCGGTGCTGAAGACGATGGGGAAGGTGCCGCGCCACTTTTTCGTGCCCGAGGAGCAGCGCGGCGCCGCCTATCGAGATCGGCCACTGCCGATCGGATACGGTCAGACGATCTCGCAGCCCTTCATCGTCGCGCTGATGACCGACCTGATTAACGTCGGATCTGGTGACGTTGTCCTCGAAATCGGCACTGGCTCGGGCTATCAGGCAGCCGTCTTGTCGCCGCTCGCAGCGAAGGTTTACTCGATTGAGATCATACCGGAACTGGGCGAAAGGGCGGCCGCCCGACTCGCGGGGCTCCGCTTCGATAATGTCGAGGTGAAGCTAGACGACGGTTACTATGGTTGGCGTTCGCACGCGCCTTTCGACGGTATCGTGGTGACTGCCGCTGCCAGCCACATCCCGCCGCCGCTGGTCGAACAGCTCGCCAAGGGGGGCCGGATGGTCGTCCCCGTGGGAGGTCCTTTCGCGACCCAGTTTCTCATGCTGGTCGAGAAGCAACTGGACGGAAGCATCACAACCCGGCAGCTGCTGCCGGTGAGCTTTGTGCCGCTGAGGGGAGGTAGGGCCCGATGAGAGTGGGGCGCCTGCTGCCGGTCAGTCTCATATCGGCGGCGACCCTTGCCCACGAAGTGCTGCTGATGCGGCTCTTTTCGATTATTCAGTGGCATCATTTTGCCTATATGATCATAAGCATCGCGCTCCTGGGCTTCGGCGCGAGCGGTACATTCGTTGCGTTCGCCCGCCGCCCCCTGGTGGAGCGGTACCCGGCTGCTTTCGCAGCGTCGGCAGCGCTGTTCGGCATTACTGCGGTTGCCAGCTTCGCCGGTGCCGAACGCCTGCCGTTCAACGCGCTCGAGATCGTCTGGAATCCGGGGCAGCTCGGTTGGCTCGCGGCCAGCTATGCTCTCCTGATCCTGCCGTTCTTTTTCGGTGCAACCTGTATCGGCCTTGCCTTCAGCCGCCATCCTGGCCAGATCGGACGCGTCTATGCCTTCGACCTAGTCGGCGCAGGGATCGGCGCGCTGGGCACCGTCGGACTCTTGTTCCTGGTCTTTCCCTCTGCGGCGCTGCGCTTCGTCGCAGCGCTGGGATTCGTGGCAGCTGCCCTCGCCGCGACGGGCATGGCTCGCCATCGGTGGCTCGCCGTGGGCAGCCTCGGGCTTGCCGCCGCGGTCATCGCGGTGTGGCTACCATCGTCCTGGACGGCCCCCGATCCTTACATGTCGCAGTACAAGGGCCTCCGCATGGCTCTCGAAGTGCCGAACGCGCGGGTGGTCGAGGAGCGATCGAGCCCGCTCGGACTGCTGACGGTCGTCGAGAGCCCGACCGTCCCTTTCCGGTACGTGCCGGGCCTCAGCCTCGCCAACACCCAAGAGCCGCCCGCGCAACTCGCCGTATTCACCGATGGCGACAGTATTACGGCGATCACCGCCTATGGCGGCACCCCGGCGACGGTCGCTTATCTCGACCGGACAACGGCGGCGCTTCCGTACCGCATTCTTGAGCGGCCGCGAATGCTAATCCTTGGTGCCGGCGGCGGCGAGCAGGTGCTGCTGGCGCTGCGCGCCGGAGCCGATACCGTGGATGCTGTAGAGGTCAACCCGCAGATGATCGACCTGGTTCGGAATCGCTTCGCCGACTTCGACGGCGGTATCTTCAGCCGACCGAACGTGCATCTGCATCTAGCCGAGGCGCGCGCCTTCGCTGCGACGACGGGCGAGCGTTACGACCTGATCCAGATGCCGCTCCTAGACTCCTTCAGCGCGGCCGCGGCCGGCGTGCAGAGTATGCATGAGAACTACACTTACACCGCGGAGGCACTGCGGGATTACCTAGCGGTGCTGAAACCGGATGGAGTCATCGCCATCACGCGATGGCTGCGGGTGCCGCCGCGTGACATCCTCAAGCTGTTCGCCACTGCTACCGCAGCGCTTGAAGCGGATGGCGTGGCCGAGCCAGGCCGGCACTTGGCGCTGATCCGGAGCTGGAACACTGCAACCCTGCTCGTCGCCAAGTCGCCGTTCATGGGCGAAGACGTCACAGCCATCCGCGGCTTCGCGGCCGAGAATTTCTTTGACATCTCCTGGGCGCCGGGCATCTCCGCGAGCGACGTGAACCGCTACAACCAGCTCGACCAGGAATATCTTTACGAGGGAGCTCTCGCTCTCCTCGGCCCTGAGCGAGCCGATTTCACCGAGCGCTACAAGTTCGATATTGCACCGGCCACTGACAATCGACCCTATTTCTTCGACTTTTTCCGCTGGCGTGCCCTGCCCGAACTCCTGACGCTGCGCACCCAAGGTGGCGCAGCGATGCTCGACTGGGGCTACCTGATCTTGGTGACGACGCTCGTCCAGGCGGCTGTCCTCAGCGCCGTCCTGATCCTGTTGCCGCTCTGGCTTCGCCGGCGCGCACTTGGGGGAGCCGCATGCCGGCTGCGCTTCGGGCTCTATTTCCTTGCCTTGGGCCTGGCCTTCCTCTTCATCGAGATCGCCTTCATCCAGCGATTCGTGCTGTTCCTTGGCCATCCGCTCTACGCTGTCGCTGTCGTGCTTGCGGGTTTCCTTGCCTTCGCCGGTCTCGGTAGCGCCGTAGCCGCACGCTGGATGGCGGCGGTCGGACGCGGATCGGCGGTGCGTGGCATTGCACTCGCCGTCGTGGTGATCGCATTCCTGGCTGCCACCTACCTGCTTGCGCTGCCCTTAATATTCGAACGGCTGCTGGCACTCCCGGATGCCGCGAAGATCGCGATCGCACTCCTCCTCATAGCGCCGCTCGCCGTCTTCATGGGCATGCCGTTCCCCCTCGGCCTCGGCCACGTCGGCGCACGCTCGGAGGCGTTTATTCCCTGGGCATGGGGGATCAATGGCTGTGCGTCGGTGCTGAGCGCGATCCTCGCCCCACTGCTTGCAATGCATGTCGGGTTCACTGGCGTCGTGACGATCGCCACCGTCCTCTATCTTGTGGCCCCGGCCTTACTCGCCGGGTCGTGGGATCGATACGATCAGCAGACGTCGCAAGGCTTTATTCCAGATCGGAGTTAGACCAACCGCCTGAAAGCCCGACTCGGCCAACGAGTGCGCCATGCGTGGTGGGCGCTCGGCTTGGTGTCCGTCTTGGCGCGGCGCGGCGCGGCGGGCTGGGTGTGCCTGACCTTGGAGCCGGTGAGGGGCTGGTCGGCGGCGATCAACCGGAACAGCTTCTTGGCCGGTCCTTCGAGCCACTCGACCCGGCCGGGGTAGGCAGTGGAGTAGCGCCAGGGCGTGGTGACGAAGTGGACCTTGTCAGACGACAGGCTGCGGGCGGTGAGTGCGAGGTCGCTCATCACGCGGGGGGTGAGGCCGGGGTCGGTGGTGACGGACTTGGTAGCCGCGTGCAGGAAGCCGAGCAGCCGGGCCGGGTTGGTCAAGGTCTCGCTGATCTCCGAGGATCTCGGCATCAAGCTCGAGAATGTCACGATCGATATGCTCGGACAGGCAAAACGCCTGCTCATCGACAAGGAAGCCACCACAATCGTCGACGGCTCCGGGGACAAAGCTGGTATCGCAGCCCGTGTCCAGCAAATCCGGGCACAGATCGAGGAGACTGCCTCGGACTACGACAAGGAGAAGCTCCAGGAACGTCTGGCGAAACTCTCCGGCGGCGTTGCAGTCATCCGTGTTGGTGGCGCAACCGAAATCGAAGTGAAGGAAAAGAAGGACCGCATTGATGATGCGCTGAACGCGACACGTGCGGCGGTAGAAGAGGGAATCGTCGCGGGTGGTGGCGTGGCACTTCTGCGCGCGAAGGCAGCTTTGACCGCTCTCGTTGGTGCAAATCCTGACGTGACCGCGGGTATCTCGATTGTCCTGAAAGCTCTGGAAGCGCCTCTCCGACAGATCGCCGAGAATTCCGGTGCCGAGGGCTCGATCGTGGTTGGTACTCTCCTGGAGAGCAAGAAGCCCAATCACGGGTTCAATGCGCAGGCCGAGCTCTACGTCGATATGATCGAGGCAGGCATCGTCGATCCGGCCAAAGTTGTTCGAACGGCCCTGCAGGATGCCGGCTCGATCGCTGGGCTCCTGATCACTGCAGAAGCCATGATCGCCGATGTCTCGCCGATCGAGGAAAAGTCCGCATGAGGTTTGTTGGGCGTTCGTGCGTAGATAACTTTTGAACGGTCTCGAGATAGATAGAGGAGCAGTTCCGATCTCGATCGTGGTCTCATGCCGAACAAACACAATGCCGCCCGTCGTCATCACATCGCGAAGATGAAATTCAGGGTGACGAATTGGGCCGCCCGTCACGGCAGTGACCAAACGCCGAGCCTCTCTGCCCGGAGGGAGCATAACTCAGCGTGGTCCTCGCTACTCGGCATGTCAAATCACGTTGGGGCGCATTAAAAGCCGTTGGTGTAAACCGACGAAGCTACGATCACCATCGTCGCTATTATGATCAGCGCCAAGAGAAACACTTCGTTCCTAGGCATATTTCGTATTCTCGCGGCCTTATCGATGGGCCTGGCTTCGAGCCCTAGAACGCCCAATCTACCAAGCGGACCGCCAGGTAGAGAATCAAAAACACGAGGAAGATGGCGAGGGCGATACCCATAGTTTTTTCCATCTTCACTCCCAAACCTCCCTGCGTGTCGCCAATGCTGCAACAAAAAGACGGACGCTCTAGGAACCAATCCGAATAGCAACAAACGAAAGTACCTCTTGCTCATAAGATGAAGTTGAAATCCGGAGCCGGTTCGAGGGGATCGATATTAGAAATCAGGATCCGAACGTCACCGTCGGCTTCGCCGTTCCAACTCTCCAGATATCCGAAATCTTCGCCTATGACATGGTTGAAACGCAGCTGGCCGACAACGTTCGAAAACTCCGCAGTGCCGATATAATCGAATGGTTGGCCAGAATCCTCCTCTCCATAAGGATTCGCATCAATGCGGTGGAGGTCAATCACATCGCCAGCATCCAGATCTTCGATCCTTGCATCCGAGTATGGATTGAAAATGAAAGTGTCATTGCCGGTGCCGCCCCAGAGGATGTCATTACTCGTGGTTTCAAGCCTGTCGTCACCGTTGCCGCCGAACATTGTTACGGTGCCCTCACGATAACCACCGGTTATTGTGTCGTTTCCATCCCCGCCGAACAGGCGATCGTTACCGGGCGGATATCCGGCGTAGATATAATCATCGCCGGCACCGCCATACACGATATCGCTGCCGCCACCGGCAACGAGGCTATCTGCATAGGTCGAACCAAAAATGGTGTCGTCGCCGCCTCCGCCGGCGATCGAAAGACGTTCCATGCTGGCGCGAGCATCAAAAAAATCGGAGAAATTGCTGCCGGAAATTGCATCAATGGACGTCAAGATGTCCCCCGCAGTATCGGCTTTGTCAAAACTGGCATGGATTGGACCAAGACTGCCTGAATAATCCACCAAACTGTAGCCCCGCCCACCGTCGATCCTGTCGTGACCCAGCCCGGCGATAAAGAGAGTAAAAAATCCTTCTGAACGCATGACGTCATCACCGGCACCGCCGTCAATCACCTGGTAGCTTCCGCCTCCACCATCACCTGCTTCGAGCCAGTCATTTCCATCGCCGCCAATGAGATGGTCATACCCGGCACCACCGTTAATGCGGTCATTGCCAGCGCCGCCGTCAAGTGTGTCGTTGTTGGCGCCGCCCCGCAGCCAGTCATCGCCGTCGCCCCCCAAAAGGTGGTCAGGTCCTGAACCGCCATCAAGCCAGTCCGTTCCCTTTCCCCCGATTAGCGTGTCGGCGCCGTTGCCCCCATTAAGGCGATCATTGCCGTCGCCACCATCCACGACATCATTACCATCACCACCATACAGCCAGTCCTCGCCTCCTTCGCCATAGACATGATCGTCGCCCGCGCCGCCATCCATCCAGTCTGTTCCGGCGCTGCCGAAGAGGTGATCATTGCCGGGGCTGCTTGCAATTGTCGCGTCGCCGGAGACGTCCAGCTGCATGTCCGGCACCGGGAGTGCTGTGTAAATTCGATGATGTGAAGTTTTCATATTGCCCTCTCGCGATGAAAAATCATCGGCCAGCGGTGACCGGATATGAATTTGCCGAACAATTAACCCGCGATTACGTTACTCGGCATTAACGACACAAGTCAAAAGGAATTATACTTCATTTGTTGGAATAGAACTCACACTAATAGAGCGCATCCTCGATATGTTACAAATATACTTGTATTTTCTCAGTAATTTGAATGATTGCGCCTATCAACGACAGCTTTGGCCACAGGTTGTGTCGCAAATTTGATGATAGACGCGATGGATTTTGTTTGGCAGCCAACAGTCACGCTGCCAGCATGTCGAATTGTTCGGCCAGAGACGGAAACTGCGTCATCTGGAACTGGCGGCAGGTCAACCCTCACACCGCGGCGGCAAGCGGAAGGGGCCGGCGCAGACTACAGTAACAAAGCGGTGCGCGACAGTGAACGGGAGGCGATGGGCAATGCAGAAGAAGTCTACCGTCGCTTCGTCGCAGCCTGGAAGCAGCAACTACCGAACAGGTGCCCGGGTGCCGCCAATGAGGTGCGACAAACATAGGCTGCGCGACAGGGTTGCAACCTCAGACCTGTGCTTCGCCACGGGGTCACCCGAGCCGGCACAGAATAGCAAAATCAGCTCCGCCTATCCATCTCGCAGACGGTAAATGATAGCGACTGTGTACCAAGCCGTGCAAACATGCCCTGGTGGCCCACAGATTTGGCTTTACCGCACGTCAGCGCGTTCGTCACTGTCCACCGCGGAGAACGCCGGGAGATAAAATGGTCTCTCTTAAACAAATGACCCTTGTCAAATACATCCGTGAGGTATTTGCTGGTCCTGACTACCATTGGCTTTGGTTTAGTCCTGCCATATCCGCCCTTCAGCCGATCGGTCATATCGCAGAAGATGATCGCTTCGCGGTTTGTCTGGCTGCCATCAATGATAACGCGCTCAGGGCGGCCATGGCGCAGGAGCGCTTTCCTGACAGAAGCGCTTTGCAGCTGCAAGATCTCGGTGCACATTGAAGCAAAACTCGACTGTGTCGCCAACGCTGTCGATGGCGCGGTAGAAATACATCCATTTGCCTCGAATCACAGTGCGTTTGCGCTTGTTGAACTGTTCAAGCGGTAGTGGAGAAAAGCGCAAAACCCATCGATGCACGGTCGAATGATCGACATGGATATTGCGCTCTTGCATCATTTCTTCCAGATCGCGCAGACTCAAGCCGTTGGCGAAGGTACCAGCGCACGCACAGCAGAATGATTGATCGGTCGAAATGGCGGCCTTTGAACATCTGATCTCTCCGAAGTTTCATCGGAGATACTTAGATTGCGCTCCCTTACGGAAGTGTTTGCGACAAAGCCGGCTTGAGCTCTGGAACAATCTTTGCCCAAACCGTGTTGATAACGTAAGCGCAATCTAACATGGAGGGCGTCATGAGACCTGGTTTCATGAGATTTGTCCTCGCAACCTGCTTACTTTGTACGGTCGCTGTGTCGGCGAACGCCCACGAGCGGTATTTTCACCAGGGTGATGATGAACGGCCCGGGCCCGATGAGTGCCAGGTTGATCGGGAGGGACTGGGCGGGATCGATCAAGACAGGGACACAGTCGAACGCGACGCGCGGGTTCTCGAAAGATGCAAGGGCGTATTAATACCGCCGCGGACAGGCGACGACGAAATGGTTGAACCGGCCCCGGATATAGGTACCACACCGGTCATTCCGCCTGACTTTGTGCCTGACCAGCCACCGGGCCCGGATTATCCCTAATATCGCATGTCTCCGATCGGAGGGCCAGGCAGATGACTAGTGACAGCCTAACCCAAAAACGAATTGTCACGGTGTTTGGCGGAACCGGCTTTTTGGGGCGCAGGATCGTCAGACGGCTCCTGGAAAAAGGCTTCACTGTCCGTGCCGTATCCCGACATCCAGACCGGGTGGCCGCACTCTTCTCCTTGGATGCGAGGGCTCCGGAAGCCATCCGGGCTGATATCCTGGATCCCGCCTCGGTGGCTCTGGCCGTCGCCGGGGCGCATACTGTCGTGAATGCTGTCAGCCTGTATGTCGAACACGGAAATCGAACGTTTGAGCGGGTGCATGTCAAGGCAGCGGCGGATCTCGCCGCTGCCTCGCGCAATAGCAGGGTGGAGCAGTTCATTCTGATATCGGGGATCGGCTCCGATCCCCAATCGGAATCAAGTTACATTCGAGCACGCGGGCGAGGGGAACATGCCGTGGCGAGCACATTTCCAAGCGTCATCATCCGTCCGTCCGTAATGACGGGCCCGGACGACACTTTCCTTACTGTCCTTGTCAGGCTGATACGCCTCCTGCCTGTCTATCCGCTGTTTGGGGACGGCGGAACACGGCTTCAACCGGTCTATGTGGGAGACGTCGCGGAAGCCATAAGCCATTTGATCGACCGCAACGACCCCGGCGGTTCGTCCATCTTCGAATTGGGCGGCCCGCAAGTCTACACCTATGAGGAACTGCTACGAGAGATTGCCCGGCAACTCGATATACAGATCCGGCTGATACCGATCCCCTTTGAGGTCTGGAGCGTTTTGGCGCGGATGGCGGAATTCCTTCCTGCAGTTCCCCTCACACGCAACCAAATCGACCTTATGCGTCGTGACAACGTGGCAGCAGCCGATCTGCCTGGCCTAAAGCAACTTGACATCGAACCGCACTATATCAGTGAGGTGATCCGTGCGATCGAGCAAGCGAACAGATAGACGAGGTGGTGCGCTTTTCCGCGCCAGTCAAGCTGGCTTCGTGACAGGTTGAATTACCGTAATGTCTGGCGAATTTCCATCCTTTCCTTGCGATCGACAACGGAAGTTGAGGGAAGTTCTGTCGCAAGAGCGCCCAAAGAAGTCTCCCCTACGATCCAAGTCTTGCACGGCCATGCATAAACGTTTCAGTCAGCACAGCCTTGCCTCCGCTGTTCGACGAGGGAAGAAGGCATTTCAGCAATGATCCAGCGATCTATCGCCAGCTCTATCTGTCCAATATATCACGCAACCGAGCAAAGATGCCTCGCGCTCGGCCGCCAAGCGCCTTGCGGATGTGATAAGCGGCCGTCCCCGCGCTAACCGTCGCGCCGAAATGGCAATAGCAGATGACCCTGTGCAGTTGATGATCGGTCAGTTCGAAGAACTGCTTCGCCTCGCCGTAACTGTCGTTTTCCAACCCGGCCGCCCGAAGGATTGGATCCTGGAAAGCGACAGTGATCGGCGAGTCATCGCTGCGCATGGCAGCGCGCTCTCTGGCCGGCCGATACTCCGTCTGGTTGAGCGTCGAGAGGCGGCGGTCAGGATTTTGTTCGAGGAGCTCCACCCAGCGTTCAAGGCGTTCATTGCGCGCCATTACCGGGCGCGGGTAATCCTGGTCAACCTCGGCGACGCTCTGCAATTGCGAGAGTGCACGGTGCTTCATATCGGCCTCCTACTCACACGATAGTTGGTCCGCCCATTTGCGTTATACCCGATGCAAGCCTGACTCCAGAGGATCGTTTAGTCCAATCACGATCAGGGCTGGAGCGTTTCGTTCACGAAAACGTGCAGGCCGCGCACATGCGCGGCAGTCGATTTGGCGCGTGCCGATCAAAATTACCGACGCGCGGGCGCACTGCCAGCGGCAGCTCAGCCATGAAGTGCCGAAACTACTGACGCGATAACTTCCTGCAATGACGCACTTGCCCGGTCATCGAGGCTCCACGAATTTGGAAAACTGCCTTTGCCAGATCGACGCCGATCATCGTATCTTTCATTGCGGTTGCCGTGCTCGCAGGTGGTGAGGTCACCCACTATTTGGCATATTCGATGCCGTCTGAGGTTGGGTGGCAAATCACCCCATCTTGTTCCGTTCCCAAGGCGCTTGAGGACTTCGAGCAGGTCATCGACGAAGATGAAGACGACCGGGATGACGACGAGGCTGAGGACGGTGGAGGTCATCAGACCGCCAATGACGACGATCGCCATCGGCTGACGGAAACTTGGGTCGCCGCCGCTGATGCTGAGGGCCACGGGTAGCATGCCGCAAGCCATCGCGATTGTCGTCATGACGATCGGGCGTGCGTGCTTGTGGCAGGCGTCGATGAGGGCGTCGAACCGTGAGAAACCGGCGCGTCGCGACATGATCGCGTACTCGACCAGCAGGATCGAATTCTTCGTCACGACGCCCATCAGCATGAGGAGGCCGATCACCACCGGCATGGAGAAGCTCGTGCCGGTCAGCACCAGCGGTAGTAAGGCGCCGCCAAGTGACAGCGGAAGTGCCATGAGAATGGTCAGCGGTACCCAGCTGACCCGGCACGCCGACCCGATCGCCATATCCCTGCGCTACCACCTCGGTCTCGCCACACCGAACTCCGACGCCTGCTTCATCAACGTGGATGGCCACACCCTGAGTTGGCGCGATGGAAAGATTCTCCTGTTCGATGAGACCTACCTGCACTTCGTGCGCAACGATACCGACTCCGACCGCCTCATCCTCATGTGTGACGTAAAACGGCCGTTGAACCCCCTGGGCGCGGTGTTCAATTTCTTCTACAAAGGCTTAACACGCGCCTCGGTGGTACCCAACACGCCAGAAGACCATCGAGGCCTGGCCAAC
The DNA here is from genome assembly GCF_002764115.1 of Phyllobacterium zundukense. NCBI lineage: Bacteria > Pseudomonadati > Pseudomonadota > Alphaproteobacteria > Hyphomicrobiales > Phyllobacteriaceae > Phyllobacterium > Phyllobacterium zundukense. The sequence continues at coordinate 481,888 of NZ_CP017942.1, read as the reverse complement.
ACGATCTTCGCAGGGCTCGCGCGCCCCTGCTGGCACGCAGCAAGGCACTGAAAGCGACGAATCGGTCATTATACCTCGTCATCAAGTGGTCGGTGAATATCCTGCTGTTGCTGCTGCTTCTGGGGCTGGTCGTGGGCGTGGTGCAATTGCTCGGCGGACTCGTCTGAAGGCATGGCGTGGTATGTACGGATGGCGTACGTGGCTAACCTGCACGTGGCGCTTCCCTCCGCGGGCCAGCAAGACCGGCATGGGTTAAGCCGAACAGTTGGTCGTGAATGAGCACCCGTCCTATGGTGCTAATGGTGATCATCCTTGTGAGGGCATACCGCTATGTACCGGCAGGAAGGCTGGGAGCGTTTTGATGAAACCAGCCCGGACTTCACGGCAGAAGAGCTGGCTCGAGAACGGATCGGATTCACGACTATCGGCCGTTATGACCAAGACCGGCTGCAAGGATTGGATCGCCTTGATTGGCGTCCATTCCTTGAGATGGCGTCCCGACTTGCTTCCATCTGAAGTGGACTTGGCGCTCTCTCGGTCCATTTCGACGGAACCAATACGTCTCGAAGAGAGTTGGCACCTGAAAATAACCTGCAGAGGAAGGATGAAGATACTGAAAACAAATGTCACTCTACACGAGCATGGCAAAGGCGGATACTTAGTGGAGTTCTTTGTGAGGATGGAAAACATGTCTCGATTAATTTGCGATCCGGGGACACTAAAGGTCGTGACGAGCAGGGAATTATCCTAAAGGCGAAGACGTTGTTGGACCGAGCTGACGCCAGTGGGGACAGAGGCGGGATGCCGTCCTATCACGTTCACGGCAAGGAAAATTTTGACCGGACTACAAAGCGTCTGCGACGGAGACGAGGACCGCATCTCACAAGGCAAACCTGGCGTGTTCCGCCGCGAAATTCGATGCTGCATGAGCGGCACGACAGGCCCGTTTGGCACGCGGCGAGACCAAGATGCTCAACCCTGTACCGTGATACGCACTAGAAATTTGGATCAAGTTTTTGCGATGGCCTCAACATCGAAGAAGGCAACTGCTCGTGAGACGCTACTGCGGCGCGCAAGGCAGCGCGGGCGGGGACGCCGTGCGCGCGCTCCTGCTGAAATTCCGACGAAGGGTTGGAAAGACGTGCTCTACCGAGTTTACGACGCTTTGTGGGAAGATCGGATTATGTTAATTGCGGCCGGGGCAACATTTTATTTGTTGCTTGCCTTGTTTCCGGCGCTGACCGCGTTCGTGTCGGTCTATGGCTTTCTGGCTGATCGCGCCACCGTCGCTGGCAACACCTCGCTGCTCATCGGCATTCTGCCGATAGACTCGGTTAATCTGATCCGGTTGCAGCTGGAGGCCCTTGCTGCCCAAGATACTAAGGTACTCAGTCTCGGCTTCTTCATCGGACTTTCCGTGGCGCTTTGGAGCGCGAACAATGGCATCAAAGCCATCTTCGAAGCATTGAATGTTGCATACAGCGAAAACGAAAGCCGCAGCTTCCTGAAACTAAATGTGGTGTCGTTTGTGTTTACCTTCAGTGGCATTTTTTTTGGGATCATTTTGATCACTACATTGGGTATTATCCCACGCCTGTTGACGCTGTTTGGCCTTGACGGGTGGAATGCTGCATTGGTTAGCTTGGCACGATGGCCGCTAACTGCTGTCGTTGTTGCTGGGGCGATCTCTGTTATTTATCGCTTCGGGCCGGATCGGGAACACGCAAAGTGGCGCTGGCTGTCGTGGGGAGCCGTTCTTGCAACCTTGGTGTGGATGATTACATCTGCAGGCTTCACATTCTATCTTACAAATTTTGCAGACTACAATGCCACCTATGGTGCGCTGGGTGCAGTCGCCGGCCTGATGGTATGGACGTGGATTTCGGTGATAGTCCTCATCCTCGGCGCCGAACTAAACGCGGAACTGGAACATCAAACCGCAATCGATACCACGACCGGGGATCCGCTTCCCATGGGAGAACGCGGGGCGACGGTTGCTGATACACTCGGCGAATCTGTCAATGAGACCGGAAGCAAAAAGCCATCCTCCTGAAGCGACTTGCCCTATGCCCGCCTGGCATTTGGTAGAGCGGTGCCGCTAGGGCGGTCGAAATTTCGGTTCGTCTGTGATTGACCGCAGACATGAGCCTCGTACGCCAAGGACTGAATGTTCCGTGACGTTTTCTATACGCGATTGTTATACGCAGCGAAAAGCCCGATGCACTGCCGGGAACTCGCACTGAGTACAACATTTCAGTGTCGGGTGATTTTGGCCTCGAGGTCGGTAATCTCCTCCTTTAGCTGCAGCTTTTCTTTCTTGAGCTGAGTGATATGGAGACTGTCTGCGGCTGGCGCTGCCTCAAGTGAAGCGACAGAACGGTCGAGTTCCTGATGTTTGCTGCGAAGTGTTGTCAGATGATTTTTGATGGACATATAGCCTGTTCCTTCTGCTCGTTGTCGATTAACGAAACGGGGGCCTCGGGAAAGTGGCGCAGAACGTGACACCATTTCCCATGTAGGAACAAGAACAGTCTGGTGCAAGCGATCAATGGACAAAGTTTTCTTGCCGGCTCAAGAGTCGGCCTCTGATCGATAGATTGCCTTGGCGCTCCGCAGCAGGTCGCTTCGGCTAGCGGACGTTTGGAATGGACATGTGGCATGACCTCGCAGAGGCGGAGGTTTCGTTCATTTTCAAACGCCGTGAGGCTCAATGCCATCTTGAGTGACGGACGGCAAAATATGACGGACGGTCCCGCACGATCCTCTCATGACCGGGATCATGCCGGTCAAGCATTCACGCAACATAGGTCAACTGCCTTTCGGACATATAGGACTCACATTGCCTTTTCCGGCGAAACCGCAAACAATCGCCTGTCGGTTGAACCAGTTCGCCGTAGCGAACCGAGCTTCGACAGCGTCAAATGTCGGGCTCAGCGCGCCATAGCCAACCACCCACAGCGGCTCCGCGCCGCATTCGTCGAGCAAGGCGGTGCGTATGACGTTCTGTTCGGCCTCAGTGAGGGACATTTGACGCGGTGGGGCCATCTGAGCCCGGTCCGTTGGCATGAGGTCCGATCATTGAGAGGATTCACGAAGACGTCAATACGGATGAAGCAGTGGGCCGCGCGCCTACGCTGGATTCGATGACGGCGATCCTATTTCTAATGGCTTTGATCGCCCTTTGATTACCAACCCGTTGGTGGGTGAAGATTTCACTGCTTTCGATCACGGTAAAATCATATCGCAAATTCGATAGCTCTACTCGAAGCTCCTCCATCGTCGGTTCATCTCTACCCATTTCTCCCTCCCAATCTGGAGGAAGTCCAACGCATTATAGCAGCAACGGTTCCAGTGGCGTCTGGGGTGCGGTGCGGGGTCGTCAGCTTTTTTCTTTAATTTTTTCAGTTCCGTTTCCACGGACAGCAGCACATTTTGATGTATCGCTAGAGTGGTATTGTCCGCTACCTCGATGATCGCTGCCAAAATCTCATCTTTGCTCCATCCCGCCTCGATGGCGTCTCCAAGCAGCTCAAACACATAGTCTTCAATTGCCCTTTGGCACTCGCTGAAACGATCTGGATGGCTTCTGGGTAAATGAGGCCGGACTACGGTCATTGCGGGTCCCCCTATTTCTTTTTCGCCTCGTGGCGGGCCACGACTTCCCTATAATGGGAAAGCAAACGCCGGTAGTGGTCCGCAGTCTGGGCCGAGATATCTTCCTTCTCGCCGTAGCGCGACGTTCGATGGATTTTGTCGTGACCGGATTCAAGCGCTGAAGCGATGGCTTCATATTCGGCGATCACGCCCTTGAGCCGCTCCATGAAAGCGTTTCGACTGCTACTTATGATCGGTCTCCACCATCATTCTGTCACCAAATGATACTCAATCTCTGGTTGTATGCAAGGAGTGTGCGCTACTGAGTTGGTGAGCCAGCGGAACATTCCTCGGCGCTTATTAGTTAAGACCCGATCACAAGGAGAAACTGATATGGGTGATCCGATACCTGGTCCGGAACCGGAACCGAAGCCAATACCGTTGCCTCATGAACCGCCCAACCCGATTCCGGGCCCGAACCAAATACCTCCCGTAAAGGAGCCACCGCCAGATCAATTGCCGGATGAGACACCCCTACCGAATCCGGATGAGGTGCCGGGAACCGAAACACGTTTGATTGATGCGAGGAAAGTCACTTCATCTCTGGCACTTCACCAGATTGAAACAAAATCGTCGGCGGCCCATATGCCCCGATCTCAGGCTGCGCATCACGTGACGTGTTTTGCAGCAACCGCGCGCATCCTCGTTGCCTTGTAATATCTGGAAAGAAGCAGGCCTGGCTGAAACTTATGTCCTAATACCCAGACGCTTTTCTTCCTGCTTGGCAAACTCTTTCGCGGCGGTCTCCGTACCAAATGGACGCTTCGTAACTAGTCCGCTCTCATGAACCGTTACGAACCATTTGCCATCCTTGGGTTCAATGCCGACGGTGCTGAGCCGCGGCTCTTCGAAAGTCATTTTTTCCTCCCGCGTCACTCTATGTCCGCACATAAGAACGCTCGGCACGAGAAGTTAGAACCGCGCGTCTTTGCATCTGGTGGCGCACTATGAAAAATAGCCAAACGATCACGATTAACTGCAATGACCGCTAATGGATAAATAGCAAGATCGCTTAAAAGAAGATCAGCTGGAAGAGTCGTCATGGCATGCGCAATCTTGATTGATATCGATTTCACAACTCGCTCAGAGCGCATCTGTTCCTGAGGGAACATTGAAGACCACGGTTGAGCAGTGCCGAATCAACGATCGATAACGGATACGCAGTGCGGAATGGAAATGCCGTCGCCTCTATTTTTAAAGTTAGAGGGACGGCGTTACATCTGCTCCTTGTAATAGATCAGATAGAGCAAGGCCGCCGAAAGTGTCACCTTAAGATAATAACGACTAGCATACTGTGACCTGCAACATCGACAGATTTGGGACGCTGTATTGGCCATATATTCTGATACTCGCTGCGGCGATCAAGTTTGGGAAGGCGGTTCATAGCGCAGAGATCGCAGGGACAACAACGTTCGCATTATGTGCCTCCAAAGTTGCATAATGCGTCGTATGGAACTGAACGCCATTTAACTGCAGGCGGGGGACAGGATCCCACTCGAAACCGAACGTGGTTACCATGTGGAATTCCAGACTGAAACTCCGCTGCTGCAGCGTCCGGTGTGTCCCGTCCATCTCGGATTTTATATGACGCCCATGACCGGCAGGCTTCGGGTGGCTGGCACTGTCGAACTCGGCGGAACCAGTGCTGGCCCTAATCCTTGCCAGTTTGAGCTTCTGGATCGCGGCGTACGCCAGTATTTCCCGAAACTGGACCACGCCTCAGCCAAGTGGTTGGGTTTCAGGCCGTCACTGCCGGATTCGCGGCCGGTCATTGGGCGGAGCCGCAACAGCAAAAATGTGATCTTCGCCTTTGGCCACGGCCATCTGGGACTGACCTTGGCTGCCATTACAAGTAGATTGGTCGCCAGCCTCATCAATGGCGACACGGATCCATTGACGACGGGCTTCACTCCGGACCGGTTTCCGAGCTGAACCGTACATCCGAGCCAACTTTCGCGTCAGGCTCACGATTCCATTGGAAGCCCTTCGAGGCCAATCTTAGAAAGATTGTTTTCGACGCCGGAGGCCAGCGCACACGGCGCACATTGAACGCTTCTATTGCGGAGCTGCAAACGGCTGATCCTGATTGTCAGGAGTGTATAGCACTCTAATTTTTCGGAGCCACCGATGCTGGCGAAATTACCTCCGTGCCTTCCGTGAGTTAATTTGCATGCATGGCACTCCCCCGTTGGTCAAACGACAGAATTATTTTCGCATCATTGCCCTTGCTCCCGTGCGATAGAACACCGACTTTGATGACAGCGTGTGCCCAGAGGAGTCCAGACCAATGCCGCAGGATCCCGTAATCGAAATCAAAGATGTCAGTGGTCTGTCCAACATCCTGCTGCTCGATGTGAGGGACAAATCGGCGTTCGATGCCGATCACGCAGAGGGGGCTGTTCGTGTCCCGGTCGAGCTATGGGTTGATGCGGCTAAGAACAGCGAAACGTCGTTCGCAGACGTCGGTTTTTGGCAGCAACAAATCAGAGATCTTGGAGTAAAGGCAAAGTCGTCCGCAATCGTGTTTGACGACGGGCGGCTGACCGAAGCGGCTCGCGTATGGTTCATTCTGCAATATTTCGGAGCAACCACCTATGTGCTGAATGGCGGCTGGGATGCCGTGAAAGGCAGCAGGATCACCAACGTTGCAACCCAATCCGGAACACAGAATCCGTTTATCGCGAAACCGGGTACTGGCAAAGTCGGTCTTATCGAGCGTGAGGCCCTTAGGGACGAGATTGGCAATGGGGCCGTCATTTTCGATGCGCGTACCCAGGCGGAGTTTGACGGCCTGGACCTGAAAAACAACGCGCGCGGCGGTCACTTGCCCGGTGCTCTGCTGCTTTCTCATTCCGAGCTGCTTGATGGCAAGCGACTGAAGGCAGCCGCGACCTTGCACCGTCTTATCGACCATACTGGTTTTCAGCCCGGCGATCATATCGTCACGCACTGCGATGGTGGCGGGCGGGCCGCTTTGGCGGCCGTGGCGGCTGTAAGGGCGGGCTATCCCGGCGTTCGGGTGTACTATCTGAGTTTTGCTGACTGGGCGAAAGACGAAAGCTGTCCCATCGTCTAACCTGCCAATTGCACGGGAAGTCCTCATCAGCATTGGCATGCGGCCATCGGAACATCAACAGCACCGGGCCGCTGCCGTTAGCGCGAGAAAGACCACAAAGAGTAGGCGAGAAATCATGAGCGAGTCCCATCCACACGAGTTTCGAAAAGCGGGCCTAAAGTTAGCCAACAGCCGTAGGCCCAGATCACTTACCAAGACGTAGATGATGCTGGGCCCTGTCGGGATGGTTTGTGAACTCGCTCACGCATCCCGGCAGTTCGAAAATGCATCTCAGCAAAAAAGGTTCCAAAGAAGGGAGGGTGCGGGCCGTGGCAGAAAGCGAACCATGATCAATTAGAATCTATCATTCAAGCAACCCAGTATGGCCTCTGAGTTAAAATTGACACATCGTCGTCTTTATCCCGCGGTATGGCGAGGCAATTGAGTCAACGATCTCCAAGGGGAGAAATGCCATTAATCTACACCTGCCCGACGTTACCCTTACGAGCTACACGAATGGCGAGATCGTCACTGGGCCAAATCGATTGAACTTTGAGGCCATGACGGAACTGATCAAGCCGGTCGTTGATTCCGATACTGAATTCGACAAGTTTGTCGAAGAACTCATGAACGAAGGCCGATCGTCGATCAAACCCAAGGACCGCCCGAATAGCGAGATTATCGTTGCTATGGTCCAATCGTCGTAGTCAAAAGTAGCCCAAACAGCCGATTTTGCGATACTTGATATCAGACGAGAAGTGTGCAGTCGGGGGGATTTTGCGGCTGCTGACCCAGGTAGAAAGATTGGGATGGAGGATACGCTGAAATCTTCGATCTACGTCACCGGCAGCAGGCCATTATGTGCCTCCAAAGTTGCATAATGGCTTGTGTGGAACTCGATCGGAACACGGCGGCCGATACCTTTAGTCGATGAACCGGACAACGACGCCCGGCTTCACCATTCCAGCTAGCTCCTCGGCGTCCCAGTTCGTCAGACGAACGCAGCCATGCGACCCGACTTTGTTGATAAGCTCGGGATCAGGCGTTCCATGAATGCCGTAGGTTGGCTCGGTTAGATCGATCCAGACACTTCCGACCGGCCCATTGGGGCCCTTGGGGATGGTGAGGACCTTGTCGTTCTTCCCTTGCTTAAAGTTGACCTTTGGGTTGTACCTAAAGACGGGCATCCGCGCGACGCCCTTCACCTTGTGCGTACCCCCTGGAGAAGGATTGTCCTCGCTGCCAACCGTCGCGGGATACGCCGCTAGAATGACATCACGATTATCGTAAGCCGTGACTAGCCCAGCCGTCTTGTCGGCTTCGATGCGGGCCACCTTTCCTTGGCGCGGGGGACCCGGCATCGCTACCTGGACTGTCTCCCCAGGGACGAAATCCGAACCTGGATTAAGCGCAGTCAGCAGGTCGATATGCATGTGGAAACGCTCTGAAAGCTTTTCGGCGACGCTGGTGTAACCCAAGCTGGGCATCTTCGCCTTTTCGCCGTAGTCTGCGGGAATATGGTCCACGAGGCCTTTCGCGTCGTCGGCCGTGACCGTGTAGGTGCCGATAATCGAGCCACCCGTCTCCAGCCTGCTGATTACCTCGGGGTCGATTGCGCCGTCCGGGGGCATCCCCGTCATCTTTTCGAAACTGGCCACCGCCTTGATAACGTTCTTTCCATAAATGCCGTCGATCACGCCCGGCGATGTACCCGCGCGGTCGAGGAGAACCTGAAGGCGGACGATCGCAGGATCGGGATCCGCTGATGGTTTGGAAGCGCGCTCCGCCGGGATTGTGGACAGGGATGCAGAATTGATCGCGTCGGGTTTGACGTCTGCGGCTTCAGCGACGATAACGGAAACGATCAGAAAGAACGTTGACATTCCAACAAATGTTTTCATGTTCGCTCAAATGGAGTTGCGATGAAGATGTTCCGAAAATAATTGTTCTTCTGTGGTTGCCGCCCGTTGTTAAGAAGTCTTTTGCGTGAACGTGTGATCAAGTACGCTCTTCGGTGGGGCCTTTGATTGCGGCATTTCGAGCGACCGCTAGTCGGTGCGGTGATCCGCGGATTGGTCCAGATCTTGTTCGCGAGCTCTGAGCTCCAAGATCTGTTCTGGTTTTCCCTACAGCAAATTTGCATCAGCCGTCGAAGAGCATCAATAAATCGCGGGATGGTTAAAATTCATTAGAGGAATCAAACAGGGGCTGTCACATCGCTAACGCGTACTGCCAGCAACACACCGGAACCCAACCGCTCATTGGTGGGCAACCACCGTGCCGTTGAATACGTATAGACGAGCGGATAGCCACTCCACCGTGGCAGCTCTCATGTAACTCAATACGCATTGAGCGTCCGAGCGCCATCTCACATCGCTGGTTGATGTGCATTCATTTCGGGGAAGAACCTATTCGTACCGTGCTGTGCGCCGAACATCATGTCATATTGCAGCAGGCGAAAATTTGCGATCCACGGGTTTATATGCGGGTTCCCCGCCCAATTTTCCTTAGCCTCGTCGTCGGAAGACCACAGAATGTGCCGGTCGATGACTTTGTAATGGTCGCGGACCGAACCGAGAAAACCCGTATAATAGGGATGGCCGATGCCGGCAAGTTCGAGCACATGCAACGGAAGGAATACGGGGCTAACGGTGCCGACGCCAAAAACCGTTCCGGTGCGGTTTGACCAGATGACCAGAGGCGTCTCATGCTGTTTCAGCATGTCGGAAAATGGTGCCCGCCGATCGGCGATCCGCTCTCTCATATAGCCGGTTGCTACGTAAGCCTGTCCGAGCGGAGGCAGATGATCGCCAAAGAAAACGAGGATTGTGGGACGCTCGCGTTTGTTGGCCCAATTCATCAAATACCTGAGGCTGCTATCGGCATCCGATACACCTTCGGCAAACGTACGAATTGTCGCACGTGCGGCTTCGCCGGCTTGTGTCGTCACGTCGATCGACGGATCCTTGTACCGGTGCGGTTCGTAAGGACCATGGCCTTGCAACGTGACGGCGAAGAAGAACAACGGTTGTTGCATCTCGTCGGCTTGCCTGATGATCTCTTCGGTCAGGGCCTGATCGGACACAAGCGGGCCGCGCTCGGCAAGCTTTGGCAGATTTCCCTCGGACATGAAGGTGTCGAAACCGAAGGCTTCATAAACGTTGCGGCGATTCCAGAACCATTGGCGAAAGGGATGGATCGCCTTGGTCACATAGCCCGCGCTCTTCAAGAATGTCGCCAGGGAGGGCAATGGCTGTCGCACATATTGCTGGTATGGAATGCTGCCATAGGGCAGGAATGCATTGGAGAAGCCGGTAAGCGCCTCGAATTCCACATTGGCCGTCATGCCGCCGAATTCCGGCGAAAAGATTGCGCCCGTCTGATTGGCGCGGACGGCAGGAATGGGATCCCGATTGAAATCCACTCCGGGCAACCGGGTCGGGTCCCAGAACGATTCGCTCATCACCATGATGATGTCGGGCTTTTCCGAGGCGGTGAAAGCGGTAGATGACGGTGCCGCAATCGCCTCGATCGCTTGTGCCGAATAGCCTTCTGGGGCCGTTACATTAGCCATTGGAACGTTGAGGGCGAAGGCCATAGTAAAGCCGTTGTAGGCATAGTTCTCTTTCTGGTCCCACATGATGGGCAGCACCCGCAGACGGTCCCTAGTCCAGGAAAACGTGGAATGGTCCATCGCCGAAACAAAAACCGCCAGCAAGGGGATGGTTATCCCAAGTCGCCAAAGCCTTGCTTTTAAGTTCAGAGGCAATGCGCGTCGGCGCAAGAGATGCCAGAGGAAGACAAGCAGAACCAGGGCGATGACCGCAGCGACGACGATACCCATTGCCGTCCAAGGCCGCTCGCGCGCAAGAAGGGGAAACAGGTCAACGAGTTGACGCGAATAAAGAAAATCAGAAGGATAAATCGGGTCGCCAAGATAGAGCGCTTTCTGCCGACCGATCCATGCAAACAGCAAAGCAAGGGGCGCGATCAACAGCAGCCCGTGGTGCGAGCGTCCCAAAACCGCATCAAGACCGATTACTATGCACGCATAGATGCCAACGGTCGTCCATGCCGGGCGATTTGTCTGCTCAAAGAACAGAATTGTGTCCACAAAAGAACCGCGCGCGATGATTTCAATTAAGAAGACCAGGATAGTTGACAGCACGCACGTCGCGATAAGATAGTCGGCGATGCGCAATGAACCTGTGAGCGCATGCGACAGGACGGACACTTTCTCCGGCCGCTCAATGCCATCCGTTTCAGGCTCAATCTGCCGGACTCTCTCGGCCAATAGCTGTCTCCCGCCGTTGGCGACGATGGTCGTTACATAATCGTCATCAAATCGTCATATAACAGCGTGTGCTCTCTGGAAACGAGGAATGCCGTCGCTTCGGCAAGAACCGATCACGAATGCAGAAACACTGTTACATAAGCGCGAAATCAGTGACTGATTGTTCAGCAGAGTGTGTCACGCCGCGGTTCGAGAACGATTAGGTCAAAAAAGACGTAGGTGCCAATTTTCGGCTATCATAAGGCGTAACGGCACCCTCGATGGTTCCTTTGCCGTCATTTTCTTGGAACAATTTCGTTCCTCGCATGTTGGGACAGTACCGGTAGAACAAGTCCAACCGGGCACGGTCTTCGCTAAAAGGAGGCCGCACGCGTGCAATTATCAATCAGAACACCTTGAAGGAATTCCCAATGGCCCTGACGCTACTGAGTCCAGCATTTGCGGATGGCGATCAGATTCCCCAAAATCCGAACCCATGACAACCTGTTTCCACCATTGAAGTGGAACGGTGTCCCTGATGCGATACGAAGTTTGGTGCTGGTTGTTGAAGACCGTGACGCGCCAAGCGGGCTCTTTCGACATTGCGGGATATTCAACATTCGGCCGACCTGGGATGGATTACCCGAAAGTGCCGATACTATTCCAGGCCCGGCACCGCGTTTTTCAGAAAACGACTTTGGCAATGCGCGTTAGGATGGGCCCCAACCGCCCAAAGGGTCACGGCGTTCACCATTACCACTTTCGTTTGGCCGCTCTTCGTGTCTCAAGCCTATCCAAGTTGATGTGGGAGGCAGCCCGCAAACACATGCTTGCGGAGGCGACTCTGACCGGAACATTTGAAGTGTAGTAATCCGTAGCCGCTGAATCGGCCGCTTAATGGCATCATGAAGGGCTACGCCAACAATGGCGTGGCCTTTACTTGGTTCTGTCGCAAAATTTTCTGAGTGTGGAATAAAATTTCCTGATCTTGCCTTGGCGAGCTCCTGGGTGATCCCGACCGTGGCAAGGCCAAGCGCGCTTCCCGTGAGCGTCGCGGCTCCGGCGTCTTCGGCAAATCTGGCGCAATGTCCAAACTTCACTGACTATCGCCCGCGCGTCTCACGAGCTGGCAATACCCGCGCGCCTCAGTGCGAAGGCAAAAGTTGCCCCTGTCTGCCCGCCACCAACAATCGTGACGTTGTGATCAATCCCATCAAAATCGGGAACCCAGTTCGGCGGTGCGTCGCCGATCAAGCGCAGCGTTTCCTGCGCCACAAAATCCGGACTGTCAGGTTTGGTCATTAATGCGACACCCGTGCGAGCTTCATACCCAGCGAGGCTAGGCGTCGTCATTTGGCCAGTCCAGCAACATATCCTTGGCGTGGTAGCTAGGGTCAGGACCCATAAACTGAACGAAAAACTCGGATGACGACTTCGAGCCGGACCTCAATCAGCCGGCCGGTGGCTTGTTGATAGCCAATTGCGCGTCGAAGGCACGCTTGTAGGCGGGCCGCGCTTCGCCGCGGGCCACATAGGCGGAGAGGTTCGGGTATTCGTCCAGCACACCCGACGCTGTCAACTTGAGCAGCACCGACACCATCATCAGGTCGCCCGCGCTGAACGCGCCATCGAGCCAGTCGGCATCGCCAAGGCGACGGGAAAGTTGGCCCAGCCGGTTACGGACGCGATCCTCGACGAGAGGCATGCGTTGCGCGGACCAGGACTTGTCGCCCTCAAGGAGCCTAGCGGTTCCGAGTTCAAGGATCGGCGGCTCCACCGTGCTGAGCGCGGCGAACATCCATGTGATCGCGCGCGCCCGGGCATTCGCATCGTCTGGCAACAGGCCCGCATGGCGCTCCGCGATATGGAACACGATCGCCCCCGTCTCGAACAAGCCGAGATCGCCTTCTTCGTAGGTCGGAATCTGCCCGAAAGGATGAACCGCTAGATGTGCGGGTTCCTTCATAGCTTTAAACGAAAGAAGACGAACATCGTAAGGCTGGCCCACTTCTTCAAGCGCCCAGCGAACGCGCATGTCACGCGCCAGACCCTTGCCGCCATCGGGCGACCGTTCAAAGGCCGTAATTGTAATAGTCATCGCTGTTCTCCATAGTTTGACTGTCTTGAAGACGATTGGCTAAACGAGATTCCGACACCCCATGCTCGAGATAATCCTCGCGGTCAGTTCAAATACAGCTCAAAGGACGCGTTCCTGCTGCTGACGAGCGTCAGCTTTCTCCGCATAGCAGACCTTGGTAAACTCAGATTCCATCTGATGTGACATCGTGATTCAAGCGCGGCAGGAGGACCTGCCGATGTCTGATCAATTCTGGCTGACTAAGGCTCAGCTTAAGCGCATTGAACCCTTTTTCCCGCGGACGCGTGGCATTCCGCGCGTGGACGACCGGCGTGTGGTCAGCGGGATAGTCCATGTGATCCGGAATGGTCTGCGATGGCGGGATGCGCCCGTGGTCTATGGCCCCCACAAGACGCTCTACAACCGGTTCGTTCGCTGGTCCCGCACGGGTATCTTCGACCGAATCTTCTCCAACCTAGCGGCCGAGAGCGGCCCGCCCGACCGCGTGATGATCGACAGCACGCATCTTAAGGCGCATCGGACGGCCGGCAGTCTGCTCAAAAGGGGGGATTCACCCCGTCTCATCGGCCGCACGATAGGCGGGCTAAACTCCAAGCTGCACGCGGTTTGCGATGGCGCCGGCCGGCCAGTAATCTTTCTTCTCACAGAAGGACAAATGAGTGACCATAAGGGCGCGACTCTGATCTATCCAATACTTCCAGACGCGGAGACGCTTATTGCCGACAAGGGCTATGATAGTGATGCATTCCGAGAGGCTCTCGCCGGCCGCGGCATCACGCCTTGCATTCCACCGCGAGCCAAGCGCCGGTTGCCCACAACATACTGCAAGACTTTGTATCGACAGCGCCACAAGGTCGAGAATATGTTCGCAAGGCTAAAAGACTGGCGGCGTATCTCAATGCGCTACGACCGCTGCGCCCACACATTCTTCAGCGCTATCTGCATCGCGGCAACCGTTATCTTTTGGCTCGGTCAATGAGTCCTGACCCTAGAATTGTTTTCCGGTTCAAAGGACTTAAATCAAGCAAGAAGGAACAAAACTAACGGCAGTTTGTGGATGCAAGCAGAATTGAAGCTGGGGCGAGATCTACAATCGAGTTCCATGCCGTTAGAACCGCGCGAACGAGAAAACCTCAATCGATCCAATTTAAAGAATACCGTTTCTGTCGAGATTAAAAATTGCAACCTAAGCTTTCCGGATAATTGTGATCGGGAAGCTGAACCATGAGCAAACGTGCGGGCCAATTGAAACTCGGAGCGTTCCTTTATCCGACAGGACATCATATTGCCGCGTGGCGTCACCCGCAGGCTCAGGCTGACGCCGGATCGAATTTCGCCCATTACGCCGAACTTGCCCAGATCGCTGAGGCGGCGAAGTTCGATTTGATCTTCATGGCCGATGGCGTCGGCACACGCGGCACTGATACGGAGGCGCTCAGCCGCACTGCAATCCGCTACGTGGCCCAGTTCGAACCGCTGACACTGCTTTCAGCTCTGGCAGCCCTAACCGAGCGAGTGGGGTTCGTTGCCACGGCTTCCACAACCTATAACGAACCTTACCACATCGCCCGCAAGTTCGCCTCGCTGGATCATATCAGCGGCGGACGCGCCGGCTGGAACCTGGTGACGTCAGCAAGCGAGGACGAAGCGCATAATTTCAATCGCGATCACCACGTCGCCCATGTCGAGCGCTACGAGCGGGCCGAGGAGTTTGCCGATGTTGTTCGCGGATTGTGGGATACATGGGAAGAGGACGCCTTCCTGCGCGACAAGGACAGCGGCATCTACTACGACCCATCAAAACAGCATCTCCTTAATCATCGTGGCACGCATTTCAAGGTCCGCGGTCCGCTCAATGTCGCGCGTGCGCCGCAGGGGCATCCTGTAATCGTACAGGCAGGCTCATCCGAGCCCGGCAAGGATCTGGCGGCGCGCACCGCTGAAGTCATTTTCACCGCGCACCAGAATATCGAGGATGCGCGTGCCTTCTACAGCGACGTCAAGGGCGGGCTTGCCCGCTTTGGACGTTCGCCGGACGACCTGAAGATCATGCCCGGCATTTTTCCGGTAATCGGTAAGACTGAATCCGAAGCAAACGAAAAATTCGAGCAGATCCAGGAGCTGATCCATCCAGCCGTTGGCCTGTCACTGCTCAACGGCATGGCGGGAGATGTCGACCTGTCGAAGTATCCGCTGGACGGGCCGCTCCCGAAAGTCACTGAGACCAATGGCAGCAAGAGCCGCCAGAAACTGATGATCGATCTTGCGCGCCGGGAGAACCTGACCATCCGTCAGCTTTATCTGCGTGTCGCCGGGGCACGTGGGCATTGGCAGATCGTTGGAACACCGGAACATATCGTCGACCAGATGGAAGATTGGTTCACCACGGGTGCAGCTGATGGCTTCAACGTCATGCCGCCGCATCTGCCTGTCGGCCTTACGGATTTCGTCGAGCACATCGTCCCCGAATTGCGTCGCCGAGGTCTCTTCCGTACCGAATATGAAGGCCGCACGCTCCGTAGCCATCTTGGCCTCCGTGAACCGCAGCATCCGGCGCGCTCTGCTGTCGCAGCTGAATAATCCTGTCGATTCAAGCAAGAAAGACGGCACCATGACCAGTAAAGCCCATATCAGGATTGGCAATGTGAGCCGGCGCTTCCGTGTCAATGGCGGCGATCTCACAGCACTTGATCAGGTCAGCCTTGATGTCCGGGCGGGCGAGTTTGTTACCATCGTCGGCGCCAGTGGTTGCGGCAAGTCGACGTTGCTGCGTCTTGGTGCAGGGCTCGATATCGACCATGATGGCACCGTAGAACATGATGGCAAACCAGTTACAGGACCGAGCCTTGATCGTGGCATCGTGTTTCAGGAGCCGCGGCTGTTTCCGTGGTTGACCGTTGAACGCAATGTGGCGCTCGGGCTAGAAAATGCGCCGTTCTCGAAGGTCGAGAAGCGTGAACTCGTGGCAAAGCAGATCGCGCTCGTGGGTTTGACCGGGTTCGAAAAGGCTTATCCACACCAGCTATCGGGCGGCATGGCGCAACGCGCGGGGATTGCGCGGGGTCTCGTCAATCGTCCGGATGTTCTCTTTCTCGATGAGCCGTTCGGAGCGCTCGACGCTATTACCAAGGCCCGCCTCCAGGGAGAACTGCAGGAAATCTGGGCCAAGGAACAGATTACCATGGTGCTTGTCACGCATGATGTGGATGAGGCGGTTTATCTCGGTGACCGCGTCGTTATCATGTCACCGCGTCCGGGCCGTATCAGGGAAATCGTGCCCGTGGACCTGCCGCACCCGCGTGAGCGCACGTCATCGCAACTCGCAAGCATCCGCAATCACATTCTCGAAATTCTCAACACAACAACTGGCAGCGATCAGCTAAAGACGGTCACGAAACAACCAACACCACAGACGCGTCCAGTTGCCAGGCCGGGACCGGTCCACGCTGCCTTGCGCGCCAATCCCGGCGGGCGGCCACTCTTTTCAACGGAGATTTGACATGAAGCTATCCCACTTCACCCGACGCGCGGTTCTGGCGACATTTGCTTTGGCCGCCCTTGCGTCGCCGGCCCTCTCTGAAGAACCCGTGACAATCAACGTCGGTTATGCCGCGATCGGGCTTGATAACCGCCCCTATGCCGAAGGAACGTCCGCCGCGACGGCGAGAGCCGGCGAGTATCTCGAAAAGGAATTTGCCAACGATCCAAACGTCAAGATCGAGTGGTTCTTCTTCAAGGGCGCCGGTCCGGCAGTTAACGAAGCTTTTGCCAACAACCAGCTCGACTTTGCCTATCAGGGCGATCTTCCGTCATTGATCGGCCGCGCCAATGGCCTCAAGACAAAATACCTGCTGGCAAGCGGGGCGCGCAAACCGCTTTATCTCGCAGTCGCCAAGGATTCTGACATCAAGTCGGTCGCGGACCTCAAAGGCAAGAAGGTAGCCTATCAGCGCGGCACTAATGGACATCTCGCAGCCATCAAGATCCTTGAGGCCAACGGCCTGACCGAGAAGGATATCCAAGTCATCAATCTCGATAGCGCCGGAACAGTAGCCGCGCTGACCAGCCAGGACATTGATGCCGCCTTTGGCGACACGACCTTGATAAATCTTGCTGCGAAGGGCAGTGCCAAGGTGATCTATACCACCAAGGGTGATGATCCTCGCTTCGGCCGCAACGCCGGTATCATCGCACGCGAGGATTTCATCGATAAACATCCGGAGATTACCCAGCGCGTTGTCGATGCGTTCGTAAAAGCAGCACAGTGGTCTTCGGATGAACCCAACCGCGCGGCGCTATTCGAACTCTGGCACAAGTCCGGTACGCCGATCCCCATTCTCGAAGACTATTTCAGCAATGACAAACTAGCCTATCGCAATTCGCCACTTGTCGATGCTTTACTTGTCTCGCAATACGTGGAACAGGGCGCCAAAGCCAAGGAATTTGGTTTGATCCGCCGCGATGTGAGCGTGGAAGGCTGGTTTGAACCGAAATACCTCAACGCTTCGTTGGAAAAACTTGGTTTGCAGAATTTCTGGCGGGCCTATGGTGCAAATGGCAAACCGCTGGGCTCCTAATCAGTACAGTAAGACTAGGCCGCAGGTCGCCGAATGAGCACTATTTCCGATAGCGTATCTGCTACTGCAACATCACGACGCAGTGTGGCCCGACTGATGCCACCGATAAGCAGTCGTGGACTCCGTCGGTTCGCCATCGCATTGATTTTGCCATTGGGCCTACTCTTCGCCTGGTGGATAGCGTCCAACCGGGGCTGGCTGCCGGAACAGATTCTTCCATCGCCCACCTATGTCTATTCCACGGCACTGGAGATGATTGCCTCCGGGGAAATCTTCTATCATGCCGGTGTCAGCTTGCTGCGCGTGGTTATCGGATTTTTGTTCGGGGCTCTCGCCGGGCTAACGCTTGGCATGGCAATGGGCTTATCACGCCGGATGGATGATTATATCAGACCGCTGTTTTTGGCCTTCGCTCAGATCCCGACGCTCGGATGGATACCGTTGCTGATGCTCATCTTCGGTATTGGCGAAACATTGAAGATTATTGTCATTGCCAAGGGCGCTCTTGTCCCGATGACGTTGAATACGGCAGCAGGCATCCGCGCAGTTCCTGCCAATCTCGTGGAAGTCGGCCATGCCCTTCGGTTCAGCCGCTGGCAGACTTTGCGTCTGATCGTTCTTCCGGGTGCAGCACCTTCCATTTTTACCGGCATTCGCTACGGCCTTACCCATTCCTGGACCGCGCTTGTCGGTGTAGAACTCCTCGCTTCTTCCGAAGGGCTTGGTTATCTGCTTGTGTGGGGACGCCAGATGTTCTGGCTTGACGTGGTGATCGTTGCGATGATTGCCGTCGGCATCATCGGTTTCCTTATGGACAAGGGACTCGACGCTTTCGAAACCTATATCCAGCGCTGGAAGCATGAGGAGGGTAGGTGATGTCTCTCGCAGCAGCCTTTCAAGCGAGACGCGCGGTTAAGATACGGCGCGGATTGACACTTCCTTTCCTCCTGCTCGTTCTGTGGGAAGTGTCCAGCCGCAGCGGCTTGGTAGATGCCCGCTTTCTGCCTTCGCTGGAAGTTGTATTTCTCACCGCCAAGCGTGAACTGATTGACAACAATCTAATCGGTGAACTCGGTTTCAGCCTGTTCCGGAATGTCGCTGGCTTTCTCATCGGGTCGGTCATCGGCATCCTTTTTGCAACACTGCTTGCGCTGTCGCGTACCGCAGATGCGTTGATTACGCCGACCTTCAACGGATTGAAGCAGATCTCGCTGCTCGCCTGGATTCCGCTGATTTCCATCTGGTTCGGGTTCGGCGAACAGGCAAAAATCGTCTTTGTCGCCATCGCCGCCTTCATTCCGGTCGTGCTCAACACTTATGAAGGCATGCGCAATGCGCCCCGCGACCTGATCGAGGTCGGTCACGCACTGAAGTTCACGCCGTTGCAGCTCATCACGCGCATTTTTCTCCCCGCCGCCTTGCCATCCATCGCAACCGGCGTTCACCTCGGCCTGATCTATTCCTGGCTTGCGACCGTGGGCGCAGAATATTTCCTGGCGGTTGGTCCGGGTGTAGGCGGCCTGATCATCGCCGGCCGCGAACGTTTCGACATGGCGCTCGTCATGGTCGGCGTGATCATACTCGGTCTGGTCGGCTTCATTCTCAATCGGCTCGCCGCTACCGTTGAGACCTATCTCCTCCGCTGGCGCGTCAGCGTGCACTGAACACCCGGCTTTAGCCGACAACAGGAAGCCAAAGAAATGTCCAAAGCTGCCGGTGAAGCCACCACTACGTCAGAAAAAATCGGGACTGACCTGATCAGTAAGTTGCTGCAGCAACGTTATGGGGCACAACAAAACTTGTCAGGCTCTCTTCCGGCGACGGACATCATCGAAACACTCCTCGCCCACCGGAGCGTGCGGTTCTACCTGCCGCAATCGGTACCAGTAACAGCGCTGGAACTTGCCGTCTCGGCGGCTCAATCCGCTCCGAGCTCTTCAAATTTGCAAGCATGGAGCGTGGTGGCCGTTGGAGACAAGGACCGCAAGGCGCGCATCAACGCCGTCGCCGGAAATCAAAAGCAGATCGATCAAGCCCCATTATTCCTTGTCTGGTTGGCAGACCTTTCCCGATTACGGAGGGTAGCTACCAATCAAGGATCAACGTCCGACGGACTGGATTACCTCGAGAGCTTTCTTCTTGCAGTTATCGATGCCGCGCTCGCTGCTCAAAATGCTGTCATAGCGTTTGAATCGCTTGGTCTGGGAACCTGCTATATCGGTGCCCTGCGAAACAATCCAATCGCTGTTGCCAAAGAGCTAGCACTTCCAAAAGAGGTATTGCCGGTGTTTGGTCTAACGGTTGGCTATCCCGACCCGGCGATCAGAACCGATATCAAACCCCGCCTTCCCAAAACCAAGGTGTTGCACAGCGAACAGTACGAAAACGATTCAAAATCTGCAGATTTCAGCGACTACAACGAGGTTTTGCGTGCTTTTCAAAAGATACAACTGTTGCCGGCAATCGATTGGACTGAACAAATAAGCCGGCGGATCGAAACGAAGGATGCGCTGAAAAATCGCCATGAGTTGTCGGCCGCAATCAAGACCCTGGGCTTCAAGCTTAAGTAGGGGTGTCTTTGCCGGTAGCCCGCTGCGCAATGGCTGGGCTGGTCTTGTTCGGGCCATTGCCACAATTGCTCGGATACGGCAAAATGACATTCTCGTTAATTGCCGCGGGGGAGCTTGAGGGCTCTGGCAATAGATATGTCAAATGTCTCAACGTTCTTGACGTGAACCGTCAGGCGATGCCGCCAAGACAGACGTACTTGATCTCGCTGAAATCATCGATGCCATATTTGGAACCTTCCCGGCCAAGGCCGGAGGACTTGACGCCGCCAAAGGGAGCTTCGGCTGTCGAAATCAACCCGGTATTGACGCCGACCATTCCGTACTCGAGAGCTTCAGCGATGCGGAATACCCGCGCTAGGTCTGCCGCGTAAAAATAGGCAGCCAGCCCGAACTCGGTGTCGTTTGCCTGGCGTATCACATCATCTTCGTTTACAAAGCGAAACAGCGGAGCCACAGGCCCAAAGGTTTCCTCGCTCGCGAGGAGCATGGCCCCAGTGACGTCGCAAAGCACGGTAGGTTCGAAGAACGTACCGCCCAATGAGTGCGCCTTTCCGCCCGAGAGGACGCGAGCGCCTTTGCTGATGGCGTCGGAAATATGGTCCTCAACCTTTTGAACCGCAGCAGCATTAATCAAGGGCCCAAGATCTACGTTGCTTTCAAGGCCGTTTCCAACCCGAAGTTTTGCCACCTTCGCCGAAAGTTTCTGTGCGAATGCGTCGTAGATACCGTTCTGAATGTACATGCGG
Organism: Phyllobacterium zundukense; assembly: GCF_002764115.1. NCBI lineage: Bacteria > Pseudomonadati > Pseudomonadota > Alphaproteobacteria > Hyphomicrobiales > Phyllobacteriaceae > Phyllobacterium > Phyllobacterium zundukense. Next base: position 460,915 of record NZ_CP017942.1, on the reverse strand, counting down.
TTTGCGCACACGCAGGTTTGCCCATTGTTGCGAAACTTGGCAATCATCGCACCTTCGACGGCGGCATCGACGTCTGCATCGTCGAAAACGATGAAAGGTGCATTGCCGCCCAGTTCAAGGCCCAGTTTCTTGATCGTGCCAGCGCTCTGCCGATAGAGTTCTGTTCCGACGTGGGTCGAGCCGGTGAATGTCAACTTGCGCACGATTGGGTTGGACGTCATCTCCGCTCCGATCTCTACTGCAGAACCGGTGATCACACTGAACAACCCCTCCGGTAGCCCGGCCCGTTCGGCAAGGACAGCAAGGGCAAGGGCAGAGAAGGGCGTCTGTGGCGCGGGTTTGAGGACCACAGCGCATCCCGCTGCCAATGCTGGACCAGCCTTGCGGGTGACCATGGCATTTGGGAAATTCCATGGGGTGATGGCTGCAACGACGCCTATTGGTTGCTTCATCACGAGAATACGTTTGTCCGGATGATGGCCGGGAATAATATCGCCATACACACGGCGAGCTTCCTCGGCGAACCACTCTATGAAACTTGCCCCGTAGGCAACCTCTCCCTCTGCTTCAGCGAGCGGCTTGCCCTGTTCTAACGTGAGTATCCTGGCAAGGTCCTGTCTGTGCTGCAGTATGAGTTCGAACCAGCGCCGAAGTATGCTGGACCGTTCTTTCGCTGTTCGCCGCGCCCAAGATTTCTGGGCGACCCTCGCTACTTCGATCGCCCTTCGTGTCTCAAGGGTTCCGAGTTCCGGCACATATCCCAGTTCTTCGCCGGTTGCAGGATTCCTTATCAGATTGGAGTTCGCCAGGTTTGCTTCTATCCATTGTCCTCCAACCAGCGCCGCCTGGCGGAATAAAGTTAAGTCCTTGAGGACCATAATCATGTTTCCTCTAGTCGCAGAAGGCGTGGGTCGTTGCCGGATCCCAGGTGATCCAGACTTTTTCACCTGTCGTCAGCCCATTGATTGCGGCATCGCCAAAGGGAAGACGCACGGAAAGCTCCTCGTTTGCGCCGGTCACGGTCGCGACGTGGGTGTTGTTGCCAAGAAAAGTAATGTCGTTGACCGTTGCTGCGATACCAGCGCGACCGTTACCCGGAGCGCGTGACAGATTAATGCGCTCCGGTCGCAACATGACGGCCGCATTCCCGCCGGTCCTTGCCTTTCCGTGAACGGGTACCCCCGTCACGACCGTCTCATCCCCAAGACGTATATCGGCCAGCCCGCCATTGGTGGCTGCAACAACGCCCTTGAGGAAATCACTGTCGCCGATGAACTGTGCCACGAAACGCGTAGCAGGATTTGCGTAGAGTTCGGGACCGGTTCCGGTCTGATCGATAACGCCCCGGCTGAAAACCGCGATGCGATCGGAAAGCCGCAATGCTTCTTCCTGATCGTGAGTGACGTAGAGGATGGTGACCGATGTTTCCTGGTGGATACGTCGGATTTCGTACTGGATTTCTTCGCGAAGTTTCTTGTCGAGTGCCGACAACGGCTCGTCCATCAAGAGGACTGGTGGGTCATAGGCTAGTGCGCGTGCCAAGGCGACACGCTGCTGCTGGCCACCGGACATCTTTGCCGGCATGCGGTCTTCATAACCTTCCAGACGCACAAGCTTGAGCATGCGGCGCACTTTTTCATCGATCTCCGCTTTAGGGAGTCTGCGCACCCGCAACGGAAACGCGATATTCTCGCCGACCGAAAGGTGCGGAAACAACGTGTATCGCTGGAACACCATTCCGATGTTGCGCTTATGCGAGGGCGTTTGGAGCAAAGTCCTGCCTTCAAGCAAGATATCGCCGCTTGTCGGATTTTCGAACCCGGCCAAAATATAAAGGGTGGTGCTCTTGCCGGAGCCGGACGGGCCGAGGAAGGTCAGGAACTCACCTCTCTCCACGTCCAGTGTCACGTCCTGCACAGCCGTTACAGCACCGTACTCTTTGCGAATGCCCCGGATTTGTAGAAAAGGTATCGTCATGATTTGAATCCTTTGCGCAGAAGTGCTGCGATGAACATCAGCAATACAGTAAAGACGACAAGCAATGTCGAGGCGGCGGCTATTACCGGTGTCAGGTCCTGACGCAAGGTTGCCCAGACCTTGACGGGAAGCGTTTGCAGTGTGGGGCTTGCCATGAATATGGCCACCACCACTTCATCCCACGAAACGAGAAATGAGAAGATTGCGGCGGCGAACAATCCGTGCCGAATGCCCGGCAGCGTAACGCGCAATTTGGCCTCCAGAGGATGGGCGCCGCAGAGCACCGCTGCATCTTCTATGGAGCGATCAAAGCCATCGAGCGCATTGCCGATCGAGATAATCGAAAATGGCAGGGCCAGGATAAGATGGGCGATCACGAAGCCCAGCAGGGTTCCGTTGAGCCCGACTTTCAAAAAGAATGCATAGAGGGCCACTGCGAGAACGACCACTGGCATGATCATGGGAGTCAAGAATAACGCACGGAGTGTTTCCCGCCCAGCGAAGCGGCCGCGTGTCAGGCCAAACGAAGCCAACAAGCCGAGGATCACCGAGCAGATGGTAACGATGATTGCAATCTTCACGCTTGTTAGTGCGCTTTCGAGCCAACGCGGATCGGCAAAAAGTTCCTGATACCAGCGCAGTGTCCAGCTGGGGGGCGGAAAGATAAGCCATTGCGATGACCCGAAGGAAAGCGCCACGATAAACAGGATGGGCAGCAGTAAGAACATGGCCACAAGAACAGAAAAACCGGTCAGGACCCATTTCCACATGCCAAGTCTTTCGAAATTCAGCAGCATCTTATTGTCCTTCCTGGCCGATACGCCCAATACCGAAAAGCCGCAGCTGGAGGGCGTAGAGAAGGAGTGTGGCGACGAGCAGCACGAGAGCGGCGGCTCCACCCATGCCCCAATTGACCAGCGACTGCACAAACTGGGCGATCATTTCGGCGACCATCATATTGGCCGTTCCACCGAGCAGTGCAGGCGTCACGAAATAACCGAGTGACATGACGAAGACCATGAGCGCACTGGACGCGATTCCAGGTAGGGCAAGGGGAATGAGAACCCGCCAGAGGCTCTGCCATTTCGTGGCGCCGCAGAGCGCCGCGGCTTGCAGGATGCCGGGCTCGATACCTTTGATGACGCCCCGCAGCGGCAATATGATAAACGGCAGCATGATGTACGTCATACCGATGGTCACGCCGATGAGGTTGTTGACCATGACCAGCGGCTGATCAATCACGCCGAGGCTGATGAGGGTCTTGTTAATCACACCAGTCCGCTGCAGTAGCACCATCCAGGCATAAGTGCGGGCGAGGAGATTGGTCCACATGGAGAGCAATATGATTGCAAAGAGTATGGATCCCCAACGGTTGGGTATGATCGCCAGGAGCCATGCCACGGGAAAGCCGATGACGACCGACAGTACTGTAACCAGCGCCGAAACCAGAAAGGTGTTGGCGAATATCCGGACATAGGTCAAGGAGCCGAAAAGTTCGACGTAGTTACCGATACCGGGCGACGGTTCGAGAACGCTGCGCATAAGCAGGGATGCAATCGGAACGACAAAGAACAGGATAAGGAGCAACAGCGCTGGCGCAATATAAGCGAAACCCGACGGACGCCGCCGTCGTACGGGCTCCTGAGCAAAGCGGGTCGTGCTGGTTATGATGCTCATCCTGACTATCCCTACGGCTGTCTCGATTTCAAGCGAACAATCGGCCCGGAACAGTGTCCGAGCCGAAATGCCTGAAGGCTTATTTCGCCTGCCATGCGTACCAGCGCTCGCCGATCTCATCGCGATGCTGCGCCCAGTAGCTCATGTCAGCGTTCACCTGGCTTGCTGCCTGCTGATCCGGAAGGGTCTTGCGTAGCGCCGCATCCATCAGCTGGCCCGACTCCGTATTGATCGGGGCATAGCCGGTAGCGGTCGCCATATCTGCCTGGCCCTTAGCGCTGGTCGCCAAAGCGATGAACTTCATGGCGAGATCACGGTTCTTGGCACTTTTGGGGACGACGAGTGCGTCTGCCGCAGTGATATTCTGCTCCCACGATTCGCCAACATTCACGCCTGTTGCTTTAAGCGCGGTAAGCCGGCCGTTCCAGAACATGCCATATGGTGCTTCAGCGGAAGCGAGAAGCTGTTGGGACTGGGCGCCGCCGCTCCACCAGATGATGTCCTTCTTGATGGTATCCAGCTTCTTGAAGGCGCGGTCGAGATCAAGTGGATAAAGCTTGTCCGGCGTTACACCATCGGCAAGAAGCGCGGCTTCAATCACGCCGGGTGCCGACCATTTGTAAAAAGTACGCTTTCCTGGGAACTTCGTTGTGTCAAACAGATCGGCCCACGTCTTCGGGCCTTCAGCACCGACAGCATCGGCGTTAAACCCGATGACGAAGGAATAATAAAAGCTCCCGACGCTGTAGTCCGTTACAAAACGCGGATCCAGTTTGGACTTGTCGATCACCGAAAAGTCGAGCTTCTCAAGCATGCCTTTATTGCCGGCCTGAACGGCATAATCGCCCTCCACGTCGACGACATCCCAACTCACATTGCCGGACTCGACCATGGCTTTGATTTTGCCGTAGTCGGTCGGACCGTCCTGAAGGACGTTGGTCTTGGTCTCGGCCGTGAATTTCTCCGCCCAGGCGGCTTTCTGTGCATCCTGGGTCGTACCACCCCAACTGGTGAAAACCATTTCGGCGGCATAAGCCGGTGCAGTGAATGCAACTGCGGCAACCGCAGCTGCCATGATGATTGATTTACGCATGTTCCCATTTCTCCATTCTTGTTGTTTGTATTTGTGTGCAATCAGGTTTGCGGACTCCCTTCCGCCGACCAGAACGCTGCCGGTTTCATGATCTTGTTTTCTGCGACTTCTATGAGGTCGCGGATGCGTGGCAGGAAAGCCTGCCAGTCAGGATCTGCCATCAGGCGGGTCCGTCTCTCCTCCCGTTCATCGAGGCTCTTGAAGGCCCAGATGTGGACGATTTCGTTGATCGGCCCGATCTCCGAATAAAAATAGCCGACGAGTTGGCCGAGGTGCTTCTTCTGGATCGAGATCCCGGTTTCGCCGACAACTTTCAGGTATTCGGGGATCGACCCGTTTTTCAGCCTGTATGTGCGTATTTCGTAGAACATGGCGTCACCGCATCACGAATGGATCGGGGATTGGATCATCGGAAGTCCGCAGCCACACCGTTTTTGTCCGCGTGAAGTCGAGTGCCGCTGCCATGCCGCCTTCGCGCCCATGACCGGACTGTCCATAACCGCCGAAGGGTGCGATGGGAGAAACTGCCCGATAGGTGTTGATCCAGACAATTCCAGAGCGGATTTGCCGCGTCATGCGATGTGCACGCGCCAGGTTTTGTGTGAAAAGCCCGGCAGCAAGTCCAAACGGCGTGTCGTTGGCAAGTGCTAGGGCTTCTTCTTCCCCAGTAAAAGACAGCACCGAAAGAACCGGCCCAAACAGTTCCGTTTCCGCAGATGGGGAGCGAATACCGTCGCAGTCGATGATTGTCGGACGGAAATAATAGCCGGCTTCATCTGGAGCGCTTCCACCGGTTACGAGCCTCGCTCCTGCTGCGATGGATTCCGATACAACCTGCTCAATCAACGTGCGTTGACGAAACGTGCAAAGCGGCCCGACCTCGGTCTCCATCCTGTCCGGTGCCCCGATCTGGATCGCCTCGGCTTTTGCTTTGAGGATTTCGATGAACTTGTCTTTGATCGAGGCTTCGACGATCAAACGCGAGCCAGCGACGCAACTCTGACCTGTTGCTGCAAATATGCCGGCGATCTGGGCGTTCGCAGCGCTTTCAAGATCGGCATCCGCGAAAACAATGAAGGGCGATTTACCGCCAAGTTCCAGCGACGTACTAGCCAGATTTTCCGCCGAATTGCGTACGATATGACGGGCCGTTCCGGGTCCACCGGTAAAGGCAATATGTGCGACCTTGGGATGGCGCGTAAGCGCCGCGCCACATTCGGCACCAAATCCGGTGATGATGTTGATGACCCCAGCTGGAAAGCCCGCTTCGTGGACGAGGCGTGCGAATTCAAGCAGCGGAGCCGGACCGTCTTCCGAGGCTTTGACAATAAGCGTGCAACCAGCGGCTAGTGCTGGACCGATCTTGACCGCGGCAAGAAAGAGCTGACTGTTCCAGGGTACGATGGCTGCAACAACACCAACCGGCTCTCGCTTGAGCCAGACTTCCATGTCCGGCTTGTCGATTGGCAACGATGCGCCTTCGATCTTGTCGGCGAGGCCCGCATAGTACCGGTAATAATCGGCAACGTAGGCGATTTGCGCCGATGTTTCACGAATGATCTTGCCGGTATCGCGGGTTTCCAATTCTGCAAGGGCAGATGCATGTGCGGCCACGAGATCCGCAAGGCGATAGAGAAGTTTTCCGCGCGCAGTAGCGGTCATGGCCGCCCATGCCCCGCTTGTCAGTGCGCGCTCGGCGGCGCTTACGGCGCGGTCAACATCACGTGACTTTGCCTCTGGCATTTCAGCCCAGGCTATGCCCGTTGCTGGGTCGATGCTCTCAAATCTGGCTTCGCCATCTTCGAACACACCATCGATATAGTGCTGAAATTTGCGCATTAACTGGCCTTCGCAAAAGCTGGCATGACCTCATTGATGAATCGTTCGAGCGATGCCTTCTTGCGGGCAAAGCTCATGCCCGTATCGATCCAGAAGGAATATTCGTCATAGCCGAGCGCCTCATAGTGTTTCAGGCGTGCGATCACCTCATCCGGCGCGCCGACGACATTGTTCTTGCGCATGGCTTCCGGCGCATACATCACATTCCCGGCGATTTCGTCTGGGGTAAGCCGCTCGATCAGTCCCTGGCTGATCGGCCTTTCATTTTTGAACCAGGCACCGAAATAATTGTAGTAGACACTGATTTCGCCCGCTGCCTGCTGGATGTCCGCTTCATCTGTTCCAACGTACGTATGCCGCAGGACCATGATTTTCGGGCGCGGTGTGTCCGGATATTTGGCGCAGGCATCGTTGAAGCGCTGCATCAGGCTCTCGACTTCTTCGTCGCCGAACCAGAGCGGGGTGACCTGAACGTTGCAGCTGTTCGCGACAGCAAATTCATGCGAATTGGGATCGCGGGCAGCAACCCAGATCGGCGGATGAGGGTTTTGCACGGGCTTGGGTGCCGAAGTGGTGGAAGGGAACGACCAATATTCGCCCTGATGGGCATAGTCACCGGCCCACAAGCCCTTGATTGCAGGGATGATCTCTCGCAGACGTTGCCCCGCTCCCCAAGCATCGAGGCCGGGTGAGAGGCGTTGATATTCGAAATTATATGCGCCGCGCGCAATGCCGATATCGAGACGCCCGCCCGTGATGATATCGGTCATGGCAGCTTCGCCGGCAAGCTTGATTGGGTGCCAGAACGGTGCGACCACGGTACCGGTGCCGAGCCGTACATTTTTCGTTCGGCGGGCGAGGTCTGCGAGATTAATGAACGGATTGGGAGCGATGGTGAAATCCATCCCGTGATGTTCGCCGGTCCAGATGGCATGCATCCCGCCGCGATCAGCGATTTCACACAGTTCAATGAATTCGTCGTACAGACTTTGCTGGCTTTGGCCGGCGTCCAGACGCTCCATATGCACGAAAAGCGAGAACTTCATGGATCAGACCTTTCTGCCAATCTGGTGCACCTTGCCGGTGCGTTCGGTACCGAAATAGACGCCAAAATTTCCGATGCTGCTTTCAGCGGCAAACCGCTGGACGATGTCACCGGTTGCTGGTGTTGCCATGCGGGCAATCGGTAAACCTTTGATGGAAAAGAACTGACCGGCCTTTGGAACTCCGTTACCCGCCGTACAGCGATAGACAATATGCTGACGTCCTGCTGTACGGTTTTCATAGACCGAGTAGATCTGCCCAACCGAGATCGGAAGGCCTGTCGTCATTGTCAGATAATCGTGCAATCCGTCCGGTCCTGCAGCCCCGGTGATGATGCATTCGGGCAGCCCGAACTTGTCTGCCTCATTCCGCAACAGCAGAATCTCGCCATCCCGCTCCACGACCCCACCGACCATGACGTCGGAATCGGAGGCAGCTGCGGATACCGCTTGGCCAGTTAACGACGCGGTAAAATATGTGCCCCGCGCATAACCGAGGCCATTGGCGAGACCGTTTGCGAAGGCCTCCACCTTGCCGATGAGAATGACGTGATCGCCGCCTTCCACGATCTTGTGCAGCGAACAGTCGAACCAGGCAGCAACGTCAGAGAATACGGGTGAGCCGTGCGGGCCCTTCTGCCAGTCGACATGGGCGAAGCGGTTCTCTACCGGCCGAGCGAAGGTGTTTGAGACCTCCTTCTGTCCCTCCGACAGAATGTTGACAGCAAAGCCTTCGGCATTCGTAAGCGTTTCGAAATTACGTGATGTGCGCGCAAGACAGACTATCAGCAGCGGCGGATCAAGCGATACGCTGGTGAACGAGTTGGCTGTGAAGCCGATCGGCTCTTCATCCTGGTTGTAGGTCGTCACAACGGTGACGCCAGTCAAAAAGGCTCCAAATGCATCGCGAAGCGTTCTTGGATCGATGGCTGTCATAATCGTTCTGGCGCCTCCCTTGCAAGCCACTCGCGCATGATGGCATTCACTGCCACTGGCGCAGTCAGATTGACCATATGCCGTTCATTCTCGATGAGCCGAAAATACCCATGCGGCGCCGCATCTGCCATTGCCATCGCCATGGCCGGAGTGGAATTCGGATCATCTGCTCCAGTCAGGAACAGGGCAGGGCACAATACCGATGGCCACCAATCAGCATAAAGTGCATCGCCTTCGGCGAATGCGGAATAGGCGGTCGCATAACCCTGGGGATCGACATCCGATAGCCAGCTGCGCGTGAGGCGGTAGGCTTCAGTATTCTGGCTATCCTCGCCAAACCACCGCAACAAAGGGCCATCATGGTCGATCTGCCCATCCGAGATTTCAGCCGCTCGGGCAAGCACCGCAGCGCGCGCATCGGGGCTTCTGCGGTAAACGCCATTCAGCAGGGCGACGCGGCGGACCCGATGCGGCTGCGTTGCGGCAATTCCGCCGGCGATGAGTGCACCCATCGAATGACCAGCCACGTTCACGCTGTCGAGACCGAGATCGTCAATAACGGCTGCCAGCCATGCGACAAAGCCGTCGAGTTTGGCGTCGGACGCGATCCTTTCACTTCCTCCATGACCAGGCATGTTGATAGCGATGACACGGTGTGTGTTGGAAAACGCCGCAATCTGCGGACCCCATGCTTCAAGCCGCATGCCAACGCCATGGATGAGCAGAAGCGGCTCGCCCGCGCCCGTTTCGAGGTAGGCAGCGCCGTTGCGCGTCCTAGACCGCTGCAGGGTTGCCAACATCACGGCCCATTTCCTTCAAATCCTGATAGCGGTCGCCAATACGGTGGTGCGGGCGCCCACCCACTGATGCGCCAAGCGCCACGACAATTTCGTTTGCCGTAGGTGCGTCGGGAATTGCGGTTTGGATGGTCAGATAGTGCGAACGGCGGCCTTCATCGTTCTTATCCATAAGAGGGATCATGATTGGCGCGTTTGCACCGCCGCGTGTGTTACAGAAGGCAAGGTAGGATTTTGCGCCAACGGCTTCACGATAGTGGTTGCCGAAACGTAGTGTGTGGATGAGCGCTGAGGCATGCTCCAATTCACCGTCCAGGCCGACGACAGCTGCTTTTCCGTAAGCTTCGACGGCATCTCCTGATCCCACGGCGTCAATGATCATCTTGGTCAACAATTCACCGAGTACCGGTGCGGCAGCGTGAATTTCGGGCCGGAGGTCTTCGACATATCCGCGTCCAGCCCAAGGGTTCGTGACAACCGCGGCGGCGGTATACAGCGTCAACGGCTGTGAGGAGGATTTGCCACCCTCGATAAGAACCGACTCCACCTGCAGTAGAGTCTTGCGGATTTGAATTGTCATCATCGTCTCCAGAACAGCTTTCTTGTCTCCTCATATGATGGTATACCATAAGACCGAGTGTCAAGACCTTGTTTGCTTCTTCTTTTCAGATTAAGAGAGATCATGAAAAAAACCGGACTGGAATCACTGAAAATTGCCACCCACCCGGCAACCTTGCGGGAGATCGCCCTCGAGCGGCTTCGTGATGCAATCATCGCCGGTTTGTTCGAACCGGGGCAGCGCCTCGTGGAGCGGACATTGTGTGACCAGCTGGGGGTAAGCCGTTCGGTCATTCGCGAGGTTATCCGCCACCTTGACGCCGAGGGTCTGGTGGAAATGCTGCCAAAACAGGGGCCGATCGTTGCGCGGCTGGATTGGGATCATGCCCGGCAGATCTACGATATCCGAGCTGCGTTGGAGTCGGCGGCTGTTGCCGATTGTGCGCGCAGCGTGGACGCGGCGACAAAGACTAGACTTCGAAATGTGCTGAACGATCTCGACCGTACGTCGCGCAAGAACGATCCAACCACAATCCTTGACGTGACAACGGAGTTCTACGAGATCATTTTCAAAACCGGAGGACATGATATTGCCTGGGAGATTGTACGGCGTTTGAACAGCCGCATTTCCCGACTGCGTGTGATGACGCTGAGCACCGGCGACCGAATCGTCGCAGGTCCGGCGCGGATTCGGGAAATCTTCGCGGCGATCGAGCGCAATGATCCCGAAGCCGCGGCGAAAGCCTGCCGCGACCATATTGAAGAGGCGCGAAATATTGCAGAGTCCATTCTGAAAAAGACGGAGCCTCGGCCTGAAGGTGTAGTCGGACGCTGAGCGGCCGTTCCTCGCCCTCGAAATACTCAGTTAAACTCTACGCTCATGCGGTTGAGATCGTTCCAAAGATCTTCGGCAAAACTCCGCAAGACGAGGATTTCAAATCCGTCGGGGGCGACGCGTGTAAGGTGTACAGAGATGTGTCCGACAAGTGTCATAGCCGTCTGACCGGCTTTGAAGGATCGCTCCTCGACGTCAACAGCTGTGCCCTTTGCTAGAAGGGCTTCTGCGCCGCTGCCGCTGACACCGATTCTGACCCGGCCATGACTCTGATCCACAAGAACGGCCCTGCCTTCAAGCCTTGATTCAATCGTCAAGAATTCCTGCGCGGAAAGCGGACGGTCACCGACAACAAACCACTGCCCCGGACTAGCGGCACGAACGGCATGGGTAGTGCCATCGCTGATCTCGAACAGCGAGGAGCGAATATCGGCCATGCCCTTTGCACTGAAGACCTGTAGCACATGACCTTCCGGTAAAGGCTGCAATATCAAGGACGCGCCAAATCGCGTGGCTCGAGCGGACGTGAGGGCGGCGCGAGGGAAAAGCGGGAAATCACGCATGAAGCTTCTCGTTCTGCGGATCAACAAAGACCGGGCTGCATAGCATGGCCTTGGTGAACTCATTCTTGAGGCCGTTCCATACGGTGACAGTTTCTCCCAAGCGCTCTGGCCCCCGCTTCACGAGAGCCAGTCCGATCGTGTGCTCGAGATTGGGGGAAAAGCAGCTTGATGTGACATAGCCCTGATCGTTTTCGAGTGATGGGGGCGCGGCGTTCGCCAGAATATGCGCACCGGTGCGAAATGTTTCCTTGGGATCGATAGGCTTGACGCCAACGAGCTGGAGCCGATCCGGCGATTGCAATCCCTCACGCTCCAGCATTGCCTTGCCGATAAAGTCCGGTTTTGCCTTGGAGACCATCCGCCCGAAACCAAGGTCGCCAGGTGTAACAGTGCCATTAATTTCGGAATGGGTGACATGACCCTTTTCAATACGCAGTACACCCAGCGCTTCGGTGCCGTAGGGAGCGATGCCATGCGCAGCACCAACCTGCATGATCGCGTCGGCTACAGATTGTCCGTAACCCGCGGGTACCGCGAGTTCAAACGCCAGCTCGCCGGAGAAGGAAATGCGGAACAGGCGACCCTTCAGCTGGCCGCCGAAAAGTGTCACCTCCCTTGCCGCGAGAAAAGGGAAGGCCGCATCCGAAATGTCGTCGACAACAATCGCCTGGAGAATCCCGCGCGATTTTGGCCCGGCGATTGCCATCTGCGCCCATTGGTCTGTCACTGACGCCATCTGCACATGCAGCTCCGGCCAGAGCACCTGAGAACAGAATTCGAGGTGGGTCATCACGCCCGCCGCGTAGGCCGTCGTGGTGGTCATGAAGAATCGGTTTTCGCTGAGACGGCTAGTGGTTCCATCGTCATAGATGAAGCCGTCCTCGCGCAACATCAGGCCATAGCGCGCTTTTCCGACTGGCAGTTTCAGAAAGGCATTGCAATAAATCAGGTTGAGAAACTCGGCCGCATCCTTGCCGAAAATCTCGATCTTGCCCAAGGTCGAAACGTCGCAAAGCCCGACATTTTGCCTGACGTTCAAGACCTCCCTGTCGACGCTTTCCCGCCAGGTCTTTTCGCCTTCGCGCGCAAACCATGCCGAACGGTACCAGAGACCAGCCTCAACGAAGATCGCCCCATTTTTTTGCGCCCATTCATGCAAAGGCGATTTGCGTACCGGCTGAAAATGCGTGCCACGATGTGCGCCAGTCAGAGCGCCGAAAGAAACTGGCGTATAGAACGGACGGAATGTGGTGGTGCCGACGTTGCCCGGAGATATGCCACGGGTTTCCGCCAAAATACCGATCGCGTTAACATTGGATAACTTGCCCTGATCGGTCGCCATGCCACTGGTCGTGTAGCGCTTGGCTAGCTCCACATGTCCATAACCTTCTCGAACAGCAAGATGGAGATCGTTGAGATGTACGTCGTTCTGGAAGTCGACGAAGGCTTTGCCCTTGGAACTGGGGACGGACCACAGCGGTTTGCCATCGCTGTGCTCGTCCCTTTCGAAGGCGAAAGCGGGTGCAGTACTCGCAAACCCCAACCTTCCAAGGATAGTATGTGCTTTCCCCGCCCCATCGCCGAGACAGGCCTGAAGGATTTCCATACCGGCAGCGGAGCCCGCGATTGTCAGCCCGTCCTGTTCTGCGGGCGCAAGAAAAGCTGACCTCGCATCCGACCATTGCGGTTTGGCGCCGCGATGGCAGGCGAGATGAATAACAGGACTCCAGCCGCCGGACATGGCGAGTGCATCGGCCGCTATCCGCTCTGATGCACCGTTGCTTGATATCGTCACTCCCGTGACAAGCTTGGCACCATGTGCATCGCTGACGACAGCGCCGGCTATGACTCGTGCTTTTCCGCCCCAGACTATCGAAACATCGTTGCGACTGTCGATGATTGCCGCGACGTCGAGCCCTTTGGCTTCGAGGTCCGCCGCAGTCCGGTATCCTGCCGGGCCATTGGTGAAGATGACCGTGCGTTTGCCCGGCGCTATGGCATGGCGGTTGAGATAGGAACGCATTGCTCCGGCCAGCATAACACCCGGTATATCATTGCCGCCGAACACCAGCGGTCTTTCCTCTGCGCCGGTGGCCAGAATGGCGTGTTTCGCGGCGATACGCCAAAGCCGTTCGACCGGGCGATTTGCGTCGATGGTGCGAAGATGTTTCTGCACTCTTTCGACGGCGCCGAAGACATTGCTGTCATACCAGCCGAATATGGTCGTCCGGGGTAGAAGGCTGACATTTGGAAGACTCCCAAGCTCAGCAAGGATGTTCTGCGTAAGTTCGCCGGCCGTCTTTTCACCAATTGACGCCGTTTCGTGCAAAAGAGAGCCGCCCAGTTCGAAACCTTCATCGACGAGAATGACACGGGCTCCGGCGCGCCCTGCGGTCAATGCGGCGGCAAGCCCGGTGGGACCCGCGCCAATCACCAGCAAATCGCAATGACCCCATGATTTCTCGTAGGTGTCCGGGTCCTTTTCATAGGCGGCGCGGCCAAGACCCGCAGCCTTGCGGATCAATGGTTCGTAGATTTTCTCCCAGAAGCCGGCGGGCCACATAAAGGTCTTGTAGTAAAATCCGGCGCTAAGGAAGGGCGACAACAGGCCGTTAACCGCGCCTATGTCGAAATCTAGCGACGGCCAACGGTTCTGGCTTCGTGCTTCCAGACCCTGGTAAAGCTCCTGTGTCGTCGCACGTGTGTTAGGTTCGGTTCTTCCCCCCGTTCCAACGGTGACAAGCGCATTGGGTTCGGCTGCGCCCGTCGTCAGTATCCCGCGGGGTCTGTGGTATTTGAAACTGCGTCCGACAAGCTGCCTGCCGCTTGCCAGCAGTGCCGAGGCAAGCGTATCGCCAGCACAGCCTTGCATGGACTTGCCGTCAAAGGTGAAATCAAGCGGTTTCGCGCGATCGATGCGCCCGCCCTGCGGAAGACGGAACGATGTCAACGCTGTACTCCTTCGATGGCAGCGTCTGATACGTCCCGCACGACATGAGTGACGGTATCGCGCTCAACCACCAGCCATCTTCGGCAGCCGGAGGTGTGGTGCCAGTATTCGCGGTGAGGTCCCTTTGGGTTGTCCCGCAGGTAGACATAAGCATACCAGGTCTCGTCACCTGCATCAGGTGCCGGACGCACCAGATTGGCATCGCCGCGAATGGTGAATTCTTCTTTGGGACGTGGTCCGCAATGCGGGCAGGAGATGAGACTTGCCATCGTTCAGATATCCTCAATGGAGATTGGGCTGGGCACCGACGGCCTTTTCATCAAGCAGGAAACCCCGGGCGAAACGGTCCAGCCGGAAGGCGCGGGCGGTATCATGGGGTTCCTCCCTGGCTATCAGATGGGCGAAGCAGAAGCCCGAAGCCGGCGTTGCCTTGAAGCCGCCATAGCACCAACCGGCATTCAGATAGAGATTGTCGATGTGGGTGCGGTCGATAATGGGCGAACCGTCCATGCTCATATCCATGACACCGCCCCAGGAACGCAAGACACGTACACGGGAGAGGGACGGGATCATCGCGACGCCCGCTTCGGCAACGTGCTCAACGGTCGCCAGATTGCCGCGCTGCGCATAGGAGTTGTAGCCGTCAATATCGCCGCCGAAGACAAGCCCGCCCTTGTCGGACTGCGAGACGTAAAAATGCCCGGCGCCGAAGGTGACGACATTGTCGATGAACGGCTTCAATCCTTCCGACACGAAGGCCTGAAGGACGTGACTCTCAATGGGAAGGCGCAGACCTGCCATATCGGCAACGACGGTCGAATTGCCCGCTGCTGCCAGTGCAATCTTTCCGCAACCGATAAAGCCTTGGCTGGTCTCCACGCCGGTCACGCGGCCATTTTCGCGACGAATGCCGGTTACTTCGCAATTCTGGATGATGTCGACGCCTCTGCTATCGGCGCCTCGCGCATAGCCCCACGCAACCGCATCATGGCGCACGGTTCCGCCACGCCGCTGAAGCAAACCGCCCTGTATAGGAAAGCGCGCATTGCCGTAGTCAAGAAAAGGCAGCATTTTGCGCACCGCCTCGCGGTCGAGAAGCTCCGCATCGACGCCGTGCATTCGCATGGCATTGCCACGCCGCATATAGGTGTCCCGCTGAGCGTCCGAATGATAAAGGTTCAACACGCCCCGTTGCGAAACCATGGCGTTGAAATTGAAATCCTGCTCCAAGCCTTCCCAGAGCTTCATAGAAAATTCGTAGAAGGGGTTGTTGCCGGTCAACAGATAGTTGGAACGAATGATGGTGGTATTGCGGCCGATATTGCCGGAGCCGAGCCAGCCCTTTTCCAATACAGCCACGTTGGCAATGCCAAATTCCTTGGCCAGATAATAGGCTGTCGCCAGCCCGTGTCCTCCCCCGCCGACTATGACAACGTCGTAATGCGATTTCGGAGACGGACTTCGCCACGCCGGTTTCCATGCCTTGTTGCCACGCAAACCATTGAGAAAGACCGAAAGGGCAGAATAGCGCATGACAACAAAATCCGCTGTTCGCACATGACCCTATCGAGAGCATGCTCCGCTCAATGGCCATTGGCTGTTTGACTGTTGCGTGCCTTGCACCCATTCGGGAGGAGGGCGGAGGATCACAACGCGCATCATTGCAAATCATGGGATTTAATCTTGCATGTAGAAGACGATAACTTGTATAAATAGGACATGGTCCGTGAAAAAGACAGGCATGTTCAGGAGGTCGGGTTCATACTTCTGCCCGGCTTCGCGCTCATGTCCTATGCATCTGCAACCGAACCGCTTCGGGCTGCCAACCTTCTGGCAGGCAGGGAGCTCTACCGGCTTCACACATTCAGTTCCAGCGGACAACCGGTCACGGCGTCGTCCGGCGCCATCGTGCCAGCACGCCCTCTTTCGCAACGAACCGGCGCTTTGCACTCTGTCTTCGTCTGTGCGGGCGGTGGTCCGCCGCAGTGGCAAGAGCCGCCGGTGCATGTTGCCTTGCGTCAGCTTGCCCGCGAAGGCGTGCGGATCGGTGGTATATCGGGTGGCCCCTATCTTTTGGCGGCAGCCGGGCTTTTGCAGGGCCGCCGTTTTACGATCCATTGGGAACATGCGCCAGCGTTGATGGAAGCCTTTCCGGCGCTTCAGCCGGTTCAGGCCCGTTATGTGATCGATGGCGATCGTATTACCTGTGGCGGCGGTATCGCTCCCCTCGACATGATGCATGCCATGATCGCAGAGCGCATGGGAGCCGACTTCGCGCGCCGCGTCAGCGACTGGTATCTGCACACGGTAGTGGGCGAACCGGCGGGGCCCCAACGTGGCTCTCTCGCGGAACGCTACGGCGTTCATCATCCTGCCTTGCTCGGCGTGCTCGAGAAAATGGAGACCACAATCGAAAGACCCCTCAATCGCAGCGCAATGGCGCGTTTTGCCGGAATGACGCCGCGCCATCTGGATCGGCTCTTTCGCGATCATATGCGCTCGACATTTTTGACCGAGTATCGCCGGCTGAGACTCGATCATGCGCGGCGTCTACTGCAGCAGAGCCCGCTTTCCGTCGCGGAGATTGCCTTTGCAACCGGCTTTTCAAGTGCGGGCCATTTCTCCCGCTCCTATCGCGAAACGTACAATCAATCTCCTCGAGAGGCGAGGATTGCAGTATAATCATGGGGTTCAAATTTCTCAGGAGTTGAGAAATGTTCACTCTCAGGATAGAGCTTGGACAATAGAGACAACAGCCGAGAGAGTGATTTGGCCTATGAAGCAAAAAGCAATGTCAGAGCCCGGCAAGCCCGTTTTATCACAAGATCCGCATGCGTTGCGCGAGCCGAAAGTCAACAATCTCGAGATCGCAATCGGGCACGAGGTTCGCGCCTTCCGCAAGAAGCTTGGAATCACAGGTGCAGATCTTGCCTCGGCTACCGGCCTTTCGTTGGGGATGCTGTCAAAAATCGAGAACGGCAACATCTCGCCTTCGCTTACGACGCTTCAATCTCTCTCCAAGGCGCTGGGAGTGCCTGTGACCGCGTTCTTCCGCCGATTTGAGGAGCCGCGCAACGCCGTATTCGTCAAGGCGGGCGAGGGGGTTGAACTGGAGCGTCGCGGCACCCGTGCGGGCCATCAGTACAATCTGCTCGGCCACATCGACAACAATTCAAGCGGTGTCGTCGTGGAGCCCTATCTGATCACGCTCACGACCGGTTCCGACGTTTTCCCGACGTTTCAGCATGAAGGCATGGAATTCCTTTATATGCTCGAAGGCGAGGTGGTCTATCGTCACGCCGACCAGCTGTTTACCATGCAGCCCGGCGACAGCCTGTTCTTCGATGCGGACGCTCCTCACGGTCCCGAGATTCTGGTGACGCTGCCCAGCCGGTACCTGTCAATCATTTGCTATCCGCAGCATCGCTAAAGATGGCCTTCAAGCAGGTGTCTCTCGCGCTGATATCTTGCTTAAGAGGAAAATTTTATTCGTGACAGTTGAAATTATAAATCAGAACTGTTAGCAGTCCGATAGATGATTTTTTCGGAAGGTCTCCTCGGCATGTGCGGCATTGTTGGATTGTTTCTCAAAGACAAGAATCTGGAGCCGCAGCTTGGCGCGCTACTGTCGGACATGCTCATCATCATGTCGGATCGCGGTCCTGACAGCGCCGGGATTGCGATCTACGGCACACCGGCGGATGGCGTCGACAAGCTCACGCTACAGTCGGCTGATCCACGGGCGGATTTCACCGGTCTTGAAGAAATCCTTGCGTCAGCGAGCGGCGAGACTGCCAAGGTGACGGTCAGGAGCACGCATGCAGTTGTCACGTTCGACTCCGAGTACCTGATCGCCATCCGTTCGGCTCTTGCCGAAGCCTGCCCCAACATCCGCATTATGGGCAGCGGAGAAAGTGTCGAGATCTACAAGGAAGTCGGTCTGCCGAAGGATGTGGTTGCGCGCTTCGATATCGCTGCCATGTCCGGGAGCCACGGTATCGGTCACACGCGCATGGCGACCGAGTCCGCCGTTACAACGCTCGGAGCGCATCCCTTCTCCACTGGTGCCGATCAGTGCCTTGTTCACAACGGCTCGCTGTCCAACCACAACAATCTGCGCCGCGATCTCAAGCGTGAAGGCATGATTTTCGAGACCGAGAACGACACGGAAGTTGCTGCTGCGTATCTCACGGCGAAACTGGCCGAAGGCAAAAACCTCGGCGAAGCGCTGAACGGGGCGGTCGATGATCTTGACGGTTTTTTCACCTTCGTTGTCGGCACGAAATCCGGTTTTGGCGTGGTGCGCGATGCCATTGCGTGCAAGCCCGCCGTCATGGCCGAAACCGATCAATACGTGGCATTCGGTTCGGAATACCGCGCGCTGGTCAACCTGCCGGGCATCGATACGGCACGGGTTTGGGAGCCAGAGCCTGCGACAGTCTATTTTTGGGAGCATTGAGATGCCGACGATCGACCTTGCCGTAACTCCTTTGCGGGAACTGAATCAAACCCTTCACGCAATTCCGGCAGGGAGCAACGACATCAGTTTTGAAGTTCTCAATCCGCGTGGAAGCCATTCCGTCGCAGTCGGCATCGATGCCCCGGTGAGCGTCGAAGTGCGTGGCAGCGTCGGATATTATTGCGCCGGCATGAACAGTGAGGCCACTATCACGGTGCATGGCTCGGCGGGTCCGGGGGTTGCCGAGAACATGATGTCGGGTGCCGTTTTCGTGAAGGGTGATGCCAGCCAATATGCGGGTGCCACCGGCCGCGGCGGTTTGCTGGTGATCGAAGGCAATGCGTCATCCCGCTGCGGCATTTCGATGAAGGGCATGGATATCGTCGTTCGCGGCAATGTCGGGCACATGTCGGCCTTCATGGCGCAGTCCGGCAATCTTGTCGTGCTGGGAGATGCGGGCGATGCATTGGGAGATTCGCTGTACGAAGCCCGGCTCTTCGTGCGTGGCTCCGTCAAAAGTCTCGGCGCTGACTGCATAGCCAAGGAGATGCGTCCGGAACATCTGGACATTCTGCGGGGTCTGCTCGATCGTGCCGGCATCACCGATGTGAGCCCGAAAGAATTTACCCGCTACGGCTCCGCACGCACGCTCTACAATTTCAACATTGATAACGCCGAAGCCTATTGAGCGTGAAGGGGTAAGACATGAGCTATCACAATCCCGCAACCACACCGCGCAAATCGGCGACGTTCGATGATTACACGATGTCGGAAATACGCCGTGCTGCCGCTACCGGGATCTATGATATCCGCGGCTCCGGCGCCAAGCGCAAACTCCCGCACTTCGATGATTTGCTCTTTCTCGGCGCTTCGATCTCCCGCTACCCGCTGGAAGGCTACCGGGAGAAATGCGAAACCTCAGTGGTCCTTGGATCGAGATTCGCCACGAAGCCGATTCACCTGAAAATCCCGATCACGATTGCGGGCATGAGTTTCGGCTCACTCTCTGGACCAGCCAAGGAAGCGCTCGGCCGCGGTGCGACGCTTGCGGGAACATCGACGACCACGGGTGATGGCGGCATGACGGAAGAAGAGCGCGGTCATTCGCAAACGCTCGTTTATCAGTATCTGCCGTCCCGTTATGGCATGAACCCAAAGGATCTTCGCCGCGCCGATGCGATCGAGATTGTCATTGGCCAGGGTGCGAAGCCGGGTGGCGGCGGGATGCTGCTCGGCCAGAAGATTTCAGACCGCGTGGCGGAAATGCGCACGCTCCCGCAGGGCATCGATCAACGCTCTGCAAGCCGGCATCCTGACTGGACCGGTCCCGACGATCTTGAAATCAAGATACTCGAACTGCGCGAAATCACCGACTGGGAAAAGCCGATTTACGTCAAGGTCGGGGGCTCGAGACCCTACTACGACACGGCGCTCGCCGTTAAGGCCGGGGCCGATGTCATTGTGCTTGATGGCATGCAGGGAGGCACGGCAGCGACGCAGGAAGTCTTCATCGAGAACGTTGGACAGCCGACGCTCGCATGCATCGGTCCCGCTGTCAAAGCGCTGCAGGACCTCGGCATGCATCGCAAAGTGCAACTGATCATCTCTGGCGGTATTCGCAACGGTGCCGATGTAGCCAAGGCGCTGGCTCTCGGTGCCGACGTGGTGTCCATCGGGACGGCGGCCCTCATCGCCATTGGCGACAATGATCCACGCTGGGAAGAAGAATATCAGAAGCTTGGTACGACTGCCGGCGCTTATGATGACTGGCACGAGGGCAAAGACCCCGCTGGCATCACCACGCAGGACCCAGAACTGGCGAAACGGGTGGATCCGGTTGCAGCAGGTCGCCGCCTTGCCAATTATCTCAAGGTCATGACCCTCGAGGCGCAGACTATCGCCCGCGCCTGCGGCAAGAACCATGTCCATAATCTCGAACCGGAAGATCTGTGTGCGCTCACGATCGAGGCTGCGGCCATGGCGGGTGTTCCGCTTGCCGGCACCAGCTGGATTCCCGGAAAGGGAGGGTTCTGACGGCCAATATAACTGAGCGGAGCATTTGGGAGGATGCGGTCCGGTCTCTTTGAAAAGTGTCTAAACAAATCCAAAGGGGAACACTATGACACTGGATCTCTCGTCCTATGCCCGCGAGAACGGCATCAAATATTTCATGATCAGCTACACCGATCTATTCGGCGGTCAGCGGGCAAAGCTTGTCCCGGCCGAGGCGATTGCCGATATGCAGAAGGACGGTGCCGGGTTTGCCGGATTTGCCACCTGGCTCGATCTGACGCCTGCTCATCCGGACCTGTTTGCAGTACCGGATGCCGCTTCCGTTATTCGCC
The DNA here is from genome assembly GCF_002764115.1 of Phyllobacterium zundukense. Lineage (NCBI taxonomy): Bacteria > Pseudomonadati > Pseudomonadota > Alphaproteobacteria > Hyphomicrobiales > Phyllobacteriaceae > Phyllobacterium > Phyllobacterium zundukense. The sequence goes on along the minus strand of NZ_CP017942.1, from coordinate 439,843 downwards.
TTCCGTGGAAAAAGGACGTGGCATGGGTGGCCGCCGATTGTGTCATGGAAGAACAACCCGTGGAACAGGCGCCCCGCAACGTTCTCAAAAAGCTTGTTGCACAAGCAGCGGAGGCCGGGCTTCGCGTGAAAACCGGTGTGGAAGCCGAGTTTTTCCTCATCTCCACCGACGGTTCCAGGATCTCCGATGAATATGATACGGCGGAGAAACCCTGCTACGACCAGCAGGCGGTGATGCGGCGCTATGATGTCATTGCGGAAATCTGCGACTACATGCTCGAACTCGGCTGGAAGCCCTACCAGAACGATCACGAGGATGCGAATGGCCAGTTCGAGATGAATTGGGAGTTTGATGATGCCCTGAAGACAGCAGACAAGCATTCCTTCTTCAAATTCATGGTCAAGTCGGTCGCGGAGAAACATGGGCTTCGTGCCACATTCATGCCCAAACCCTTCGAGGGTCTGACCGGCAACGGTTGCCATTGCCACATCTCCGTCTGGGATATCGATGGCGGCACCAATGCCTTTGCCGACAAATCCGCCGAGTTCGGGCTTTCAAGCCAGGGCCGCACATTCCTCGGCGGCATCATGAAGCATGCCTCGGCCTTGGCCGCCATCACCAATCCGACCGTCAATTCCTACAAGCGCATCAACGCGCCACGGACAGTTTCCGGAGCGACGTGGGCGCCAAATTCGGTGACCTGGACCGGCAATAACCGCACGCATATGGTGCGCGTTCCCGGGCCCGGCCGCTTCGAATTGCGCCTTCCCGACGGCGCGGCCAATCCCTACCTTTTGCAGGCAATCATTATCGCTGCGGGCCTCGACGGACTGCGCTCCAAGGCCGATCCCGGTCCTCACCGCAACATCGACATGTATCACGAGGGGCATACCATTACGGATGCGCCGAAACTGCCGCTTAACCTCCTCGATGCGTTGCGCGAATTCGACAAGGATGAAGGTCTCAAGACCGCCATGGGGTCGGAATTCTCGGCAGCCTACCTGAAATTGAAGCAACGGGAATGGAATGCCTATGCCTCGCATTTCACCCGTTGGGAGCGCGAAACAACGCTGGATATCTGAGACGGCATCCCGCATCGGAGATCAGCAAGGGGAAACTATGACTGTGATGAAAACCTATGTGCTGACGGTCAGCTGTCAGTCGCGGCGCGGTATCGTTGCCGGCGTTTCCGGCTATCTTGCGCAAATGGGCTGCAACATCGTCGATAGTTCGCAGTTCGATGATCTCGACACCGGCAAATTCTTTATGCGGGTAACTTTCGTGAGCGAGGAAGGCACGACACACGAGCAGATCGAAGCCGGCTTTGTCGAGGTGGGTAAAGTATTCGACATGGTTTTTGAGTTTCACGATAGCGACAGGCGCATGAAAGTGCTGCTGATGGTATCGCGTTTCGGCCACTGCCTGAACGACCTGCTCTACCGCTGGAAAATCGGCGCATTGCCGGTCGACATTGTCGGCGTGGTCTCCAATCATTTCGATTACCAGAAACTGGTGGTCAATCACGACATCCCGTTTCACCATATCCCGGTAACCAAAACCAACAAGTCACAGGCAGAGGCACGGCTGATGGACGTGGTAGAGCAGTCGGGCGCAGAACTGATCATTCTGGCCCGCTACATGCAGGTATTGTCCGAGGCAATCTGCAAGAAAATGTCTGGCCGGATCATCAACATCCACCATTCGTTCCTGCCCTCGTTCAAGGGCGCGAATCCATACAAGCAAGCCTATGAACGGGGCGTCAAGCTGATCGGTGCAACGGCGCATTACGTTACCGAAGACCTCGATGAAGGTCCGATCATCGAACAGGACCTGGCCCGTATCACCCATGCACAGAGCGCCAACGATTATGTTTCGATCGGACGGGATGTCGAAAGCCAGGTGCTTGCGCGGGCAACCCACGCCCACATCCATCACAGGGTGTTCATGAATGGTAACCGGACGATTATCTTTCCGGCCAGCCCCGGCAGCTATGCCTCCGAGCGGATGGGATGAACAGTGTTGGCGCCATGTGCCTTCAGGAAAACGCTCCGCAATGCGGCTTGCGTTCCGGTAAAACGTAACTATACTGAAGAAATAAATATTCCGTACAGTAAATAAAATGGGGAATAGCATGGCACTGAGTTGGCGGTTTTCAGCCCTGGCCGAGCGGCATCGGGCTTTGGGTTCGAAGCTTGAAGACTGGAGCGGCATGGGAACCGCCTGGACCTATGAGAAGGATATCTATGAAGAGCACATCGCGATCCGTACCAAAGCGGGATTGATGGATGTCTCAGGTCTGAAAAAGGTCCACCTCACAGGCCCGCACGCCATTGCAGTGCTTGACTATATCACCACCCGCGACATGACGAAGATTTACCCCGGTCGCTCGGTCTATGCAGCCATGCTGAACGATCGCGGGCATTTCACCGAGGACTGCATTGTTTATCGCACGGCCCCCAATTCCTGGATGCTGGTGCATGGTTCCGGGTCCGGCCATGAGGAAATTGTTCGCCAAGCCATGGGTCGCAATTGCGCGGTGCTTTTCGATGACGATCTTCATGACCTGTCGCTACAGGGACCGCTGTCTGTCGATTATCTCGCTAAATATGTGCCTGGCATTCGCGATCTGAAATATTTCCATCACATGCAAACGACGCTGTTCGGCGCGCCGGTGATGATCTCGCGGACGGGATATACCGGCGAGCGCGGTTACGAGCTCTTCGTGCGGGGCCAGGATACTCCGATGGTCTGGGACCGGATCGTTGAGGAAGGCAAGGAGATGGGCATCATTCCGTGTTGCTTCAGTGTTCTCGACATGCTGCGCGTGGAAAGCTACCTTCTGTTCTATCCTTATGACAATTCGCAGATGTACCCGTTTGCGGATGAACAGCCGGGCGACTCTTTGTGGGAACTGGGTCTCGACTTTACCGTCAGCCCCGGCAAGACCGGTTTTCGAGGCGCAGAGGAACATGCACGTCTGAAGGGCAAGGAACGCTTCAAAATATTTGGTCTCCTGATCGATGCCGACGGTCCGGCTGATTTGGGCGATGAGGTCTGGGCCGATGGCAAAAAAGTGGGGGTCATCACCTGCCCAAGCTATTCCAAACTCACCAACCGCTCGATGGCGATCATGCGGGTGGATGTCGACAAGGCAAAGCCCGGAACGCCGCTCGAAGTGCGCGGTAAATCCTTGGGTGCCACGGCAACGGCGCACGCCCTGCCTTTCGACGATCCGGAAAAGAAAAAGCGGACGGCCCAGGGGTAGGATATGCTCGTCGAGGGGATCAAGAGCCGTCCGCACTACAAGGGGATCTCAGTCGATCACTATGCGCGCCGCCACCTCTTTGCTCTTGAGGGGGAGGGTGCACTCGCCCTCTTGAAACAAGTGGATGCTGCCGGTGGCGATGTTCTTGCCAAGAGCGAAATCCTCTATGTGGCACGCGGTTCGCAGGGAACGAACCACGGAGCGTCGTTGGCAGCTCTCCCGGCGGATATGTTCTGGACCGGACCGACGATTGCGACGCTGCTGTTCCGGCTCAAGGGCTCGCTCAACACCGCGACGATGGGCACGCGCCTCTATATCGCCGGGACGGAGGGCTTCATCGGGCAGGTGATGCAGGTCGCGCTGGACTTCGGCATGGATCACAATTCCATCCCTACAGAACACTGCGGCTCGCTTGCACGCCGGGTCCAATGCGTCCACTGCAAGGGCACCACCGAGAATGTGACGACCAATCCTGTCTCCTGCAGCCACTGCGGCCTGGCGCTTTTGGTGCGCGATCACTATTCCCGCCGTCTGGGTGCCTTTCAGGGCGTCAATATCGACGCGGAAGAGCCCGGCACGGCCCCCGACCCTGAGGAGCTGTTCCTGTGAGCGCCAGTACGGATATTCCCGTCCGCGTTGCCAAGGTCACGCAGGTCGCCGACCGGATCAAACGTTTTCGTTTCGAGCGACTGGATGGCCGCCCACTTCCATTCTTCTCGGGTGGCGCGCATGTCGTCGTGTCCATGACGGACGAAGGTCTGTTGCGGCGCAACGCCTATTCCCTCATGTCGCCGCCCAGTGATCCTTCGGGATATGAGATCAGCGTGCTGAAGGTTGAGGAATCGCGAGGTGGTTCGCTTTTCATGCATGGCAAGGTCAGAGAAGGCGATGCGCTGACGATCAGCCAGCCGGTCAACCTCTTCGCCCCCGATTGGCGCGGCCGCAAGCACATTCTGATCGCCGGCGGCATCGGCATCACGCCGTTTCTCGCGATGATGGCACAATTCGCACGCGCCTCCATCCCCTTTGAACTCCACTACGCTATGCGCTCGCGCAGCTACGGCGCTTACTGGCGCGAACTGATGGAGCAATATGGCGAGCACCGGGTGAAAGTCTACTTCAACGACGAGAACAGCATGATCCCTGTTGGTGTAATCCTTGCCAACCGGCCTCTTGGCACGCATCTTTACGTGTGCGGGCCGAGCCCAATGATTGACGGCATCCTGACGGCGGGACGCGAGGCGGGCTGGCCGAAGGAGAATCTGCATTTCGAGCGGTTTCTCGCGCCGCCGCCTGGCAAGCCGTTCATTGCAGAACTTATCCGCTCGGGCATGTCCGTTCCGGTGGGAGAGCATCAAAGCCTGCTCGAAGCGATCGAGGCCGCCGGTATAGATGCGCCGTTCATGTGCCGGGGCGGCGCCTGCGGGCAGTGCGAAACATCGGTGGATACCTGTGAGGGCACGCTCCTTCACAACGACATCTATCTATCCGATGAGGAGAAGGCCTCCAGCCGGAAAATCATGATCTGCGTGTCCCGCTTCAAGGGAAAAAGACTGTCACTGGACCTCTAGGTAAATCCAGAGCCGCGAGGCAAGGAGAATGGCGAATGGCGATTGAGTTCAAGCGCGAGACCTTCCGGGAGGATTTTACCTATCGCAACAGTCCGCAATACATACCGCGCTTCCCGTTTCCCTTTGCGGAAGACAATTACATGTACTCGGTCAACATGGAGCCGCATGTGCCCGGACCGAAGGGGACGGTGTTTGAAAGTCTCATCGACGTCGATGAACACTACATTGCCGAGATGGAGGACCGCGCGCTGGTCCTGAAAGAAGATCCGCTGCGCTGCCAGGCTTTGCCGCACATGATGACGGCGCAATGGGACACGCTGGAACTGCTGATGGAACAGCAGGCTGCGGGCAATCCTGAACATTTCACCCTGATCAGAAACGGTGACCGCTGGCGCTGGATCAACCGGCCGCTCAATATCGACGACACTTTCACTTTCGGCGACAGTTCGACGCTGCCTTACGAGCCGATGGAATATATTACCCGGCAGGCGCAGGGCGATTTCTGCATCGTCGATCAGCGCGACGGAAATCTCTGGATGGATGCCGGTATGGTGACGACGCAGGCCGACTGGTCGCTCGACTTCGATATCGGCATGAATTTCATGGAATGGCACGGCCCAGTGCCGCTCGCGCACCAGATGGGTGTCTTCGAGCGAGCGCTGAAGTTCCTCATGAACCTGCAGCAGGGCAAGCCGACGCGGCGGTTCAACTGGACGATGACGATCAATCCGCGTCTCGATACCAGTCCAGAGAACTACGCTAAATGGGGACCGGACCGCACCACGGTTACACCGGAGAACGTCGGCGAGAAAGTACACCTGCGCGTGGAATTGCAGAGCTTGTGGCGGCTGCCGCGCTCAAACGCCATCCTCTTCGTCATCCGATGCTATCTGATGAGCATGGACGAACTCGTGACGGTGCCGAAATGGGGCCGGCGCTTTCCACGCGTGCTGCGCAGCCTGCCGCCAGAACTCGTCGACTATAAGGGGCTGACCCGGTTCCGCGAAATGACTGTCGACTGGCTCTCGCAGCACGACGATGGGGCGCCTACCAGCCCCGGTATTTTCCCCGATTGATGTCCGGCCTGAACAGTACGACCTAACCAGAACAAGGGAACGATCCATGATCAGAGTAGCAGTGATAGGTGCCGGACCATCAGGACTGGCTCAGTTGCGTGCTTTCCAATCGGCCGCCCGGAAAGGCGCGGAGATTCCGAAAGTCGTGTGTTTCGAAAAGCAGTCGGATTGGGGCGGCCTGTGGAATTACACCTGGCGCACCGGGCTCGATGAATATGGCGAGCCGGTGCATGGCAGCATGTACCGCTATCTCTGGTCGAACGGCCCGAAGGAGTGCCTGGAATTCGCCGACTATTCCTTCGAGGAGCATTTCGGAAAACCCATTGCATCCTATCCGCCGCGCGCTGTGTTGTGGGATTATATCAAGGGCCGGGTGGAAAAAGCCAAGGTCCGCGACTGGGTGCGGTTCAACACGCCGGTTCGAATGGTGCGCTATGACGAGACGGCCAAGACCTTCACGGTGACGGCCCATGACCGCGTCAACGACCGCATGTACGATGAGGTATTCGACTATGTGGTTGTGGCGAGCGGGCATTTCTCGACACCGAACGTACCTCGTTTCGAGGGTGTCGAAAGTTTCAATGGGCGTGTATTGCATGCGCATGATTTCCGCGATGCGCTCGAATTCAAGGACAAGAATGTCCTGATTGTCGGCCGCAGTTATTCGGCTGAGGATATAGGCTCCCAATGCTGGAAATATGGCGCCAAATCGGTCACGGCCAGCTACCGTTCCAAGCCGATGGGATTCAAGTGGCCCGAGAATTTCGAGGAGCGTCCGCTGCTGGAGAAGCTCGTCAACAAGACGGCCCATTTCCGGGACGGTTCGACCAAGGAAGTAGACGCGCTGATCCTTTGCACTGGATACCAGCATCATTTCCCGTTCCTGCCGGATGATCTGAGGCTGAAGACGGCCAACCGGCTGTGGACGGACGATCTCTACAAGGGGGTTGTCTTCGAACCCAATAACAGACTGTTCTACATTGGCATGCAGGACCAGTTCTATACGTTCAACATGTTCGATGCGCAGGCGTGGTGGGCACGTGACGTGATCATGGGTCGTATCGCCCTGCCGACAGCAGATGAGATGAAGACGCATTTCGACGCCTGGCGCGCTCGCGAGGAACAGCTTGAAGATGCCGAGCAGATGATCTGGTTTCAGGGTGATTACGTGCAGGAATTGCTCACTGAAACCGACTATCCGAGTTTCGATATCGAGGGCACAAACAGGACCTTCATGGACTGGGAGCACCACAAGGCCGAGAACGTGATGGGCTTCCGCGATAACTCGCACCGTTCGCTGATGACGGGAACAATGTCACCAGTGCATCATTCGAAATGGGTCGATGCGATGGACGACTCGATGGAATCCTATCTGCGCAGCTGATCCATCCACCCTGAAACAAAGCGGACCGTGAGATTTCCGCGGTTCGTTTTGTTCAAGAACGGGGCCTCAGCTTTTGCGGATCATACTGCACGGTGGGCACGATCGCTGCCGGCAGACGCTTTTGCTGTCCGTCGAGCTTGCCGATTTCTACCGCCGTACCAAGTGCGGAATTCAGCACATCGACCCGCGCAAGTGCGATCGATTTTTTGAGGAGCGGTGACCGGGTGGCACTGGTGATAACACCGACCTGTGCCCGGCCAATGAAGACCGGATCGCCGTGGCCGACAGCCTCGTTTGAGTGGATATCGAGCCCGACCAATACATGGCGCGGGTTCTCCTTGCGCCTGATCAGAGCGTCGCGGCCGATGAAGTCGTCAGTCTTGGTTTTCAGAGGCACCGTAAAGCCGATTCCGGCTTCGAAAGGATCGGTCTGATCAGTAAATTCATGATGGGCGAAGATGAGACCGGCCTCGATGCGCACCATGTCCAGTGCTTCCAGCCCCATCGGCTTCAGCCCGTGCTTTTGTCCTGCCTCCCACACGGCGTCAAAGACGATCAACGCGTCTTTCGGGTGGCAGAGAATTTCGTAGCCGAGCTCGCCCGTAAAACCCGTACGGGATACGACGACTGGAGCGCCTTCGAAATGACCGATCCGGCCGATGGTGAAGCGAAACCATTCGAGTTCGGCGATCGCAGGCTGGCGCGGCGCGGTCCAGATGATCTCCTTCAGAATGTCGCGACTGTTCGGACCCTGAACGGCGATATTGTGAAGCTGGTCCGTCGACGACCGCACCCAGGCTTTAAAGCCCATCTTCTCCGCCTGCTGGCGCAGCCAGATTCCACTGAAATCGTCTCCGCCGATCCAGCGGAAATTATTATCGCCGAGCCGGAAAAGTGTGCCGTCATCGATCATGCCGCCATTCTCGTAGCACATGGCCGAATAGACGACCTGACCGGTCGATAGCTTGCGCACGTCGCGCGTCAGGCAGTATTGCAGGAGTGCTTCGGCGTCCGGCCCGGTCACTTCGAACTTGCGCAAGGGCGACAGGTCCATCACCACTGCCTTTTCGCGGCAAGCCCAGTATTCCTCGACCGGGCCGTCGCCCAGAAAGCGGTTCGGGAGCCAATAGCCGCGATATTCCGTATAGTCCCGGGTAAGCGCGGAAAATCGTGGATGAAATGCTGTTTCTCGTGTCAGCTCGGCATCGGCGTCAGGAGTCATTCGAAAGCCCACCGCTCGTGTGAATTTTTCTTGGTCCGAATAGGTGCGGATATGGATGTCGGTCGGATCCCAGCCATTGGCCGCATCGATGTCGTCCGGGCAGGAGGAGGAGACGCAGACCAAATCCGTCAACGCGCGCATCAGTACATAATCTCCCGGGCGCGACCAGGGTTCATCCAGATAAAGCTGATTGTTATGGTCGATCGCCGTGTTGTAAAAATAATTCAGCGCCTCCCAACCCTTGCGCGGCGCGATGCCATAGGGCTCCAGCACCACATTGAAATTATCCGTACAGTTGGCATGGCCCGGATAACCCATGTCGTCATAATAGCGGGAATTGCAGGCGGTGGCGAAGGCGTCATGGCGGCCAACCGTGTCCTGCACGATTTCCACCAGTGGCTCGAAATCGCGGTCGAATGCTTTGGAGGGCAACCCCGGCATCGGATAACTGCGGCCAAGCAAGGTTCGTGTGACGGTTGAATCCAGTGCCAGATCGAGGCCCTTCTCTACTTTTCTGGCTGAAAAGGCCTGGAAATCCGTGCATTGCCGACCGAAGACGTCGATTACCTGAATGAATTCTCCGGCCCGGACGAAATAGGCTGAGGCAGTCGCGGCCTTAATCCGCAGATCGTGGATCGGGTCGGCCAGTAACTCCGGCAGGCAGGCATCGTAGCTCCGTTCAGCACTGCTGCGCTCAATCCGTATCTCGATCGGCGTTGCCGTGTCTTGCTCCCATGGCGCCATAGGCTTGGCGGGCGCCGCAGCGATGAGAAGCCCTTGGCTTGTAATAACCAGGCTCGCCTGGCTGCCCGGTGTCGAATCTTCGCCAAACAGCCTCAGGGCGCCAGCCTCGCCCAGATCGACGCCGCGCCGTTGCAGTGACAAAAGCGTCCGTCTCGCGCTGGGCTCACCGGACGACAGAATGGTCTTCAACCCTTCCGAGCGATTGGTGAATACTGTTCCGAGCCCGCTCGCGTTGAAGCGGCCTGCTTCATCGACAAAGGTGATCTCGCAAGGTTGACCACCTTCCGTATCGATCACGGTTATCCGGTCACCCGGCGCGACCTGCACAACAGCCGAACCGCCGCCCTTGATGCGATAGCGTTCGGTGGCGGACCGCGTGGACTGCAGGCCCGGATAGCGTGTCAAGCTAGGGCGGGGAGGCTGCAGGCTCCCGGCGAAACGATCCACTTCTTGCATGAAGCCTCCGCGGCTGCTCTTCAGCATTATCGACACTTTGCATCCTACGAAGCGACTCCGCAATGTAAAGCGTTCTATTGACTAAAAAGAAAATTTATTTACTGTACGTGAATATCGAAGATCGCCGCATCTGAGCAAGAAAAAGAAAAAATCGATCAGATTGCAGCCAAAGAATTTCTCAGTGGGAAGAGAACATCAAGGAGACATGCAGGAACTGCCGTCAAACAACTGGTTGGGGAACTTGATCAATGACAACTGTGGAAGAAGCCGGGATCGCGACCGGCACTGAGGGTAAACTGGTCCGCGCACTGGACTGGAAAGGTGCTTTCTGGGTGGCTGCCGGTGTGCCGCCACTGGTTCTTTTCTCTATCGGCGGTATCGCAGGAACAACAGGCAAGTTGGCCTTCCTGGTCTGGATCATCTCCATGATCATGGGTTTCCTGCAATCCTTTACCTACGCTGAAATCGCCGGCATGTTCGGCAACAAATCCGGCGGTGCCTCCATCTACGGCGCGACCGCGTGGCTGCGTTATTCGAAATTCGTCGCGCCACTGTCTGTCTGGTGCAACTGGTTTGCCTGGTCCCCGGTTCTGTCGCTTGGTTGTGCCATTGCAGCGGGTTATATTCTCAACGCGCTGTTCCCGATTCCGGCAGTCCACTCCGAGCTTGTTCAAAGCTGGATTGCCGCACACGCCGCTTCGATCACGGTCGACAGCCCTCGCGTGGCCGAGTGGCTGGCTGCCCATGCGGGCTCCACGCCTCCGGATGCAGTCAAAGCTCTCCTGGGGCTCGATGGTGTCGCAGCATTCACTCCGGCAATCCGAAATTGGTCGCTGTTCAGCTTCCGCATTCCCTTTCTGGCGCAGGCCAATATCAATGCGACCTTCATCATCGGCGCCATTTTGATGTTGATCATCTTCGCAATTCAGCATCGCGGCATCGCTGGCACCGCAACCGTTCAGAAGTGGATGGCCATTGCCGTTCTCATTCCGCTGCTGCTGATCGGCATCTTCCCGATCGTCACCGGTTCGATTGACTACTCCAACGTTATGGGCCTCGTCCCGCCCTCGGCGGCATATTCCGGCGTCGACGGCACATGGAATATTGGCGGCTGGACGCTATTCCTTGGCGGGCTCTACATCGCGGCTTGGTCGACCTACGGCTTTGAAACCGCCGTCTGCTACACGCGTGAGCTGAAAAATCCCAAGACGGATACGTTCAAGGCGATTTTCTATTCGGGACTCCTGTGCTGCCTGTTCTTCTTCCTCGTGCCGTTCGCCTTCCAGGGTGTGTTGGGGCATGCCGGCATGCTGGCTCCAGGTATCGTTGACGGGAGCGGTGTGGCCGAAGCCCTTGCCGGACTCATTGGCGGCGGGCGCATCGTCACCCAGATCTTCGTGATCATGATGATCGCAGCTCTTTTCCTGGCGATCATGACCGCCATGGCCGGGTCGTCCCGGACCCTTTATCAGGGGTCAAAGGATGGCTGGCTGCCGAAGTATCTAGACCATGTGAACGAACACGGTGCTCCGACCCGCGCTATGTGGACGGACTTTGGCTTCAACCTGATTCTGCTCGCTATTGCGTCCGATACCGGCGGCTACTTCTTCGTCCTCGCAGTGTCGAATGTGGGCTATATCATCTTCAACTTCCTTAACCTGAATGCCGGGTGGATCCACCGCGTCGATTCCGGTCACATCGAGCGTCCCTGGAAGGCGCCGACAGTGTTGATCGGCATCAATACGGTCCTGGCTTTCGTCAACGCCCTGTTTCTGGGTGCCGGCGCCAAGGTCTGGGGTTATGACAACGCCCTCTATATCGGCTTCATATTCGCGGCTCTCATTCTGCCAGTCTTTGCATACCGGCATTACGTCCAGGACGGCGGTAAATTTCCGAGTGGTGCGATGGAGGAACTGGGTCTCGCTGGACATGATCTTGGCGTGCGCAAGGCAGGCATTCTACCCTATTTAGCCCTTGCCGCCGGGTTGGCGATTGTCTTGATATCCAATGTGGTGTTCCAGCTTCCGAGCTAGCTGTTACAGCAATTTGGAGACTGCGCGACGACCGATCGCGCAGTCTTTTGCCACATATCTACAAGAGTGGGAGAGACCGGGAGCGGCAATTTGCCTGTCGTTTGGGCGATTGACTTTGGTGCTGAAGATATAGTCGAGTGAGCTGTCGAACAGCTATCGAGGCATTGATGATTGATTTGAGTTCTTTTGAGAAGCTGAAGAATTCGGACAGGCCAGTCACGATCGGTTTTCTGCTCGTTCCAGATTTCCCTCTGCTAGTGGATGGAATCTAACACTTGGTGCCCGCGCTTGACGGCGGCGATGATGTCGTCGGGATCGGCGGTCCAGATGAACGGTTTCGGTTGCTGGTTGTGTTCTGTGAGGTATCGGTTGATGGCGGCCTGGAGGACGGTGCCTTCCCGAAACACAAGGCAACCGGTATCTACGCCGATGCCAGCAAGCTTCATATTCTCGATCACACGGGTAAGTATTTTTCGGTCAATGGACCGCTCAATGCGTCGCGTCCACCACAAGGTCATCCTGTCATCGTTCAGGCGGCTCTTCCCGCCCGGGGCAGGAACTTGCAGCGAGAACCGCGGACATCGTCTTCACCGCCCAGCAAAGTCTGGAAGAAGCACAAACCTTTTATCAGAGGCAAAAGGAGCGCCTGGTGGTACATGGCCGTGATGCGGATTCCCTTTCAATCATGCCGGGCTTTCTCCCAGTCATTGGCCGGACGTTTAACGAAGCGCGCGACAAGCTGGCGTTGCTTGACGGCTGGACAGATCCTTTCAACGCCATGCCGCTCCTTGCCGAAAGGTTGGGACATGATCTGTCGGGCTTTGATCTTGACGGGCCATTGCCTGATCTGCCGATTTCAGATGAGTTGCAGAGCCGCGCGAAGCTCCTGACCGATCTGGCGCGGCGCGAGAACCTGACCATCCGTCAGCTTGCCCTACGCGTGGCTGCGGGGCGCGGACATCACATTATCCTTGGCACACCTCTTGAAATTGCCGACCGGATGGAGCTTTGGTTCGAGGAGAGAGCTGCTGATGGTTTTAATGTCATGCCGCCCTATTTCCCCGGCGGATTTGATGACTTCTGTGATCTCGTGGTGCCGATCTTGCAGGAGCGAGGATTGTTCCGCACCGCATATGAAGGAATGACGCTGCGCGATCATCTTGGGATTTCTCGACCAATCGGTCCGCAATAAAGGTAGGCGTTACATAGATAGCGCCTTCTGTTGCAACTGGGTACCGACAGATTAGATGCAGGCTATGAGACGTTTGATTGACCAGGAAACTATCTTCTCTATTTCGAAAGCCTTCCAATCAACTTATCATTCGCGTCTACGCACTCTGCCTTCATCGTCATTGGCGAGATGATAAGGCTGAATGAGGACCTCCGCAGGAATATGCCATTGCTGAACAAGTTTATACACCATGTCCATCGTGAGCGCCCGTTTTCGAGAGATTACTTCAGATGCCCTCGGCGCAGAGCCAAACACTTCGGCCAAGGCTTTCTGTGTTAGGCCACTCATTTCCATGTGGGCAACGATAGTGGCAACGGGATCGGGTGCAACTATAGGATAATGTTCATCCTCGTAGGCCTCGATCAGCGTCGCAAGTACATCAAAACGATCTCCATCGGGAGTTCCAGGTTCGGGCTGATTGTCAAAATAGTGGGTGATCTCAGCAATCGCCCAGTTGTAATCGTCTTGGGTCTTAATGGGTCGAATGTTCTTCATCACACAGTCTCCGGGTTAATCTTGTCGTACTCTTTATGGGTTCCGACAAATTTAATGAGCACACGTTTGAACGGGTATGCGACATGGACGATAAGGCGATACTTGTTCCCCGCGATGTCAAAGATGACTCTGTTGTCACCAACAAAATCGACAGAAGCTCCAAACATCGCTTTCACGTCAGCTGGCGTCTTCCATTCAGCTTTGCTCACCGCAAAATACCAAGCAGTTAGCGGAGCCTCGGCCTGATTATGAGTGATCCAGAATTCCCGCAATGCTTTCTTCGCAATGATTTGCATGAGACATATGTAGCATTTTCCCAAATTGGGAACAAGGGTAAAATTCCCAATTTGGGAAAAGAGTAGATAGATACTTCGAAATTGCTCTACCTTGGCGTGATTGACCTCACCTGTTAAAGAACAATGTCTGGTAGCGTGATAGTGCAAGTACAGTTTGGTCCGATCTGGAACACCGGATGGGTCCAGTCAGTTTTGTAGTTGCCTTATGTACGCGGCCGGTGAGACATTGGGTCGGCCCGATGTCTCATCATGTAGACGAGCCAGCTCATCAAAGAGACGTTGGGGTCACCTGCGATTAGAACATCTGTGTAATCGTAGTACTGGGTAGCCCCGAGTTTTCGCAAGATAGTCGATTTCCGGGAAATCAGCCAAAGGGATAGGCCGTGGCGCTCTTCCAGGCGGTTCAGAACTTCGCCGCATGCGTCTAGGTCGCCCTGAACGTAGGCAGCGTTGAACTCGCGTTCTAGCTTGAGAAACTCGCGGACTTCAGGGGCAAATTTGCTATGACCTCGCCCAGCCAAGAGAGATCCGCAACGACGCCACACGAGACGAGCCTCTTCGTTGCCCACAAACTGGAGAACTTCCGTGTGCGCGGTTAGCCAAGCATTGTGATGTGCATTCGGAATGTTGACGCGCTCGATGTTGGTGTTTGGCCAGCTAACGGCTATCCTCCGATCGGGCCGCAATGCGAGGCATGCCGGCAGCGCCACGCCGCCTGCGGATGAGGCAGGGCAGCGTTTCATTGGCTGTTTCTGGCCTTCAGTCCGTATCAAGCTACTGATCGCCGGCACGGCATGTCTTGCACATGGTTTCGTGGTGCCGATCGAATGATGAGACGTTGACCAAGGTCTTCGTCATCTCGCTTGAACAAGCCCTTTGTCGTTTTGGGTGTCGATCGATTGGGCACTAGGCCCGGCTGTCCAGAATGCAACGGGGCTGACAAATGATTTTCCCCTGGCTTGCCGCCATTCCTCGCGAGGCAAAATCATCCGCTGCGCTTTGTCGGCCCCGTCTTCCGCTTTGCTTCAGCCCTTCGGGTGCATCCCGGCCTTTTGCCGGTCCTTATCCGTGTCCATCGACACCGCAAACAAAGGAGATAAAGCGATGACGAACACCCTGATCAACTACATCCAGTTCGATGAAGCCAACACGACCCTCACCGGCAACATTGCCTCCCTCGCCTTCGACATCGAGATCACCGGCGAGGCCTTCGCCAGTGACAATGACAAGGCACCCGTCTTCCGCATCTACGGCATGACGCCACGCGGCCGCCGCGTCGAAATCGGCGGCATCTGGGAAAAGGAAAGCCAGCTGGGCAAGCCCTACTTGACCATGAGCGTCAACACCGGCCACGCCAAGCTCAACGCTAACCTCGGACGCTACCCCGGACAGGATGACGAAACGCTGATGGCAATCATCCCCTGGAGGGACTGATCAGCCGGACGGGCCCCCGCTACAAGCGGGGGCTTCCCGCGTCAGGGCTTCCTCGGTCCCGTCGATTTCCTGGAGCGGCAACAAACAAGACAGATCCGAATTTCTCCTCACTGCTGCACCTGCCGATGATCAATTGCACGCTCGAGGCATAGACAATGCCGACACTCGATTTGTGTGAGGCAAGAAATCGCGTCATATCTACCGTGTCGTTGATGACGACGGGATCGCCCAGGAACGGATTGTCGCGTGCCAGTTGCAAGGCAAGGGCATATTTGCCGCTCTGATAACGGCCATGGACGATGTTTTTCATCATGACCGCCATGTCAGTGTTCAATCCGTTTCGTGGGTGGTGTTTTAGCAGGCAGAAACAGGAGAGGGCTGGAAGGCCGGTACATCGCCATGCTCGTCCATTACCTCACGCAGGCTCGCCAGATATAAGTCGAGAGGAGTCTGCTCTTTCTCGACCGTCGATCGGCTCGGTGCAAACGACTTTTAGCCGCCTGAAACGTCACGCTTGCTGGCTGAAGATGGCGTCTCGCTGCGGGTTGCGCGCTCCAGCTTTTCGAGGTGCTCCTTGCAGATTGTCTCGACCAGTTCGTGTAGAACTTGTGTGCGTTCTCCGATCCAGGCAAGTGCTTCCTCGCTGATCTCGTAATGTTTTGAGTACCGCGCTTTGACGTAAGCCTCATTGATCCTATTGAACCAGGCGCGATACCTTTGCTGGTCGCGTGGCCAAGCCTCAGCGAGACGTCGATCACGTCCTTCTGCCATCGTTCTCAAAAAATTGAGATTGTGGGATGGAGGACTGTAATTCGTGAGAACAAGAAGGGCACAGCTATACGCCTGTTCAATAGCTTGATGAAGCATGAACGCCGCATGACGCAAAACCCTGTTGTTCATGCTTGTTTTAAAAAGCTCTAAAGCATGAACCGCAAGAGGGAATAAAAGTTGGAAATTCTGCAAGGCGATCTCAAGGGAAGCAGCTGGCGTTAGTGGCTTTGGCTCCGCCAATGGTTCGTCATCAAGTTCGTAAAGGACTATGCCTTCGCGGCGAATATCTGAGAAAAAGTACTGGCCTTCCTTGAGCGCCGTGTTCACTTCACGCCTCGAATGAACGATGAAGCCGATCTGCGTGGTGACGCCGCGATCGTGTAATAGCCGGTCGGCTGCCTTGTACCAATAGCTGGCAAAGTCGGTCAGCTTCCTGTTGTTGACGATGATCAGCAGGTCATAGTCCGAACGATAGCCTTTCATGGTGTGCGGCTCATCCACCCAGTCACCGCGGGCATAGGATCCGAACAGGATGATCTTGAGGATGCGGCCTTTCTTCTTGAATTCGGCTGTCCCGTCCTTCAACGCGTCTTGAAGTTCCTCAAGCAGGATCTCGACAATACGGGCAAGCTCGCGCTGCTTGCGTTCGGGCAGATGATCGAGGCTGGATTTCATCATAGAGCGGAGCGCTTTCGTTATCAGCTTTCAGTCATCCGGAGGTATCGCCTTCCTACTGGGCAAACCGGATACATAGCCAAATCCTCTGTAGCATCCGCTTCCAATATATCGCAAGAAGAGCAGGGTACTGCCATATCGAGCGCGTGTCGGCCAGAGCGAATGCAGTTTAGGCTCGGGGGCGCCGACTTTGGCCGCTGGCAAGGCAATCCCATTGCCCGAACCGCCTGGCAGCCATTTGCAGATCGATGAGCCCAACGGTTCTCGTGGCGGCAATACTGATGGCGATTGAGCAAACAGCAATCGCGCGCATGCATTCCAAGACGCCGAACTCCGGCCACAACATCTTCCGAATGAACATCGGGGAGTGACGAATTTGCCCAGACGATCCTCGCAAGCTCAAACACCTCTCTCCCTCTTCAGGCTCTGCCGAGCGTCCTTTCGGGCCCGCCTTGGGTGGACGCTGCCGCGATTTTCAAACTCAGGACGACGATCAAGCCTGTCATTTCGCCTCGCCCGTCATGCTTCCGGCTCGCTTCATTTGGCTTGATTATCTGTGTTGCGTTTGCCGTTTCATCCCGTCGCACCATGCTTGGGATAGAGTTCGCTGCTATAGGCTTCTAAATGGCAGGATAGGACTTCTGGTGCCAGAAGTGCGTTTCGCCCGCGGGGCGATAAAAGTACTGAGCTCTTTCAGGAGGGATGCGAGGATGGTTTTGCTGCCGTAATTCTCAGATTCTGAAACTATCAGACTCTCAGAATGTCAAACTCCGAGAGTCTGAGGTTCGCACATTCTCAGACTCTGAAAGTCTCAGACTCGCATATCTTCGGAATCTCAACCTCTGACATTCTCAGTTTCGCAGACTTTGAAAGTCTCAGATTCGCAGACTCTCAAACTCTGAACATCGAAATGGGGATAGGGTTGCGTCGTCGAGGAAATGGAATTATCACACTCTCGTGTTAGTATTTGATGACATCAGAAATCTGACGCGCCTGTTCAAATCCATCAATTTGCGATCGCTCGGGAACCGATCATATAAACGCTGGTACGAACACTACGCACGACAACGCAGCCAGCTTGCGCTCGCCATTGCCAATCTGAAGGGTGGTGTCGGCAAGTCGGTTTTGACCAGCCTGATCGCGGCTGAATTTGCGCAGTAGGGCCCGCGGCTCGCTCATTTTGACGCTATCGAAAGAGCGCGTTTCGTGAGCGGCCTGTCTCCGCCGATGACAATAATCTTGTGAAAAATCCGATACTAGGGCACAATTTGTGAACGCATCTGAAGTGCGGCGCTGTTTCAAATACGCCCGTCTCGCGCCGAGTGACAGTTCGCGTTGGAGGCTCGGCGTCGATGGATCAGGGGTTCTTTCTTCTGTTCGCTACGGTGTCCGTGATTACGGCCCTGACGGTGGTCCTGGCGCGGAATCCGGTTCACAGCGCATTGGCGCTGATGGCGTGTTTCCTGCAGATCTCGGCAATCTTCGTCTTGCTCGGGGCGCCGTTGCTCGCGGTCATCCAGATCTTCGTCTATGTCGGCGCGATCATGGTCCTATTCCTGTTCGTGATCATGATGATCGATGTGCGCGAAGCGGTGTTGGAGCGGTTCTTGCCCGGCGGCAACCTGCCGGCCCTGGTGCTGGTCGTCCTGCTTGGGGTTGAGATGATCGTGCTGGTGCTCACGAGCGCCCGCTTTTCGGTCACGGAGCCCGTCGCTAGGCGCGGCGGCGATGAGATCAAGCAGCTTAGCACGACACTTTTCGCCGACTACCTCCTGCCGTTTGAAACCGCCTCGGTAATCCTGCTAGCGGCCCTGGTAGGCGCCATCGTGCTGGCGCGGAAGGAGTCGGGGTGATGGTTCCGCTCTGGTGGTATATTTTGCTCGCAGTGGTCCTGTTCGTGATCGGAGCGGCTGGGGTGTTGCTCAGGCGCAATATTCTGGTCGTGCTGATGTCGCTGGAGCTGCTGCTCAACTCGGTCAATATCAATTTCATCGCTTTTGGGCGCACCTACGACGACTTCCGCGGGCAGATTTTCGCGATCTTCGTCATAGCAATCACAGCGGCAGAGGTTGCCGTCGCCCTTGGCATCCTGGTCGCCCTTGTGAGGAACAAATCCACGCTCAAGGTCGACGACGTGACCATGATGAAAGGATAGCGGCTTGGACCCGGTGATATCGATCCGGCCGCTGCTTGCTGTCGCCGTCGCAGGTCTGGCGGCCCTGACAGTTCTCCTTCTGAACAACCACGAGAAACTCCGCGATGTCGTCTCGCCGCTGGCCGCGACCACCATGTTTGCAATTGTCGCCTCTATGGCGCCCACGGTTCTGGCAGGCGGGACGGTCGATTTGCGCCTGTTTGAGATTCTGCCAGGTATCGATTTCGCTTTCCGGGTCGATGCGCTCGGCATGGTGTTTGCCACCGTCTCGTCGCTGCTGTGGATCGTGGCGGCGATCTATTCCATCGGCTACATGCGGCACTTGAAAGAGCATGCACAGACGCGGTTCTTCGCCTGTTTTGCTACCAGCCTCGCCGCGGCCGTCGGGGGCGCCTTCGCCGCCAATTTGTTCACGCTGGTAATCTTCTACGAGGTGCTCAGCCTCGTAACCTATCCGCTCGTCTACCACCACGAGGATCAAGAGGGATGGGCGGGCAGCCGCAAATACCTCGTCTATTTGATGGGCGCGTCGAAAAGCGTGCTTCTCGCCGCGCTGGCGCTGACCTACCACATTGCAGGGTCGCTCGACTTTGTAGCGGGGGGGCTGCTGGCTGGGGTCGATGCCTCGGCGCCACTGCTGACGGTCGTCTATTTCTGCTATCTCTTCGGGTTCGCCAAGGCCGCGGTGATGCCGATGCACGCTTGGCTGCCTGCCGCGATGGTGGCGCCGACGCCGGTCAGCGCACTTTTGCATGCAGTTGCGGTCGTCAAGATGGGCGTGTTCTGCGTGTTGCGGGTGGTGTTTCACATCTTCGGCGCAGGTCTCGTGGACGGCCTGGGGCTCGGCATCGCCACGGCCTACCTGGTTTCATTCACGATACTGATGGCGTCCGTCTACGCCCTGACGCGGGACGATCTGAAGGCGAGGCTCGCCTATTCGACAGTCAGCCAACTCTCCTACATCGTGCTGGGCGCGGTTCTGCTTTCTCCGGTAGCGATGGTCGGCGGGATCATCCACATCGCAGCGCATGCATTCTCCAAGATCACGCTCTTTTTCTGTGCCGGGTCGATCTATTGCGCGTCCGGCAAGCGCAACATCAGCGACATGGCCGGAATTGGCCGCAGGCTGCCCTGGACGATGGGGGCGTTCTTTGTCGGCTCGCTCAGCATGATCGGGGTGCCGCCGACCGCGGGGTTCGTCAGCAAGTGGTATCTGGCGCTCGGCTCCGTAGAGGCGGGGGAAATTGCGTTCCTGATCGTGCTCTTGGTGAGCTCAGTCCTGAACGCCGCCTATTTCCTGCCAATTAGTTACGTCGCTTTTTTTGGGACGGAGGCGCAGGAAAGCCCAGTGACAGTCCGTGAAATTCCGATGATGACGATCCCGCTGGTCGCAACCGCCATCCTGTCGGTGTTGATGGGCATCTTCCCCGACTATTTCCTCACCCTGGCGGAAGGAGTTGTCAGATGATCAAACGCGTCGTTGATTTCTTTGGTGACGGAAAATACGTGAATCAGCGCCACCGGCTGTTCTATCTGGTGCTCGTTCTGATCCTCGCCGCCGACTTTCTGGTCTCCCGCGAACACGCCGAATACCTGTGGGAGCGCCTGCCTGGCTGGTCCGCCGTCTACGGCTTCAGCTCGTGCGTGCTGCTCATTTTCGTTTCCAAGTTCCTCGGCCATCAGGGTGGGCTCATGCGGCGCGAGGACTATTATGACTGACTTCGTCCATCCCACCCTGCTGTTCATTCTCGGCGCCCTGCCCATCCCCTTCCTGAAAGGTTCAATCCGCAAGGCTTATCTGCTGGTGATCCCGGCATTGGCAATCCTTGCGGTGCTCACGATGCAGCCGGGCAACTACGGCGCAACGCAGATCATCGGGCAGGAAATCCTGATCGCGAAGGTCGACAAGCTGAGTATCATCTTTGCCACCGTATTCACCGTCATGGCGCAGATCGGGATAGTCTACGCGTTGCACCTGACACGCCCCGGCCAGCATGTGGCAGCATTCATCTACGTCGGCAGCGCGCTCGGCGTGGTATTCGCTGGCGACTACCTGACTCTGTTCCTGTTCTGGGAAGGTATGGCTTTTGCCTCTGCCTATCTAGTCTTCGCGCAGCGCGGCGAACAGGCGATCCGTGCTGGATTCCGGTATCTCATGGTCCATATCACCGGCGGCGTCGTTCTGCTCGGTGGCATCATTCTCCATGGGGTCTCCACCGGTTCGCTGCGCTTTGGCCCGATCGAGGGGGAAATGGGCGTGGCTGCCTACCTGATCCTTGCCGGGTTCACGCTCAACGCCGCAGTGCCGCCGCTCAACGCCTGGCTGACAGACGCCTACCCGGAAGCGACCGTCACCGGTGCGGTGTTCATGAGCGCCTTCACCACCAAGACCGCTGTCTATGTACTGGCGCGGGCGTTTCCGGGGACCGAACTTCTGGTCTGGCTTGGCACCGCGATGGCGCTCTACGGCGTCATCTACGCGGTTCTGGAGAACGACTGCCGTCGGCTCCTAGCCTATCACATCGTCAGCCAAGTGGGATACATGGTGGCGGGCATCGGCATCGGGACTGAGATGGCGGTGAACGGCGCAGTCAGCCATGCCTTCGCGCATATCCTTTACAAGGCGCTCCTGTTTATGGGGGCTGGGGCGGTGATCCACGTCACCGGGCGGCGCAAGCTCACCGAGCTCGGCGGGCTATACAGGACAATGCCGCTGACCGTTGCCCTCTATATGGTCGGCGCCTTCGCGATTTCGGCATTTCCATTCTTCTCGGGCTTCGTCACCAAATCAATGGTGGTGGCCGCCGCCGGACAGGACCACCGCGCGCTGGTGGTGCTGGCGCTCACCATGGCATCGTCAGGGACGTTCCTGCACACAGGGCTCAAGCTCCCGTACTACATGTTCTTCGGCACGGACCGAAGGCTGGAGGCGCGGGAGCCGCCCCGCAACATGTTGGTTGCGATGGGCATGGCGGCGGTGCTGTGTATTGCGATCGGGGTGTTCCCCCAGCCGCTTTACGCATTGCTGCCCTATCCGGTCGACTTCGAACCCTACACCGGCGTCCATGTCACCGAGAGCCTCGGTGTACTGATGTTTACCGCCTTGGGGTTCGTACTGTTCCTCAAGGCGCTCGACCCCGAGAACACGATCAGCATCGACACTGACTGGTTCTATCGCAAGGGCGCGCGACACTTCATGTGGCTCGCCGAAAACCCGCTGGTGCGCTGCGAGAAGGCGGTGAGCGACGTGTCCGAGACCGTGGCACTGCCCTTCCTGCATGGGGCGGCACGTGTGGGATTGTGGATCGATCTCACCGGCGTGGACGCCGTCGTGAACGGCGTCGCCCGCTCGGTCCTGCAAGGCGGCGGGGTGCTGCGGCGGCTCCAGACCGGCGTCGTGACCCATTACGCGCTGGCGATGATCGTCGGTGTGATCGCAGCCATCGTCGTCTTCGCCGTGGCGTGGCGGTAGGGGGTGCGATGGGGTTCCCGCTACTTAGCCTCATCGTATTCACGCCCGCCGCCGGGGCGGTTATTCTGATGTTTCTGCGCGGCGACGATGCGGTGCGGTGGACAGCGCTGGGGGTCACCGTCATCGACCTCGCTCTCTGCATCGCTATGCTGGCCAGCTTTGACACCACGACCCACGCGATGCAGTTCACCGAGACGCACCCGTGGGTGCCAGCGCTCAGGATCACTTACGCGCTTGGCATCGACGGAATCAGCGCGCTCTTCGTGTTTCTGACCGCCCTCCTGGGCTGGATCTGCGTGCTCGCCTCGTGGGTCGCCATCGACCGCATGCTGAAGGAGTTCATGGTCAGTCTGCTGGTCATGCAGGCACTGATGCTGGGAGTGTTCTGCGCGCTCGACCTGTTCCTATTCTATGTCTTCTGGGAGGCGATGCTGATTCCCATGTACCTGATCATCGGCGTGTGGGGCGGCGACGGCCGGGTCTATGCGGCGATCAAGTTCTTCCTCTACACGCTGGCGGGCAGTCTCCTGTTCCTGATCGGTGTCATCGTGCTCTATTTCCACGGCGGCAAGACCTTCGACATCCTCGCCCTGACAGCGCAGGATTTGCCGTTCCCCGTCCAGTCCTTTCTGTTTTTCGCATTCCTGGTTGCCTTTGCGGTCAAGGTGCCAATGGTCCCCGTCCATACCTGGTTGCCGGACGCACATGTGCAGGCGCCGACGGCGGGCAGCATAATCCTTGCCGGAGTGCTCCTGAAGATGGGTGCTTACGGATTCCTGCGGTTCTCGCTGCCGATGCTGCCGGAGGCGTCGGTGCATTATTCGACGCTGATGCTGGCGCTTTCGGCGCTTGCGATTATCTATGGCGGGTTGCTTGCGCTGGCGCAGGACGACCTGAAGAAGCTGGTTGCCTATTCAAGCATCAGCCACATGGGCTTCGTGACGCTAGGGATTTTTGCGCTGAACTTCCGCGGGCTCGAGGGCGGCATCCTGCAAATGTTCAATCATGGCGTAACGACGGGCGCGTTGTTCCTATTCGTCGGTCTGATCTACGAGCGAACACACACTCGCAGCATAGCGGATTATGGCGGGTTGATGAAGGTGGCGCCGGTCTATACCGTGTTTCTTGCGCTGTTCATCCTGTCGTCAATGGCGCTGCCGGGAACGAATTCATTCGTGGGCGAGTTGCTGGTGCTGTCGGGAGGGTTTGCGGCCAACCTGGCCATCGGCGCGGCCGCCGTTTTAGGGGCATTGCTGGGCGCGGCCTATCTGCTTGGCATGTACAGGAAAGTCGCGCTTGGTCCAGCCAGCGCCCGCGCCCGGTTCAAGATGCGCGACGTGAATGCCCGCGAGTTGGCTGCGATCCTGCCTCTGGCCGTCTTCGTGCTCTGGGTCGGGCTCTATCCGAAACCCTTTCTCAACATCATCGACGCCTCTGTGAAGCATTTACTGGCCCAAGTGCACGGTAAGGGGAGCGGCCAATGACCGACGCCGCGCTTTTCGAGTCGATCCTAGCGAGCCTGCCGGAGATCGTCGTGGTCACCGGGGCCTGCATCCTGCTGATCCTGGGACAATTTGTGCGAAAGGGGCAGGAACATTTCTTGGTCTATGCTTCTGTCGCGATCGTGCTGATTGCCGCCTTGGGAACACTCATGCTGGCGAGCGAGGTGCGGCCGGCCTACTCGGGCATGTTCATAGCCGACCGCTTCGCGGCCTTCTTCAAGTTCGTGTTCTACTTAGCCACCGTTCTTACGTTTCTCCTTTCGCGAAAATATGCCGATATCGAAGGGATCGAGAGCAGCGAATACTACGTCCTTCTGCTCTTGGCGCTGTCGGGAATGATGATTATGGCCTCGGCGACTGATCTCCTTTCGATTTATGTGGGCCTCGAATTGATGGTGCTTTGCACCTATGTGCTGACCGGCTTCCTGCGCCAGCAGCGGCGGTCGAACGAAGCGGCGCTGAAATACGTGATCCTTGGCGCGGTCTCGACCGGAATTTTCCTTTACGGCGTTTCGCTGATCTACGGGCTCACCGGCACGACGCAACTGGACGCGATCGCTGCAGCGGTGACCAGCGATCCGCTCGATCCCGGATTGCTGCTGGCGGTGGTCTTCATCGTCGCGGGGCTGGTCTTCAAGGTCGGCGCGGTGCCGTTCCATATGTGGGTGCCGGACGTCTATGAAGGCGCGCCGACGACAATCACCGCCTTCATGTCGGTGGGCCCCAAAGCGGCGGGGTTCGCGGTGATCCTGCGAGTGTTCCTCAACCCGCTGATCGCATCCTCGCACGTTTGGATCATCGTCGCGGTCATCGCGGTGGTGACAATGGCGCTTGGCAGTTTCGTGGCGCTGGTGCAGGACAATTTCAAGCGTCTCTTGGCTTACTCCAGCATCGCCCATGCCGGGTTCGCCTTGTTCGGCGTGGTGGCCGGCGGTGCGAATGGGATCGCCAGTGTGATGCTCTACCTGCTGATCTACTCTTTCATGACCCTCGGCATTTTCGCCACCGTCATCATGATGCGGAACGGCGATTTCTCGGGCGAGGATATCGAAGACTACGCGGGTTTCGCGAAGTTGCATCCCGTCCTAGCGCTTTTGATGTTGCTCTACCTGTTCTCGCTGGCCGGTATTCCTCCGACAGCCGGGTTCTTCGCCAAGTTTTACGTGCTGGTCGCGCTCGTCGAGCGAGGTTTCGTTATGCTGGCGGTGATCGCTGTGCTGCTGAGCGTCGTCGCCGCCTACTTTTACATCCGCATCGTCATGGTGATCTACATGCGCGAGCCGGTGAGGGCGTTCGACCCGGCGCTGACGCCCTTTGTCCGCGCCACGCTCGCCTTCACCGCCGCCGGCACCATCGGCATCGGCCTATTTCCGGCGTGGTTTCTGAGGCTTGCTCAGCATTCGGTGTTTGGCGGCTGATCATTGGATTTGCAATGAACCGCCCGGGGGAATAAACTGGCAGTTCAAGAAAGGTTGCCCAAGTTGCTTCCCGGGCGATCGCATTACCGGTCCAAATTGGGTCGGTTGCGGCCTGAGGAAAGCCTCGGAGTGACCGAGGCCATGTGATATGACTGCAATGGAATTCCTGCCGGTTCTTTTCATGGTCGCTGGAATTGTTCTGGTGGCGGGTGCGACGCTTTTTGTCTCCTCGCTCCTGCGCCCGTCCAATCCATATCCCGAAAAGAACATGCCCTATGAATGCGGCATGGACCCGGCCGGCGAGGCCGCCGGGGGCCGCTTCAGGGTGCAGTTCTTTATACTCGCGATCCTGTTGGTGGTCTTCGAAGTCGAGACGATGTTCCTCTTTCCCTGGGCCGTCGTCCTGAAAGACATCGGGCTGGTCGGTTATGTGGAGATGTTCGTCTTCATGTTGCTGCTTATCGTGGGTTTCGCCTACGCTTGGCTGAAGGGAGCGCTGGAATGGGAGGCGTAAACAATGCGATCCGCGACAGCGTGCTGTTCACCACGGCCGACAGCGTTATCAACTGGAGCCGCAGGTCGGCGCTTTGGCCTGAGACCTTCGGCATTGCCTGCTGCGCCATCGAGATGATCGCGGCGGGTTGTGCACGGTACGATCTCGACCGGTTCGGCGTGGTCTTCCGGCCTTCACCGCGCCAATCCGACGTGATGATTATTGCCGGCACCGTGACGCGGAAATTCGCCCCCGTCGTGCGCCGGCTCTATGATCAGATGCCAGAGCCGCGCTGGGTTATCGCGATGGGCACCTGCGCTATCTCGGGCGGGGTCTACAACACCTACGCTGTAGTGCAGGGGGCGGAGACCTTCGTGCCGGTCGATGTGCATGTCCCCGGCTGCCCGCCACGGCCCGAGGCGCTGATGCATGGCTTCCTTCTGCTTCAGGAGAAGATCAAAAAATCCAGAGCGCTAGCCGGGACTCCTCTGGACCGGATCGCGGTGCCATGAGCTTGCAGACGCTCCTCAACCGCGCCCCGATCACGGAGCGTTTCGGCGAGGCAATCGACGATCTAGGATTCGCGCATGGTGTTCATGCCTTCGCCGCTCCGCCTGAGTTGATCGTCGAGCTTTGCCGATTTCTGAAGGAACACCCGGCGCTCCGGTTCAATTTTCTGTCAGACATCTGCGGGGTGGATCATTACCCTGAAGTGCCGCGCTTCGAGGCAGTATACCACCTCTATTCGCTGCCGAATAAATGGCGCGTTCGCATCAAGTGCCGTCTGGGTGATCCGCCGCGGGTCCCGTCGGTGATTGGGGTGTGGCGGACCGCCAACTGGCATGA
Organism: Phyllobacterium zundukense; assembly: GCF_002764115.1. Taxonomy (NCBI): domain Bacteria; kingdom Pseudomonadati; phylum Pseudomonadota; class Alphaproteobacteria; order Hyphomicrobiales; family Phyllobacteriaceae; genus Phyllobacterium; species Phyllobacterium zundukense. Next base: position 413,304 of record NZ_CP017942.1, on the reverse strand, counting down.
GCGCGAAGCCTGGGACATGTACGGGATAAGGTTCGAGGGCCACCCCGACTTGCGCCGGATCTACATGTGGGAAGGGTTCGAGGGCTTCCCGCAGCGTAAGGACTTTCCACTCCGCGGCTACAAGGACAAGCTGAACCCGTTTGGTGTCGAAGGCCCGCCGCCGTCGCAGCCCGACCTCGCCACCAAGAACATTCCATGAAGGAGACCGCTCCACCGGGAACCTATGATGACCGAAGTCACAGAACTGAGCAGGCCGGAAGGCGAAGCGCCCGACACCAAGGAGGTGCTTCTCAATCTAGGCCCGCAGCATCCTAGCACGCATGGAGTACTGCGGCTCGTCCTTGAACTGGAGGGCGAATATGTCGCGCGCGTGGACCCGCACATCGGCTACCTCCACCGCGGTACAGAAAAACTGGCCGAGAGCTTCACCTACACCCAGATTTTTCCACTGACCGATCGACTCGACTACCTCTGCCCGCCGTCAAACAACCTGGCCTTCGCGCTGGCGGTGGAGAAGCTCCTTGGCATCGAAGCGCCGATCCGCGCGCAATATATCCGCGTGCTGATGGCCGAACTGGCGCGGATCTCCGGTCATCTCCTGATCACTGGCGCACTGCCGCTGGACCTAGGCGCAATGACCGCGCTGCTTTATGCCATGCGCGAGCGCGAAATGATCATGGACCTGTTTGAGATGATCAGCGGTGCGCGAATGCACACCTCTTTCTGCCGGGTCGGTGGTGTGCGCGAGGACCTGCCCGACGGGTTTTTCCCAAAGATCAGGGAGTTCTGCGACATCTTCCCGAACCGGATACGCGACTATGAACGGCTGGTTGACAACAACCGAGTGTTTCTGAAGCGCACGCAGGGGATCGGGGTGATCTCCGCCGAGGACGGTATCGATCTCGGCCTGAGCGGCCCGAACCTGCGGGCCTCGGGCGTCGACTGGGACATCCGGCGCGACGAGCCCTATGAGATCTACGACCGGCTCGACTTCAACGTCATCACCCGCGACGACGGCGATTGCTACGCGCGCTGGCGATGCCGGGTTGAGGAGATGCGCGAGAGCGTCCGGATCATCGAACAATGCCTCGACCAGATGCCGGAGGGGCCGTTCCAGATCGACATGCCGACGATCGCTTTCCCCGTGGACAAGGACAAGGTGCATTGCTCGATGGAGGCGCTGATCCAGCACTTCGACCTGTCGGCGTATGGCTTCAAGGTGCCGAAGGGCGAGGTCTATTCGGCGATTGAGGCGCCAAAGGGCGAACTCGGGTTTTACATCATCAGCGACGGGTCGGAAAAACCGTTCCGTATGAAGGTGCGGGCACCGTCGTTCGTCAATCTTCAGGGACTGTTCGGGACAAGCAATGCGCGCTACCTGGCGGACATGATCGCCGTGTTGGGCAGCCTCGACCCGGTGATGGCTGAGGTGGACAAGTAACAGGAGATTTGGACGCGATGAACATGCGCGAAAAGATCGAAGCGGCGGCGGCGCGGTATCCGGACCAACGCTCGGCGATCATGCCCGCGCTTCTGATCGCGCAGAAGGAACATGGCCATCTGCCCGGCCCGGTGTTGGAAGAGGTCGCTGACATCCTCAATGTCGAGCGGATCTGGGTTTACGAGCTGGCGACTTTCTACACCCTCTTCCATACTGAGCCGGTGGGGATGTTCCACCTGCAACTCTGCGACAATGTATCTTGCATGCTGCGTGGATCCGAGGACTTGCTGGGGCACCTAGAGACGGTACTGGGGATCAAGAAGGGCGGCACGACCCCGGACGGGCTCTTTACACTCTCGACCGTTGAGTGCCTCGGCGCTTGCGAGATGGCCCCGGTGATGCAGCTTGGCGACGATTATCTCGGTGACCTCGACATCGCACGGATCGACGCGCTGTTGGACAGGCTGCGCGCGGTGGCGGGGCAAACGACTGGCGCCGATCTCGCCGCCGCAGCACTGCCGGGAGCCTAGCCCCATGTTCGAACCGGTCCTTCTCAGGAACGTGGACGTGCCGGACGGCCATCTGCTCGCGACCTACGTGGCCGGCGGAGGCTACCAGGCACTGGCGAAGGCGCTTCACGAGCACACGCCCGACGAGATCATCGACCTTGTCAAGAAATCCAACCTTCGCGGTCGCGGCGGGGCCGGATTCCCGACCGGGATGAAATGGAGCTTCGTGCCAAAGCGCGCCGACAAGCCGAAATACTTGTGCTGCAACGCCGATGAGGGCGAGCCGGGCACTTTTAAGGACCGGATCATCATGGAACGTGACCCGCACCAGCTAATCGAGGGTCTGGCGATCAGCGGCTACGCGATCGGGGCTGAAACCGCCTATGTCTACATCCGCGGGGAATACGCGTTGGCGATCCGGCGGCTGGAGCAGGCGATCGCTGAGGCCCATGCGAAAAGTTACCTGGGAACACGGATTCTGGGCTCGGATTTCAATTTCGTCGTTCACATCCATTGCGGCGCCGGCGCCTATATCTGCGGCGAGGAGACCGCAATGCTCGACTCGCTCGAAGGCAAGCGAGCGCAGCCGCGCCTGAAACCACCGTTTCCGGCGGTCGAAGGGCTCTACGCAAGCCCGACCGTGATCAACAACGTCGAGACGTTGGCCTGCGTTCCGCATATCATAGCGCGGGGGCCAGACTGGTTCCGTGGCATCGGCCCGGACAAAAGCCCTGGCCCCAAGCTCTATTGCCTTAGCGGGCAGGTGCGGAAACCGGGCCTTTACGAGCTGCCGATGGGGATTCCGCTGCGCGAACTGGTCGAAGACCGTGCCGGCGGGCCGCTGCGGGGACGCAAGATCAAGGCAGTGATCCCCGGCGGGGTCTCGGCGCCGCTCCTCCCGGCGTGCGAGCTGGACGTTGGGATGGATTTCGACTCGCTGGCCGCTGCTGGTTCGATGCTCGGTTCGGCCGGGGTAATCGTGATCGACGACTCGACCTGCATGGTCAAGGTTGCCACCCGGATCATCGAGTTCTTTCACCATGAGTCCTGTGGCAAGTGCACCCCGTGCCGCGAAGGACTAAATTGGGTTGTAAAAGTGCTGCGCCGGGTCGAGGCGGGGCAGGGGGCGCCGGGCGATCTGGAACAGCTGGAAGCACTCTGCAAGGGCATTTTCGGCAACACGTTCTGCGCTTTGGGCGACGGCGCGGCTATGGGGCTGCGGGCGGCACTGACGCATTTCGAACATGAATTCGTCGCCCATATCGAGGAGCGCAGGTGCCCGTTTCACTGAGGAGCATGGAAAGAAGGCCGCAAGAAAGTCATGGTTAGCATCACGATAAATGAACAAACGCTGGAAGTGGAGGCCGGCTCTACGGTGCTGCAGGCTGCCGAGCGCTTGGGCATCGACATCCCGACCTTCTGCTATCTGAAGCGGCTGCCGGCGTTGGCCTCATGCCGCATGTGCCTGGTGGAGGTCGAGGGGCAGCGGCGGCTGCAGCCTTCCTGCGCCACCGCGGTCACCGACGGCATGGTCGTGCGGACGAATACGCCGCTGATCGACGAAACACGCTCTTCCATGCTTGACATGCTTCTCGCCAACCATCCCCTCGACTGCCCCATCTGCGACAAGGGCGGCGAATGCGAGCTTCAGGACCTGGTAATGGCATACGGGCCCCGGGAAAGCCGGTTCCGCGATGCCAAACGTGTGTTCCACTCTGAGGACATTCGCCTCAGCCCGGTCATCATCATGAATGTTAACCGCTGCATCCAGTGCCAGCGCTGCGTCCGGATGTGCGAGGAGGTGGTCGGCGCGGTCGCCTTGGGTACGGTTGAAAAAGGCATGGATACCGCCGTGACCGGCTTCGAGGGCAGTCTCGCGAGTTGCGACCAATGCGGCAATTGCGTCGAGGTCTGTCCGGTTGGCGCGCTGATGAGCTTTCCTTACCGCTACAAAGCGCGGCCCTGGGATCTGGCCGAGACCGACACGGTCTGCCCGCATTGCGGCACCGGCTGCCAGTTGACAGTCGGCACGCGCAAGGGCGAGTTCATGCGGGTCCGCTCGAAAGCGGAGCACGGGGTTAATCGCGAAACGCTCTGCGTGCGGGGGCGCTTCGGCCTCGATTTCGTCATGAGCCAGGACCGGATCAAGAGGCCGATGGTCCGTCGTGATGGCGCCCTCGTTTCGGTTTCCTGGGAAGAGGCGGGGGACTACCTGCGACAGCGCCTGTCGGCCGCCGAGGGAAAAGCTGCGGGCGGGCTGGCATCGCCGCGCCTTCCCAACGAGATGCTTTATCAATTCCAGAAAGTGATGCGGACGGTATTCCGGACCAACAACATAGACTGCGCGTCGCGCTGGTCAACGCCTTTCGATACGCTCGGCCCGTTGGTGGCGGCCTTCTACACCCGCGCACCGCTGGAGGAAGTGATCGGAAACGACTGCGTGCTTGTCGTTGGTGGCAACGTGACCGACGAAAACCCGGTCACCGAATACCTGCTTCGGGACGGCGCGCGGCGGCGGCAGACCGTGTTGCTCATGCTCTCGGCGCAGCCATCGCGTCTGGACGCCGATGCGCACGTGGTCGTTCGCGTTCCGCCAGGCGGTGAGGCTGCGAGCATTGCTGCGGTGGTGGCCGGTCTTGTGGCCGCGGCTGCTCAGGCCCTACCGGGGGACGTGCTTGCGGACATCGGCGGGCCAGCGGCGGTCACCGATAGTGACGAACCGGACCGTCTGGCCACAGCGCTGCTGGAAGGCCGAAGCGTCACCGTGCTTGTCAGCGCCGATCTCCTGAGGTCGCCACGCGCGCGCGCGACGTTGCAACAGCTCAACAACCTTTTGCAGGTTCTGCGCGTACTCGGCAAGGTACTTGCGATGCAGTTCCTCTTCGACCGTGCCAACCAGCTGGGCGCCTGGGATATGGGGGTCCTGCCGACGGCGCTGCCGGGGCTACGCGCGGTCGCCGATGATACGGCGCGCGCAACTCTCGAACGGGCCTGGGGCGCCGAGATCCCGTCTGAACCGGGCGCGGATTTCGACGCCATGCTGGACCTTTGTGACACGGGGCGAATGGGCGCGCTCTATATCGCCGGAAGTGACCCCCTGATGTCCTATCCCGACCGAGGATTCGTGCAGCAGGCGCTTCGTGCCGCCGATCTCCTGATCGTGCAGGACGCCTTCCTCACCGATACTGCGGGCCTGGCCGATGTGGTGCTACCCGCTGCGAGTTATGGCGAGGAATCCGGCACTTTCACCAACAACGAAGGCCGGATCCAGAAGGTCTGCAAGTTCCGCGAACCCGCCCTCGATGTGCGGAGCAATCTGGCAGTCTTCGACTTCGTCGCGTCGCGTCGCAATCCAGCATTGCGCACATCGGTTCAACGCGAGATTTTCGACGAGATTGCCCGGCTGGTTCCGGCCTACGAGGGGCTAACGCAGGACGGGCTTGGCGCCGATGGAGCATTCACCAAGGCGGCCCTTGTGCCGCCAGTTCGCGAGTTCTTCGCCCCCCCGCCTGCCCCCATCGCAACCGACCGGCTCATGCTGATCACCGGCAACTGCCTGTTCCACAACGGATATCTTTCCGAGCACTCGGAAATCCTGAATACGGTCGCCGATGACCCCTATGTCGAGATGGGCGCGCGGGATGCCGTGCAGCTAGGGCTTTCGGATGGCGATCAGGTGGTCGTGCGGTCGGCCCAAAGCGAACTCACAGCACAGCTCAAGGTCAACAAGCGGTTTCCCAGGGGCCTCGTGTTCGTTCCCGAAAACTACAGAGCCCTGCGTCTCAACGGACTGATGCGGCGGGGCCAATACCCATGTCCGGTGGACGTTCAAAAGGCGCACGCGGCCTTCGAGATCGCCACTGTCGCCGCAGTAGGGGCGGGGCCTGAGAATCTGAGCTGAGGTATTTGCGAGGCCCCACTGTAGCCTGCTCTGACCCCGCGCCTGCACCTCAAGCTGGCCACGTCAGTGATGAGCGGTCCCGGCAATGTATTCATGTAGCGCCTGCTCGTTGCGGAGCGCTTCGTCGAGCCGGTGCTTGACCACATCGCCAATGCTCACCACGCCTACAGGCGCGCCGCCATCCATGACCAACACATGGCGCGTGCGCCGCTCGGTCATGATCGCCATCACAAAGGGCAGAAAATCCTGTGTCGAACAGGTCGCCACACTGCGGTTCATGATGTCGGCGACCCGCATTTTGGGCGCCTCGGTTCCGTATTCAGCCACCGCATAGCAGCAGTCGCGCTCCGACAGCGTGCCCAGGCACTCCCCGGGCGAACGGCTGACGACCACGAAGCCGATGTTGTTGTCCCGAAACAGCCGCAGGGCTTCTACCATCGGCTGATCCGGTGTGACCGAGATGAGCTCGGGAGACTTGGCCTTCAAGATTTGGCAGACATGCATCTGAGCCTCCTGTCTGCGCGCTCCGGCTTGACGGCAGGCGCGCGTTCACATTTGCCGGATATTCCGCCACCAGTTGTACCCCTGCGGCTCGCTCGTCTCGACTAAAACGTCCTGTTCGGTGTTCAGTCGCGCAGCGACTACGCCGCCGCCGGTCGTCGCCTTGCCCGGCTTGCCGAGCAGATTGTCACGCCCGATCACCAGGTCACGCGAGGAAAAACTAGAGAATTCGTACTGTTGGCCAAGCGCGATCGCGTCCGCCGGGCAGGCGTCCTCGCACAGCCCGCAGAATAGGCACCGGGCCATGTCGATTTCGAATTTTGCCGGGCGACGGTTGCCCTTCTCGTCCTCGTAGGGGATGACTTCGATACAGTCGCAGGGACAAATCCGCGCGCAAAGTTCGCAGGCCACGCATTTGATCTCGCCCTCTTGGTCGCGTTTCAGGAAGTGATGCCCGCGGTAACGCGAGTAGGGCAACCATTTTTCCTTGTCCGGATACTGCATGGTCACGGATCTGGAGAACATGTAGCCGAAAGTCAGACCCAAGGCGCTCGCCAGATCGGCAAAGAACGCCCATCCGATCCATGTTCCGACTCTTTCCCGTACGCGCGACATCGCCGCCCCGCTAGGAGCCGTTGCGGCCCCTAAAAGAAAACAATACCGGTTATTATTATGTTCGCCATCGACAAAGGAAGCAAGACTTTCCATCCGATCGCCATCAGTTGGTCGTAGCGGTAGCGGGGGAAAGTGAAGCGGAACCATATAAACAAATAGACGAAGAACGCGACCTTGAGCACAAACCAGAGGAGCGGTGGCAAGGGGATGAGTACGCCATTCCAGCCACCAAAGAACAGGATCACCACCAACACCGATACCAGCAACATGATGGCGTATTCGCTGATCATGAAGAACGCAAAGCGGATACCGCTGTATTCGGTATGGAAGCCGGCCCCCAAATCGCCTTCCGCTTCCGCCAGGTCGAAGGGAATGCGCTGTGCTTCGGCCAGTCCGGCGACGAAGAACACGAAGAAGCCGACCGGTTGGTATACGATGTTCCAGACATCGGCTTGCGCCCGCACGATATCGAGCAGGCTCATGGATTGCGCCAACATTACGACGCCGATGACCGCGAACCCCATCGGGATCTCGTAACTGATCATCTGCGCGCAGGTCCTGAGGCTGCCAAGGACAGCGTATTTGCTGTTAGCGGCCCAGCCGCCGAAGATGACGCCATAGACTTCGAGGCCGATCACGGCCAAGACGAAAAGGAGCGCCACATTCATGTTGGAGACGTAGAGTGTGATCTCGGCGCCGAGGATCGAGACGGTTTCGCCGAAGGGGATCGCGACGAACACCACAAAAGGCGGGGCGAGCGCCAGGATTGGCGCCAGTTTGAACAGGAAGCGGTCGGCCTCGGCCGGGATGTGGTCCTCTTTAGTTAAGAGCTTGATTCCGTCCGCCACCGGCTGCAACAGCCCGTGCCAACCCACGCGCATCGGCCCCATCCGCTGCTGCATGTGCCCGGCAATCTTGCGTTCCAGCCAGGTTAGCGGCAAGGGCAGCAGCAGCAGGATCGCAATCAGCAACGCGACCTTGAAGGCGATCAGGCCAAGGGCGACGATAAGTTCCATGATCCGCGACTACTCATTCAACGGGTTGAAACGCGCGACCGGACTTTGGCTCCGGCCATGCACTGAGCACTTTACGCTGCTACACGGTACGACGGCGACACACCACATGCAATGCCATCTTAGTTATGTCATCGCGGTAATGGTGTGTTTGGGGTTCCGTCGCAAATTTTTGAGGTGACACAATTGGACGCGAGTTCCGTTGTTCAGAAGGACGTCGATATCGATTGTCTGGACATATTAGAAAGGGTAGAAGGTATTCGCGTTGCGCGCGAAGCTTTTATCGATGCAGGCGAAGGAATCGGGTATCTTCATAAAAGCAGAATTGTAAACCGTCGGCCTTGTCGCTCAGCTCTCGATCCAAATCCCAAACGCGCCCTCAAGGGGCGCCGGGGAACTTTGGATTGACACCCCCACCCAATCTGTCGGGAACGGGCCGCCTCATCTGCCTTGCGGGTAGTTGGTATGCACACTTAGTCCGCACAAGCAGCGGTCAGGCTGCAGGAGGTATCGCATCAATCGCCACTGCCGCTACGCCGCGATTGCGCTGACAAGTGCGAGGTCGTGTTATCTCCCCTGCGCTTCGTAAATGTAGATGGTCGATTTATCATCTTCTGGTGCGAAATAGGCCATCAGGCTATTGTCTGTTGGTTCGATCCAGAACGGGTTTTGTGTCATGGGAAGCCCGGACTCCGTCCAGAGCTGGACCGGAATTTGGTAAACAGGGTGACCGGAAGCAAGATTGATGATCTCGAGACCGCCCAGCGCGAATTTCGGGCCATCCTTCTTGACCTGATAGTTGGTCAACCCACCACAGAGCATTTCGCTGTGGCCAAGATATTTGCAATCCTGATAATCGATATAGTGGGCCGGGTTCAGCGTGGCCAACTGTCCACGGTCAACATCGGCGTTCGTCACCTGTCCGTTCTCGTCAAGTGTAAAGGCGTAGAAGCGCCGCGATCCCCAGCTGACTGCGTTCAAGGTCTTCTTCTCGCTGTCGTGGACTACGCCGCCAAGATGGTCCCTGTAGCGAAAAACTTCCTGCGGCTTCATTGTCTGGGGATCGACTTTGTAGATGATGGACACGCTATTCGGCCTGTATTCGGCAACCGGTACGAAAATCGCTTTTCCGTCGAAGTCAATTCCACCCGGATGATAGATCGAGCCTTCGCCTAGGATCACATCTTCGACGAGATTGCCGTTTGAATCGACCTTGAAGAGATGACCCTTGCCTTCTCCCGTATCGCGATCATAACCGCCCTGCGACGTGTCGTATTTCGTGGTAGGCTTGGTGATCTCCACAGACGTGATGTAGAAAAAATCACCGATCTTCACCATTCCCTGTGGGTGAAACGTCGGAAAGGACAATTGGATTTGCCCGACGGCCTTCCAGACGGTTCCCCTGTCCAAGGTCTTGACCCTTTCGCTGATCGTGTCCCCGGTATCAGCGGTTTGCGAGAGGGCGGGGAAGGCAACTACCACCATCAAGGCGGCAATGGTGGTTGCCAATTTGAGATCTGCGAACATTTCACGCTCCGTCACTGTCATGTCGTTACCGAGAAGTACAATGGATCGGTGACAGCCACGTGAATTGAACAGCCCTATCACAAACTATGCCGTTGCAACGTGCGCACTCTGATGATTGATGACCTGCAAAGGTCGCCAGTGGCAATCGCGATGCCCGTAAGGCGATTGATTTGGATGTCTCGAACCATTCAAGCCGGCCGGAGCCTTCGGATAAGTCACTCCAGCGTTTGACTTCGAGTCGACGAAGCAGCATCGACCGGCGTATCAATAGATACCTCTTGCTAGCATGTCATGGTGTCGCCCAGGATGCTGCCGAAGGTACAATCCGCTCAAGCGCCCCGCGAAACAATTGGAGATTGACGGATAGCCAATACGCTGCGGATATTGCGGCTATGGATGATATCGAAATTTTTCAACGCATGGGGTTGGCGATTGCTATCGGCGCTGCGGTTGGTATCGAACGGCATTGGCGTGAAAAGGATGAGGAGGAAGGCAGCCGTACCGCCGGTATTCGTACCTTCACGCTGATTGGCCTGCTCGGCGGCGTCGCCGGATTGCTCGAACATTTTCTTGCACGTCCCGGCGGGATCCCGGGAGTCGTCCTCGTCGGATTCCTGGTGACCCTAACAGCCGTGTTCGCAGTGTTTCAGTTGCGCGAGGCGATCGCAGAGAAGAACTACAGCGCGACGTCGGTGGTTGCTGCCGTGCTGACATTCGCTCTTGCAAGTGTGGCGGTTCTCGGGAGCATGACCGTGGCATCCGCTGGTGGCGTGGTTCTCGTCGCAGTGCTTGCAAGCCGGGATTTCCTCCACGCCTCCATGCGGAAATTGCGCTGGTCCGAACTGCGCTCGGCGGTGATCCTGCTGGCGTTGACCTTCGTTGTTCTTCCCATTGTCCCAGCCGAACCCGTCGGACCATTCGGCGGTGTATCACCCTCGAAAAGCCTGATCATGATCATTGTCCTGGCTGCAATCTCCTTTTGCGGTTACATCGCTGTACGCCTGCTTGGCAGTGCGCGCGGCGAGATTGTCGCCGGTGCGATTGGCGGCGTGATCTCCTCCACGGCAGCGACGATTTCCAACGCTAGGCGCTCGACGAGTGACGACCTGGCGAGACCCCTTGCTGCGGGTGCCATCAGTGCCGGCGCCGTTTCTATGGTCCGAACCAGCTTTTTGGTCATGATGTTGGTACGGCCACTTGCTGCACAGCTTCTTCCGGTGCTGTTTGCGGGTGCAGCCGTCATGCTTGTCTATGCTGTCCTGCTTGCCCGGCGAAGTGCGCCCAAGCATGAGGAGGTCCTCCCGAAGAATCCCTTTGATCTCAATGAGGTGGTCAAGATGGCTTTTGTTCTCGTGGGTGTCGGATTTCTGGCCCGCGCCGCGAGCGAGGTTTTTGGCGACGCCGGCTTGCTCGTCGCCTCGGGTCTGTCAGGCCTTGCCGACGTTGATGCAGTGACGGTTGCGGTTTCGGGACTGCTGCCGAGCCTTTCGGCACAGACCGCTTTCCTGGCGATCGCCATTGCTGTCCTGTCCAACACGCTGGCCAAGGCTGTCTATGCGTCAATTTTCGGAACGATGGCCTTCAGCGCCCATGTCTGGAAAGCATCAGTCATGGCCATTGCCGTAGCGGCGTTGTGTCTTGTTCTGCTCAGACTGTTGTGATTTGGGATCAGTAAACCCGATTCCTCTGAGCTTGCACTGTATAAAACCCTTAATGCTTGCGTCGCTCCCCGCTGCCATCCTCTATAGCGGGATGGTATTCCGGATACTTCGTACAACAATGCCAGCGTTACGAGCCACGTTGCGAGTTCCTGACCACCCTCGGCCCATGCCCGCCACAAGCTGGTGCCACTGTCTAGTACGCCCGCGAGCGTTTTCCTGTGACCTGAACAGATAAGTGAGACATTCGGGAACGTGGTCTGCGGTTAGGATACGCCCTTGGTTCTGGACGTTAACTTATCATTTCACGCTGGCATTTTTTGACATTGGGCAGCCGGCAGCGACAAGCTCACTCGCGCCGATCTCATAGCGTCCGCCATGTGCATGGGCATAGCGGATAGCCGGCCGCGACACTTGGATGTCAATAGGTCGTGTCAGGAAAGCACGAACCTGCGATCCGTCGGGAAGGCGGAAACGAAGCCGCTCCACAACGTGACTCCGGCGTCCTCCGTCACGAGTTCCAGTGACGTTTCCGCCATGCACAAGAGAGCCTTCACCCGTTGGATGGAAACAGTCATCGGCGGTCTCGCATTACCGCACGAGCCAGCCGCCATCGACCGGCAGGATGGTGCCGGTTACATAGCTCGAGCCTGGAGCGGCAAGGAACAGCACCGAGGTATCAAGGTCGTCAGGAGTACCCCATCGTCCCATCGGGATGCGTGCGGAAATCTGACTGTTGCGCTCCGGGTCTTTTCGAAGCGCTTCGGTGTTATCGGTGGCCATGTAGCCGGGTGCAATTGCATTGACCGTTATTCCGTGCGGCGCAAGCTCGTTCGCCATGGCCTTGGTCAACCCGGCGATTCCATGTTTGGAAGCAGTATATGCCGGTACACGAATGCCACCCTGGAAAGTCAGCATGGAGGCGACATTGATGATACGCCCTGAGCGGCTGCTCTGGATCATGTGACGGGCCGCTGCTTGTGACAACAGAAACGCGGCCTTCAGATTGACATCGATGACACTATCCCAATCCTCTTCGGAATAGTCGAGAAGGTCGGCGCGACGAATGATCCCGGCATTGTTGACGAGGATGTCGATAGCCCCCAGCCTGGAGACGACTTCATCGACGATCGCCGCTGGATCGAACCGCTTGGCGAGATCGACTTGAAGCGCATGAAAGCGTCTGCCGGCTTGCTGAACCAGTTCCGCAGTCTCCGGCATCGTCGTTGAACCGAGGGCCGCAATGTCGGCTCCCGCTCCGGCCAATGCCAGCGCCATCCCTCTGCCGAGGCCTGTCCTCGCCCCAGTCACAAGCGCAACCTTACCTGAAAGATCAAACGGTGTGGCCAAAGCGGAGACCCTTTTCGTTGAATACGTGAAGCGGCGCCGTCGATAGCGACAAGCGAATATCAGTACCCGGCATTAGATCGTATTGCCCTGAAGCAACCACTAACACCTTCTGGCCGGCGACGTCGGTATGGAGAACGGTCTCGGAGCCGAGCGCTTCTACCAGTTTTATTTTTGCTGGAATGCCGTGCGTGGCGCCGCCAATCGAGATGTGCTGAGGGCGTACACCTAAGGTCACGCGTGCGCCCTTGGCGATGCTCGTGCCGTCAGCTGGTACTTCCAACCGATGTCCACCGATCAATGCCACGACCGCCTTGCTCGACTGGAGCGATTCTACCGTGCCTTCGAGAAAATTCATGTGCGGCGAGCCGATGAAGCCGGCAACAAAGCGGTTGGCCGGCGAATTATAGAGTTCCAGCGGCGTGCCGATCTGTTCGATACGACCAGCACGAAGCACCACGATCCTGTCGGCGAGTGTCATGGCCTCGACCTGATCGTGTGTCACATAGATCATCGTGGCTGAAAGCCTTGCATGGAGCGCGGCAATCTCCGCGCGCGTGGAGCCACGAAGTTCAGCATCGAGATTGGAAAGTGGCTCGTCGAGCAGGAAGGCGACCGGTCGGCGTACGATTGCCCGGCCGATGGCGACGCGTTGGCGTTGACCGCCCGAAAGCTGGCCCGGCCTTCGCTCGAGATAGGGCTCGATCTCGAGCATGCGTGCCGCCTCTCCGATGCGCTCCGCTATCTCCGCCGTCGGCATCTTGGTATTTTCCAGGCCGAATGCGAGGTTCTGGCGAACGCTCATGTGGGGATAGAGGGCATAGGACTGAAAAACCATCGCCAGCCCGCGGTCGGCGGCGGGAACGGTGTTAACCACCTTTCCGTCAATAGCGAGTTCACCGCTGGTCGGCCGCTCAAGACCGGCGATCATCCGGAGCAAGGTGGACTTGCCGCAACCGGAGGGGCCGACAAATACGACGAATTCGCTGTCCGCTATCTCAAGATTGATATCATGAAGCACATCGACACTGCCGAAGGACTTTGCGACATTGGTAAGCTTGATATGGCCCATGAATATCCCCTTTATTTCAGTCCGGTTCCGGCGATGCCGGTGGTGATGAAGCGCTGCAGGAAGATGAAGACCAGCACGACCGGGATCATGGTCACGACAGTCATGGCAAGGATGAAGTGCCATTGCACGTTCAGCTCGCCCGAATAGATGCTGAGCCCAACCTGCAAGGTGTAAAGTTCCTTCCGCGACAACACGATCAGTGGCCATAGGAAGTCATTCCAGCGCCAGACTACAGAAAAGATCGCGAGAACGGCGAGAGCCGGCGCCGTCAGGGGCAAGATGATACGCCAGTAAATCTGCCATTCCGACGCTTTGTCCATGCGGGCGGCATCGACCAGTTCATCAGGAATGGTCAGCATGTATTGGCGAAGGATAAAGACGCCGGTCGGCGTCGCGACGGTCGGCAGAATTACGCCCCAGAGGTTGTTGAAGAGGCCGAGTGCCGAGACAATCGAATAGAGCGGCACCATGATGACCGAAAGGGGCACCATCAGTGTCGCCAGGATGACAAGCATGGCTACCGTCCGACCACGAAACTCATATTTGCTGAGCGCAAAGGCGGCCATTGAATTGACGACCAGAGTGATCAGGGTGGCCACCACCGTCACGAAGACCGAATTCCAAAGGTACCGCACAAAGTCGAAGTGCGTGAACGGTTCGGTGTAATTCTCCGAAGCGAAGGACATCTCGCGAACCGGCGAGCGTTGCGAGATGTTCACCTTGATGACCTCTCCCGGATTGCCGGGATCGATCATCTGGCTGACAACGCCAATACGCCGAACTTCGGCGAGCTTTGCCTTGACGCCGTCTGGTAGCGTCACTTCATAAAGATCGAGTGGTTTGTCGAACCCCTCGACGGTCACTTTCTGGGTCACGTAGGGCAATATGGTCGGGGGAAACTCTGCAAGCGCTGCAGGCGACTTGAAGGACGAGCCGACGAGCCAGACCGCGGGACCAAACATGATGAACAGGCCCCCTACGAGCCAGACCCAGGTCACGATATCCGTCCAATGCCAGCCCTTGCCTCCTCTGCGACGAAAAAGGAATTGCGCGACACGGCTCATTTGCGGCCTCCGTTCTTTTCGCTTGACCGGCTGAGACCGAGTTGCAGCAGTGTCAGGACGACAAGAACCACGCCCATCAGGATTGAAGCTGCAGCAGCCAGTCCCGGATTGCGAAGCTGCGTGGCGAAGCCGGTCTCATAGATATACTGGGTGAGGTACAAGGTGCTGGTCCCTGGGCCTCCACCTGTGAGGACATAGACCTCATCGAATATTTGTACCGCCCGTATCAAGACAAGAACGATCACGACGAGGAGGTTGGGTGCCAGAAGTGGCAACGTAATACGCAGAAATGCACGCGTCGGCCTTGTACCGTCCATCTCTGCAGCTTCATAAAGATCCTTTGGAATAGCCTGGAGTCCGGCCAGAAGTATTAGGGTGTAGAATCCCATATGTGCCCAGATCGATACGCCGACTGTCGCAGCAAATGACCAGTTGCGGTCGTTCAGCCAGGCATAGGGTTCGAAGCCGAAGCCGTAGAGACCGAAGTTCAAGAGACCCTGACGTTGCAGGATCCATTTCCAGATGAGGCCGACGACCACCGGTGACAGCAACACGGGAAAGAAGAACATTGCGCGCCAGAAACTGCGTGCCATAAGGTCGCGATTGAGGATTAGAGCGGTTACGAGCGAGAAGCCGATCATCAAGGTGACCTGGAGCACGACAAACCACCCCGTGTTGCCCACGGCAGTCCAGAATGTGTCTTCGGCGCAGCTGTTCGGATCGAGATAGTTGGAGCAGTCGACGAGCCGGGAATATTGACCCATGCCGACAAAATTGCGGTCCGGCAGAAATAGGGCGGTGCCGCCCGTCATCGAATAGGCAAAGTTGATGAAAAACGGCAGGAGGACAAAGATGCCGAATATCAGCATATTGGGCAGGAGGAAAAAGGTCGCCATGCCGCCGATTCCGGTCGTCCGCTGCAGCCAGCGCAACGGAAAATCGATGAGCCCCATTGCAAAGCGAACCGGAAGCATAATGATTTCGCCAATGCTTAAATTGGTCTTTCCGGGAATATCTGCCATCATTGTTCGCTTCCCTCCGCCAAGCCGAAACCGGCATCATCCATTGTCGCTGATTCAACCCACAAATTGCGTCTCAAGTCTTCACTGCACCGGATGCGGGTGGCGTGGTTTCCGGCGACCTTATGAGAGTTCGGGACGACAGCAGTTCTTGGCGCTGTCGCCCTTGGCACGCGTATCGATCGTTAAAGACCGGAGTCTTTGACCTTGGCTGCAATATCCGCGTCGATACGCGAAAATGCTTCGTCAAGTTTGAGTTCGCCTGCTGCCGCCTGGCTTACGCGGGTGACCAGGGCACCATAGATGGTGTCCGACCAATACCAGCCCGGCAACTTTTGCGCGAGATCCGACAGGGAAGACGTTGACGACACAAAGGTGTTGAGAGCCGCCTTTGCCTGCTCGTCATCGGTTTTGAAATCGAGCCCTTTTTCGATCACGCCCTTGTGCGCTGGCAGGAACAGCGTGCGTTCTGAGAATTCCTTTACGATGTCTTCGCGCGCCAGATAATCCATGACCTTGGCGACCTCTTTCGGGTTCTTCGTGTATTTGATTGCCACGAGACCGGCGCCACCTGGCATCCCAGTGCAATTTGCGGATCCGCAAGGGCTGCCGGTCGCAACCCAATCGAAGTTCGAGCCGATCTTCGTGGAGAAGTTTGGCACTTGCCAGGAGCCGGAATAGTAATAGACGAGCTGGCCATTGATGAAGTCATCTGCGCCGGCGCGATAGGTCGAACCAGCGGCTGACACCCAGACGTCCTTGCTCATTGTTCCGTCGGTGACCCAACCAACAAACTTGGTGATGAAGTTCTTGGCACCGTCATCGAGCGGGGCGGGTTTGCCATCCGGACCAATATAGTTGGAGCCATAGGAAAGGTTGGGCCCGGTCAGCCGGTGGCCCGAGCGGTCAAGCGCCATCGGAAACGGCACCTTCTGGCTTTCAGCAACCTGTTTCGCAGCCTTTGCCCAGTCGTCCCAGGTTGCGTCCTTGGCCGGAATGGCGACACCGGCCTGGTCGAACAGCGTTTTGTTGGCGAAGCCGCCTGTCAGAGTAATCTGGGTCATGAAACCGGAAATCTGGTTCGAACCGTCAGGACGCATCCAGTCCGCCTGCCCACCGAAATTCTTGTCCCAATAGGCTGTGTCGGCGACCAGCGGGCGCAGATCGAGCCAGTGTTGGCTCAACGCCTTCAAATTGGTCACGCGCGCTATATCCGGACCATCGCCCGCTTCCAGCTGGACCGGTAGCTGCTCGCGCACCACGCTATAGGAAACATTGTCGAGAATGACGTTGATCCCGGGATTTTCCTTCATGAAACGGCCGAGGAGATCCTTCAGGACCTCGCCCTCCACACCATCGGAATACCACATGATGCGGACGTCTCCAGCCATGGCCGCCGTCGACGCCAAAAGTCCGATAGCGAATGCAGCTAGCATCGTACTTGTCTTGGTCATAATCTTCCTCCTCTTATGGACGAGCCTTCTCCCGCTCGTAGATAAACGGTGTGCCTGCCTCCAGGGCCGGCTTCTCCGCCGTTACTTGGTAGCCAGCATGGTTACCTCGCCGGCAATCGTGAAATCCTTCGGCAAAATGGCCCGGCCCTCAGCCTCCATTGACCCGTCTCGATGAAATTTGACAATGCCGTAGTCGGGATCCTCGATCACCAGCGTGCCGTCTGTGCCCTCGCTAATGGCGAGACCTGCGAACCTGGCTTTGACGGTCTTCAGGTCCGGCGCCGCGCAGACGCGCACGATCCAGCGTGTCTTGCGGCCATATTGGCGCAGTTCCGCGTTGGCGGACGGGCCATCCTTGATAGCTAAAAGTTCCGAGCTTCCTTGCAATAATACCGCACCTTGCCCACTGCGGGCGAGTGCAAGATTACCGTTGACTATGGTTTCGTCGAATTCGGCGACAGGGAACCAGGCGTGGGTGAAATCCGGTTGCTCGTCGAACGTGGAAAAATCGAGCACGGCCAGGCCTCGATATTGGTGCGTGCGGGGGAGGGTGCCGCAGCCGCCCCAATATGAGGGTCGACCGTACCCGAATTGAATTGTCTCGCCGGGGTGATTGATCCATATTGCGGCTTCGGGACGCTTCCCAAGCCGCAGGTGCAGGATGGTCTCCTGGTAGCCCCATTCGTTCCAGCGATAGTGTGCAGCCGATCCCATGGCGAAATCGCGGCCTTTGTAATGGTAGAGTGCGGCAAAGCTGTTCTCTCCCTGCGCGAAACGCCATTCCTGGTGTTGATCAGCCTGATGGCAAGCGATCATCTGCAAGGCTTCCGGCACGATCAGGCCATGATCGCGCAGGCAGACGGCAAGCTGCGGCAAGGCGTGGACGCGGCGGCCATACCAACCTCTGCCCCAGAACAGGCGCGCAACACCGGAAAGCTCCAGCGAGCGGCCCGCGCATAGCGTGTGCTCATAGGAGCGGCCCTGCGCTGCCGTGACCATCCCGTGATGGGCCGAGCGGGCGATGATCTCGCATAGACGCACGATGCCGTTCCTGGCGCGATCTGCGATGTCGGTGTCGGGCGAGAGGGCGGCGAGTGCGGTCAGGCCCTTGAGATCAATAGGGAAATAGGGCGCGGAATTGAACTCCGCCATTTCCCAGGCCTCGAAATGGTCAAGCCACGCACGCACGCGAGTGGCTCCGATTTTGCTCTGCGCCTCGCCCTTGCGGCCGGAGCGCGCGAAGGTCGAGCCAGCTAGGAGATGCCCGGCAAGATAGGCCGAGGTATGGAACAGGAGTGCGTGGTTTTCAGAGAAATACCACTGCACGTCGTTGCCGGGCTCGTCCATCCAATAGCGATAGTTGAGGATCGCCTGATCGATGCGGTTACGCGTCGTTTCGTTGATATCCGCGCCCCAGACCGAGCGTGCCCAGATCAGCGGAACAATCGAGAAATCGGCGCAGTCATGACAATCTTCAATCGACGGCAGGATTTCTTCGATCATGGCATCGGTGTCAGCACCGCCTCGGCCACTTGCCAGACGTGCGAAGGCGCGAACCGTGTCGCGTTCGGAAAATTGCGATATTTCGTCCAGTGTTTCCGCGATCCGGTCGGCAAGCGCGGCGGGGGCGGCTCCCTGGCGGCCGGTATGGCAGATCTCGACGCCCAGCGAGCGGGTGGCGACAAAGCCGCCAGCGTCCAGCGTAATACGGAAATGGCGAAAGTCAGCGGGCGCCTTTTCCGACGGGCAAATGGTCAGACGCGCGTCGCCAGCTCTCAGCACCAAGTCGAGGTCAAAACGTTCGGTTGACATAAAGTCACCTTCGACTGCGACATTGACCCCCACGTCGACGGGCAGTGGGGTGGCAAAAAGCAGGGTGATGTCGCCATCGAAATAGGCGGTGCGGTCGAAATGCATACCGTCGAGCGCGGCTTCTATATTCTCCGCTACCCCACTTGCGCAGGGAACCGGCACCACTACGCTCGCAGTGGGGCCGGACAGATAGTCGAGCTGGAAGAAATAGCGTGCATCACGTTCGGCCAGATCGTCGAAGAAAATGGTGATCTCGTTCAGACCCGCCATAAGCTGCAGGTCGTACTCGGATTTCGCCTCGAGATTGCGGTTGTAGGGTGCCATCCAGGCAACTTCGGTGCCATTTAACCAGAGGACCGCACCCCCGCAAGTGCCGAGCCGCACCTTGGCAGCACCAGCGACTTCGGCGTGTATAAAAGTGCGTGCCCACGTGGCGAGCCGCGTCGGACGGAACCAGAAGCCTGACAGATCGAGCCGCGGCGAGCCGAAGGGTAGCCACCACCGCGCTGCGTCGAAAGAGCCACGGGCATCGGGCCGTTGACCGCGATAGCGCTCGGCAAAAATCGTACGGCAGGGATACTCATGCGGGATGAAATTCTTGTGCTTGGTCAGGAAGAAGAAGGGATCCATTTCACCCTTCATCGGGGTGTCCGGAACATCGAAACGCTCTTCTGCGATAGCCCCGAGCTGCCAGTAGCGAATCGCCTCACCTGGCTTCAGGGCTCTCTTCATGTGGGATTTGGTGTCGTTCATTTCAGATCTGCCAGCGCTACCGGGGCCACGTCGTTGTATTCCTGGTTTTCGCCAGTCATGCCCCAGACGAAAGCGTAAGGGCCGGTCCCGGCACCCATGTGGATCGACCAGGCGGGAGAAAGCACTGCCTCGCCGTTGGCAACAAGTAGATGACGGGTCTCTTCGGGGCGGCCCATCAGGTGGATGACGCGGTCCTCGCCCGCCATGTCGAAGTAGCAATAGGCTTCCATCCGCCGCTCGTGCAGGTGCGGCGGCATGGTGTTCCACACGCTGCCTTCGGCAAGATCCGTAATGCCCATTAACAGCAGGCATGATGGCGCAACTTCCGGATGGATATACATGGCGAGGCGGCGCTTGTTCGATCGGCGCGCATCGCCAAGTTCGAGCGGCTTTGACTCAGCCTTGGGTATCAGTCGATGTGGGAGGTCGACACCGGCCGGCACCGAGTTCATGTAGAACCGGGCAGGGGTGTTGGCCGAGAGGCTCGCCACGGTTATTTCCTTGGCGCCCCGACCCACATAAAGAACGTCACGGTTCTGCAATGTGAAAACCTTGCCATCTACAGTGACGGTGCCCGCTCCGCCGAGATTGGCGATTCCCAATTCGCGCGCCGACAAGAGATAACGCGTGCCGATGTCGATCCCGGATCCGAAGGACAGGCTCTCTGAAACTGGCATAGCGCCGCCGAGGATGAGGCGATCGACATGCGTATAGGTGAAACTGACGGTGTCCGCCGCAAACAGGTCGGTGATCAGGAACTCACTGCGGAGGCGCTCCGTGTCATAGCTCTTGATATCCTCTGGCGCAGCCCCGTACAAAACCTTCATCGTCATGCCGTTTGTCCTTCTGCTCCAACGTGCTGCAATGCTTCCGAAAGGCACAAGATCGCCAAGGCCTGTCCGTAGCCCGTCGGCTGGATGGGGATATCTCTGTAGAATTGGAGATCGTGGCCCATGCGCGTGCCATAGGAGACATTGAGCACTGTGCCGGTTTCATCGATATTGTTCATCACCGCCTGCAGCGCCTTCAGGCCCCCCGTCCGCCATGCCGGCGTTCCGATACCAAGGCGGTAACCCTTCAACAGGCCGTAGCCGATGCCGGCCGTTGCGGAGATCTCTTCATAGGAGGTGGCGTCGTCAAGCAGCGTGTGCCATGCGCCAGACGCAGTCTGAAGCGGCAATAGTGCATCGACCTGTGCAAGGAGAACGCCCTGCAAGTGGTCCTTGACTGGTCTTGCCATCTCGGCCAGGTCGAAAAAATCAAGGATGCCTGCCGTGATCCAGGCATTGCCGCGCGCCCAATGAGCTCCAGCGAAATTGTGCCTGCCGTCGAAGGTCCAGCCATGGAACCACAGGCCTGTATGCGGGTCGGCGAGGTAGCGTGCATGAACAAGGAATTGCCGCGACGCCTCATCGATCAGTTCCTGTCGCCCGCTTGCCTGGCCATAGGAGGCCAGGAACAGTGCGACCATATAGAGCGTGTCGTCCCAAAGTTCGTTGTCATTGATCTTGTCAGACACGTGATGTTCAAAGCCGCCTTCCGGCGTCCGGCCCATTTCCGTGATCACACGGTTTGCCCAGTCATCCAACAGGGGCTTCCAGCGTGGATCGCCCGTCTTTGCCCAGAGAACGGAAAGACCAAGCATCGGTGCTGTCGTGTTGACGTTGAGTTGCGGTAGTCCACCCTCAAGCCGATCCGCGTACCAGTTTTCCACAAGCAAGCGAAGATCATCACGCCCTGTGAACAGCCAAAGCCGGATCAGCCCGTAGAGTCCGACGCCTTGCGGCCATTCCCAACTGTCGAAGCTGATGTAGTCGCCGGCAGTGCCGTCGAGATTCGGTTCATGGAAGCGGCCGTCATGCTTGAGTCCGGTCATTCCGGCGACAAGGCGATCGAGACCAATATGAATATCGCGGCCGTTCGGGCCCATAGTACTCCTCCCAATCAGTCCACTCTTACGGGCGGCTCTGTAGCCAGATAATGCATGTTGATTTTTCTTGCGCAATCTGAAAATTTTTTTCATAATTGCGGCAAAAGGAGATACGACAATGGCTGCCAAACCATTGCCCGGTAAGCGCGGGAAGAAGAGCCGGCGCGTGCGCCTCGTAGACATCGCCGCAACTTGTGGCGTGTCCCTCAGCACTGCGTCGCGTGCTTTGGCGGGCGAAAAAGGGGTTCGGCCAGAGATCCGCCAGCAAATTCTTGAAGCAGCCAAGGTCGGCAATTATGTCATCCCGACGGCTGTAGCGGGGCAGAAAGTCATTCTGGCAGCATCCAGCGCCGCCATGATTGACTATGTGCGCAATCAGTTCACGCTCTACGTCCTGGAGGGACTGAAAGAGCGCGCACTGGCGCTCGGACTTGAGATCGTTACTCGTCCGATCGCCGACAGGAACGAGGAACTGGCAGTGCTGAGAGAAGCGCGTGAAGATCCTGAAGTTGCGGGTGTTCTTTTTCTCACCGTGGACGACGAGGATATGCTTGCAGCGACGCGTGGCTTCGATAAGCCGATTGTCCTTCTGAACGGCGACGATCCATTTATGAGGCTCTCCAGCGTGACGCCCTGCAATCGATCAAGTGCGCGACTGGCGGCGGATCACCTGATTGATCTCGGTCACCAGCGCATCCTGTTTTTGATGCGGCCGGGCCGGCGAACGATAGAGCGGCGCTACGAGGGTTGGCAAGACGCTTTGCGGCACAGCGGTCTATCCGTAGATGAGGATCTCATCGTTTCGGTTGAAGACTGGTTGCCGGAACTCGCGGCTCAGGCCATCGCTTCGCGTATCAGCGCACGTGGTCTGGATTTCACGGCGGTTCTTGCCGCCGGCGACAGTCTTGCAGTCGGCGCTATGATGGGCGTTCAACAGAAGGGTTTCTCGGTGCCCGGCGACGTGTCGGTCATGGGAATGGATGACCTGCCGCAGGCGGCTTTCTTGAACCCACCACTGACGACCATGCACATTCCCATGCGCGAAATCGGCTCAGTAGCGCTTGATCTTTTGCGAGATAATCTATCCAGTCTGCCGATGCCGCCGCGCCGTGTGGAACTTGCCTGCCACCTCGTCGAGCGGTCATCAACCGGCCCACGACGTACGCAAGTGGATAGAATTTCACAAGCCTGATTGCAGGCAATTTTCAATTCGGGGAGATGGCAACATCGGATCTTAAGGGCATCGGCGAGTGTTCTCTGTCCCGAGGTCCATGCTGAACATCAAATCTTCCAGCTGCGCCGGCCTGCACCGAAGATTATTTTCTCGCATATGGGGATAATTACCGGCAACGAGTTCCAGTACGCGACGCGGAAACCGGCTCTATCCTTTCCACATCGTCGAGCGGAGAAGCGCCTGCATGTGCTCTGACAGGTCGAGCTCGCCTCGCGCCTCAATCTTCAAAAGATATTGAGCCTTGGCCCGGCGATCACCTTCGCTGATCGCGGGATAGGCGCAGACAGCCACCAGCGCCCTTTCCTCAGCCCAGCTCGCTCTGTCGTGGCCTCGGTCACTGCCGCCCATTTCGTGGATTGCCTTGGCGAACGCCGCGTATGTTGCCTTGTGCGCCTTGATCAGCGCCCGCAGACCGCTGGACGAACCGTGGTCCCGGCTTAGCGGCTCTGTGGCTAGAGCCGTTGCCCCAACCGTCGAAGCGATGACGGCGCTGCCGGAGTTAAGAAGCAAGGCGCGGCGGTTGATCCTGGACATGACGAGCTCCCTTGGTCTCCTCTTCACTTCATCACGGGCTGCCAAATGGTGTCGTTAACACTAGGCGGCGCGTGCTCACAGTATCATGGCTGTCGGCCCATTCATGTCAGGATGGATAATGGCACCGTTGCGATGTCACCCACAAACCAGATAGTCTGCTTGTCACATGGGAAGACAATTTCGTTACGTCTTGCAGTGCCAACGCGATGGGAGGTGCAGCTTGATGGAATCAGAAGGAACAGCCGATCTACTACAAAAGGCGCAGTCCGACGTGCTTAGAATATTTCGAACTACCGCGTCAGTGGTTTGAAACAGTTCTTGGCGGCCGCTCGCCATCTTCGACAACCAGCGCGCAGTCTCTCATAGCGATTGAGGCGTAGCGGGCCCCTCGTTGCGTGCGTCGCGCAAATAAGTTTTGGCGGGGCTCATGGAACGCTGCCGACCACTAATGGGCGCGCCGGATGCTTCGATCAGCTGCCGGTAGCGACCATCAATTGCCGCGAAGCGCGGTCCATGATCGTGACATCTACGCTCGGTGGCTAAAGCGGGCGATCCGCGCATCCTTCATAAGGCTGCGAAAGTTAGGTCCGCTGACATGCACCAGTGTCTTGTGGTCACCGCCTTCGAAATAGACGTCGTCGCTGACGTTGCCGAGGCTCTCGTCGAGAACCACCGGCACATCGTACGCCGATCCAATGGGCGGCACTGCACCGATGTCGCAATCGGCGAAAAGCGAGCTGACCTCCTCCTCCGAGGCGAGACCAAGACGCCGGTCAATCACATCCTGCAATGTGGAGAGCTCGATCCGGTGCGTGCTCGGAACAACAGCTAGAACGTACCCCATTTCGTGATGTACAACCACGGATTTGGCCAGCTTGCTGCCCGGAACATGCGCTGCTTGCGCCGACTGGCTGGTTGTTGCTGTGCGGTGATGAGCGACGGTGTCGTAGGCGATACCTGCGCCGTCGATATAGTCCTGAAGTTTCCTTGCGATCGTCATCGTAGGCACTCCTCTTGTTGCGTGGTGCCCATAGAATAGCAGACTTCAAGTCGTATTTCTCGGTCAGTGCGGATGTGTGAAGCGGTAGGCCGACAGGGAAGTAACCGCGATATATTGAACCGCTGCTTTGCCGATCTCGCCAATGCGGGCTTGACGGAGGACTAGCGCAGTTTCCGCTTCGGATTGAGGGTGCAAAAGCCACGATCTGCAAAAAGTTCAAAGCTCTCTTGCCGTTGATGCAGCAAGGCTACAATAAAAAGCCGCCATTATCAGCCTTTTCAAAGCCAGGATTATCATTGCTTTCGACATTGAACAGACGCTTTGGACTTGAGAAATGTTAGGCAACGAACCACGGTGTCAGGGCCGTTCAAACCTGTTGGTCTTGTGCTATCTTTTCCGCTGTCTTCCAAGAACGATCACCGAGAAGGCGATCGTTTTTGATGATCTTTAAACGCTGGTCCCGGAAGGTAGCGACAATGTACGAGAACGAGATCGATACGGTTAGGGCGCTGCTGCAATCCCGTCCGCGGCCCACGAGCCTCGCCGAACGTCGCCAGCGCCTCGATCTCGTGGCAGCCGCAGATCCGATCGCACCCGATATCCATTTCGAGCGTCAAATGGTCGGCATGTGTGAGGCAGAATGGTCGCTGGCACCGGAAAGCGACACCGCCAAGACGCTGCTGTTTTTCCATGGCGGCGGCTATTGCTCTGGATCGATCCAAAGCCATCGCAGGATGGTCGCCGAGACAGGTCGCGCCGCACGCGTCCGCACACTTGCACTCGGTTACCGGCTCGCGCCCGAGAGCCCGTTCCCGTCTGCGCTGGACGATGGGCTTGCCGCGTTTGAGTTCCTGCTCGCTCACGGGGTCCCCGCGGCGTCAATTGCGATTGGCGGCGACAGTGCTGGCGGTGGGCTGACGCTGGCGACTATGATACGTTTGCGTGACGCTGGCAAACCGCTGCCCGGTTGCGCTTGGTTGGTTTCGCCATGGGTCGATCTCGAAATGACCGGTGCAAGCATCGACGAGAAGGACGCCGTCGATCCGCTGATTCACCGCGACTATCTCGAAGAGCTCGCGGACGCCTATCTCGGTGGGACCAGCGCTCGCGATCCGCTCGCTTCGCCGCTCCATGCCGATCTTGCAGGGCTCCCACCGACCCTCATCCAGGTTGGTTCGGCCGAGACACTACTCGACGATGCAGTGCGGATCGCCCGCCGGCTCGGGGCGGTCGACGTGGCGACGAACCTGGAGATCTGGCCACACATGATCCACGCCTGGCATCTGTGGGCGGCACGGCTGATTTCAGGGCGAATGGCGATCGCCTCGGCTGGCGCGTTCATCAACAAACACCTGGCGACTTAAAGCGCCCCGCCGGAACCGACGCTACTGGCAGTCGAGTCTGGTGTCATCATCTGTGCAGGCTGCCGAAACTGTGGCATAAATGAGTCATGGCGATAAATGTCTTGGCAGTCGATAGCGGCGGGACGGAACAGTCGACGGGCAGTTCGGTTGCAGTCGGCTATTCCGTGGCGGTCCTCTGCTGGCTCCTGTCGGCCGGCGTCTATATCGCAGCAAAATGGGTCTCTTCCGAGATGCCGCCCTGGGCGCTCTGCTTCTGGCGCGTGCTGATCGCCTGGGCGATCCTGGTGCCGACCGTGCGAGGCCATTTCAGTTCTATGGCCGCGCTCGTGCGGGCACGTCCGCTCGAACTCCTCTTCGTCGGCGGCATCGGGCTCGCGATCTGTCAGGGCATGGTTTTCGTCGGGCTCGAATATGCCGACGCCACCACGGCCGGCATCATTGTGGCCCTGATCCCGATCATCACCATGATCCTCGCCCGTTTCATCCTGAATGAGCCGATGGGAGCCTGGCAGGTGATCGGATCGGTCATTGCCTTCCTTGGGATCGTCGTCATTGTTATCAAAGGCAGCCCGGCGGCGTTGATGCGTCTCGACGTGAATTCCGGCGAACTGTGGGTGGTCGCCGGCGCCGTCTGCTTCGGCCTCTATGCTGTTCTGCTCCGCCGCGCGAAATTCGAGTTGGAGCGTCTTCCGCTCCTGGTATTGCTGCTCGGCGCGGCAGCGCTGACTGCGCTGCCCTTCTACCTCTGGGAGCTTGCTTCCGACGAACGCTCGACACTCGACGGCAGCGGGCTTATCGCGCTGGCCTATGTGGCGATCCCCGGCGGAGCGCTGATGTATTATCTTTTCAATTGGAGCGTCGAAGCGCTGGGCGCAGCTCGGGCAGGCATGCTCCTCTATCTCCAGACGATCTTTATCGCTGTGCTCGCCTATTTTGTCCTTGGCGAGCACCTGCAACCCTATCATCTCAAAGGCGCGGCGCTCATAGTCGTCGGCCTGCTTTTTGTCATCCTGCTCAAGCCTCAGACCAAACCTGTGGCGTCAAAACCATGAGGCGCATAGCGACGGCCCCTCATCGGCATCTTTAAACGATCTTGTCTCTGGCTATCGATGGTTCGATCCAAATTTGTGGCAAGGATATCCGCAAAGCGGGCAAGTCCGAACTGGTGGATATCCGCCGCAGCGCCCAGATGATTTCGCAATCCTCGCCGCATAACTGTTCGGCATCAAAGCCGTCAGCATACCTTAACTCAGCCGTTACAACCGAACCGGAGCGTTGACTATTCAAAAAAAATCCCTCCCCACAAGAGGGAGGGTCAGATGCAGGAGCGGCCCCCGTCACCCCCAATGGCGTCATATTTTTTCCGAACGACGCTCTAAACCATTTCGTCAAACATGGTGTTGATTTTGTAAATTGCTTCCGCCCGGTTTGTCGCCCGAAGCTTTTTGAATATATTTCGGACGTGAACTTTCACGGTGTTTGGAGCGAGCTTTAGAGCATAGGCAATCGTCTTGTTTGCCTTTCCCTGCCGCAGGACCTCAATAACGTCCCGTTCCCTTGGTGTGAACATTCCCCCGCACTTGAATTGATAACGCCTGATTCCGAGCATGCGTTGAATATCATGCAGGTTCTCGGCCGCGACGAAAACACCTCCGGCCAAAGCCATCGATATTGCTTCGATGCAAACAGATATTCCGGCGTTGCCTGGAAGATAACCGCATGCACCTTGCTCTAGAACGCTCAGGATTTGCTGAGGTCCGCATAGTTCTGCCTGAACAATGACCGGGATACTCGGAAATCTCCGAACAAGCGCCTCGATCTCAGGCCCAATGGAATTATCCATGAGTCTGGAGTCGTCAGCGCACACAAGAACGACCGAAAATTCCGCCGCCTCATGTTCCTCTATATCTTCGATCGAGCCGTATGTGGCCATGCGCAGTCCAAGCCCACTCGATAGAAGTCCCCATGAAAGATGCTGTCGAGCTGCGGCACATCCGTCAATAATGGCAAGGGTCCGTTGTGGACGGAGTTCGGTCGATGCAATGCGGAACTCTGCACGGCGGGCAGCCGCATGCCGATTGAAAACGGCATGATTAGCATCCGGTATTCGTTCATACATAATTCCCGACATTTTACTTACCCCCAAAACATATTCACTGACACACGGGCGCAACGTGAAATTCAATTGCACCACGTTTGACTATCGTGATTTCGCGCGCGGCTAATGCGTGCCATGCGTTCGACCAAGAGCTGCATTGCAGCACAGGAGAGTTCTATTTCTCCTCTCTTCCGTTGCAGTGCGCCGATATCAGTCAGGCGTTTGACCGTTTGGCCGTTTATTCGCCGGATGGTTTCGCCCTGCAACAAGCGTTTCAGTGCTTCCCATTCGTCTGTCGAAAGTTCACTCATCAGAACCATGTCCGTCGCTCCAATCATGAATTGTTAGGCGAGGGCGGGATCCCTAGCGGATGCTATAGATAGATCCCGCAGCCGGATGTCTTGTCGTCGGTGCGAGCCGGCGACATTTGTTTGATCCGCTTGATGGGCTCACCGAAAATGGCATGAGCTACCGCGGCAGGTGTACTCTCGGGATTGCCCCCTCGAGTTGTTGGTGATTTTACATCGTAGAAAAGCGGGCTTAGGCGCTGCAATTAAGATCGTAATGATACCGCCAATCTGCCCGTCTATTGATTCGCTGAAGTATTTGTAAGTGTGACGCAAACCCATCGGCAACGTCGGCAAATTGATCAACTTGCCAAATGATGACCATTGATATTTGCTAGCAGGAACTATTGACATCGGTTTGCCTCCCATAAGCTAGTGAATTCTATTGATCGACTTTTCTCTCCGGATCGATCGGGGTGCCGGTTTATTGATTGAATATTACCGGAGAGGGCGTCTCTTGAACGCTGTGGTACCGTCAAAGCACCGTCAAAAATGAAGGCAGTATGAAAAAAAGACCCGGTGACGGGTCCTTTTTCTGTGTTTAGTGGGGCTTCGCGTCAACTGGTCAGCACAGCGTTCACGGCCGTGGCCGCATTGAGTAGTCCCGCTCCAAAAAAGTAACTTGGGTCGATGACATCTTCGTTGTCCGCATTCATGCAGTCGGGCGTGAGAGGACGCAAACCAGGTTCGACATTGCTGTTTAGGTTGGACGCTTCTTGAAGGATATTCTTTACAGCTACACCGTTCAACTTTCCCGTTCCACCGTGAACGGCGCGATGGGTCCGTTGCATGAGAGCTGCAACGCCGCCCACTAAGGCTGCCGCTCCAGACGTGCCGCCAAAGCTTGTATAATAACCACCGCCAACGCCGGGATTATTTGCAGATGGGAGCAATGAGGACCAGGGTGCTTTTCCTTCATCATAACCAAAGACGCCCGGAAGGTCTGTGCTAAGGAGACTGAAGTAGGAGTAGCAATATTCCTTCCCACCATCAGCGCTATACTGATGCTTGGCGGCAAAGGGAGACAGGCGATCGACGCGCAATTGATGGCGGTTGAAAACTTCACTATCATCGGAAGGAGCAACGAGAGTGAGCCCCTCGCCATAATTGCTATAGCAGGATCGAAAACCTTCGACTGTTACAGCGCCGACTGCAACGATGCCGTTGTCGGGAGCTGCAAGGCTGGCTGGATAGATGAGCTGGCTTTCACCACTGTTGCCAGCGGCGCAAATCACCGGGATCTTTCGGCTCACGCCAATAATCAACTGTTTCAGGATCTTCCATAGCCGGTCTGGGTTGGAGCCTGTCTGGGGTGCCTTGGGTTCGAGTTCCGAAGGGCCCTGTTCCGCCACGGCAATACGCGCAAACAGGTCCGCAGCATCGCGATTGGCCCAGCGCTCAAGATCGGCCTTCAATTCGTTCTTTGGTTCAACGGCGCTTCGCTTCGGATCGGGTATCCCTCGGGGCATAACGATGACGTCGACGTTCTGTAAATGCGCATAGAGGAAGGCCGCAATGAACTGCCGCGCATCCTCTTCGAATGACGTTGTGATGTTGACGAGGCGCGAAAACGGATCAGCGCCAAAATAGGGCAACAGGTTGGGATTCTTATTGGGATGTGCCTCGGTCGAATCTGGATTTGTCAGGAGATATTCTGGAGGAGATGGATTTTCGCTGTCCCCAGATGGCAACGCAGCAGGCTCTCCAACGATCAAACCGGCACAGGCAGTTCCGTGCGATGCGAACATCGTATTCGAATCGAGAAGACGCCGCTGAACGCCATTTGAGGCAGCGTATTCCGCCACGATATCGTCAAGGTATTCCTTGTCATCGTCCGATAGGCCCAAGTTTCCAAGACCTGATATGTCGAGCCCGGAGAAGAACGCCTGTTTCTCCTCCTTATAAGAACTGTTTGTATCATTGAGGATTTCCAAGGCGCGTGCACCGTATCTATGTGTCGCAAGGTCGATTGAGGCGTTGTGATCGATCCGTGTCGTCAGGTTCGGATGATCTGGAGATATCCCGACATCAATGAGAGCCACCTTTGCAGGCGAAACTGCACCCAATTCGGCAATAGTGTCCCAGACAGAACCGGTAATAACGGGATTAGCGGCGTTGCGAAGAGCACTTTCATTGTTGGAGGGGAGCGGTCTAGTCAAGGGTCCGAAATCCGCATCAATTACCCTTAACGCAGCCAGATGCCAAAGATAATAGTATCCAGCCGGCGGCTTTGTGTTTTCTGATTGGGGGGGCATCTACAACCTCATTTACGCTAGAGGAATCACTGAAGGTGAATGCATGTTCTTCACACCCATTCTTTGTGTACCGCGTTGTACGTCGTGGCGAACGCATCTCTCAGATAAGGAGCAAACCTGCGGGCCAGTTCACGTCCTCCCTTCGTGTCGCTAGGATAATGAAGGCCTGCCCATTCACGATTTTCTGCAACATTTTGCGCTATTCGGGCCAACTGTTCGGTCGCGGGATGCTCCGGCAGGATCGTGTTGAATGCAAACGCGACGGAAAAGCATTGAAATGCATGATTGCTTTGGTACGATTCGGTCGCCGGAACTGCCAGAAGGGGCCGAAGCCGCGGTTCGAACTGATGAGGTCGTATGCGATTGAACTTGCTTTTGTAAATGAGCCCAACATATTCGCATGCTGTCAGGATATTCTGAAAAAGCCCCTCGGTCTGTTCGAACCCGGCTATATTCTCGATATAGAGAGGTCGCGTAAACTCGGTGACAGATAGCGACGCTTCCTGCTGAATATCCGGTAGCCGTCTGGCGCGTTCCCGGTCGCGCTTCTGCATCGACAGGAGCACTTTGGTTTCAAGGCGAGTGAAATCCGGCCCCGGTGGTGGAGTGATGTCGAGCATTTCCCATGTGAATCGTGCAGCAGCAGTAAAGGCGTTCCGGGAAGGTTGTTGGTGTAGCCGGCGCAACTGGAACGCAGGTATCAGTTGTGAATCACCCGTGCTGATTCCCCCGAATGAGGCTTTGTTCTTGTTCTTATTCTTGTTCTTGTTCAGCGAGGACTTGTTCAACACCGTCTTATTGGCAACGCCGCCACCTGCCACAGCAGCCCCCGCCATCGGTGACGCCGGGCTGTTGACACCGGGTCCGTCCACTGCCGCGGGTACTGATTGCGGGTCCGCTTTGACAACCGGCAAAGGAGGGCAAGGTGATACATGATCGGCATCGATCTCAAATCGAAAACTGTTCATGAACTGTATCAGCGGTGATTGCGTCGCTTCGTCCACCATTTCGCATATCCTTCATGTGCTCGAACCGAATTTGAATAAGGGAAGGGCTACCGGAGCTTGACGCCGGCTTTCGTAAGGCCGGCGATCAGCATCTTGCCTCCCCCAGTGTTTAATAGCGGGTACCGATTGTCCTGGAGGGACGCGATCGAGAAATTCGGCTCGACCGTCTCAAGTCGCTCTACACATTTTCGTGCCATTTCCATCTCGCCGCGATGCGCGTGGCTTGCTGCCAGATAGCGCAAGAGAGAATTGAAATCCGGCCGCATCTTGAGTGCCTCTTCACCCGCAGAAATGGCCGCTGCGTGATCGCCGGCCAGAGCGGCACTGATGCATTTCGTGGTATCGAAATAGTACTTGTGCGGGCTGTAAAAACCCAGGTTTTGAACCCAGTTGGCAATCGCCATCGCCTTCTCAGGCTGGCCAGCATAGCAATGGAGCATGGAGTAGAGATCCCACCCGAGTGGTTGTGCTGGATTGAGCCTTATGGCTCTCTCGAACAATCCGGCGGCATAGTCGTACTCGCAAAACAAGAAGGAATGGACGTGTCCAACGAGCGCAAGAGCTATGGAATTGTTGACATCCAACTCCAGCGCCTTTCGGGCGTAGAATTGGGCTTCTTCGACAATTGCTGAGTCATAGGGATTGAAACGCTGCCCAACCCGAAAGGTTCTGATAAAAGCGAGCCATGCATAGACAGAGGAGGAGGGCCGGTCAGCCGCAATGTTATGGAGGATGCGTTCCGCACGATCGAGATCGTCCCGGGACAATCGAAAGACCGAATTGACCGCCTCGATCATAGTGGCTTCGCGTTCCAACTTTCCGCCTTCAGCGCGGAAAAGAAAGCAACCATTGACTTCATCCACCACGTGATTGATCAGCGCATGCAACTGATTGCTTTCACCTCTTTCAAGGAGTTGCCGATCGGCAATGCAACTGTCTTTCCAGATCAGGCTGTAATCGGCCAAACGCAAAATGCTCACCACGACAAGAACGGTCTGACTTGCGAGAGTTAGTTCCAGCTGAATGCCGATGGGCGTTGCCAGTGAGATTTCACCGCCCGGTTGGTTGTCGTTTTGCGAGTTCGCCCAGGGTCCTCCGCCGAAAGAAAAGTCGGTGACACGGATATCAGTTCCCTCGACGAGTGATTTTGCGATGAGGCTGGTCACTTCCGAAGCTAGAATCTGTCCATTTTCACTTTGTCCGGCGACGCGCGAGGGCAAGATCGCGACGACCCATTGTCTCGAGCCGCGGGAAACGATCTCGTCGTCCGACGGCTCATTTGCAGTCCCGCCATTCTTGTTGTCCGGATTTATTGCCGTCAAAGGAACAAGAGGAGACTGTTGCCGATGCTCACGCGCCAGTTCGAGCTTTGGTTCGAATTTATGCTGGAGCTGTCCCTCATCAAACCGACGCTGCCAGACCTGTCGCTCAAGCGTCAGCCATTCCTCGAATTCGGGATCTCTGACGTCGACCCCTTCAAGAAAATGTTCCGCCGCTAGTTCGTCATTTCCTGTTGAATGGCCTTCGGTGAGGATTTCGTCAATATCCAGCCGTATGCGGTCCATGCGGAGCGAGACGGTGTTCTTGTCAGCCAACAGGATATCACGTGCGTCACCCAGACATTTACGGATATCGAGCAATGCCTGGCGAAGACTGGCAGACGCCTGATCTTCAGGCCGGTCGCTCCAAAGCTTGTCACGGAGCCAAACTCTTGAACGTGATCCCCTTAGGGAAAGAGCCAGCATGGCAAGGACAGCCTGGGACTTTTGGGATTTTGGCGTCAAAGCCTTGCCCGACGGATCAGTGATCGCGAAGGGTCCAATAAGATACATGCGATAAGCCGCTTCGTGCTGCTGACTGCGGTCCATCAGGATTAGCCCCGGAGTAGCGTCGTGGGTTGCTTTATCTTCCTTAAAGTCAGGCTCTCGCCCGAAGTGTGGCACAAAACACAACTTTGGCAACATGTCTGCGTGTATTGGGAGCCCACGCGGGTAAACAGGAACGCTTATTTCCGAAAGATTGTGCACGATTTCCGCTCCCATGTTTGCTGCCAGATGGTTCGGCCTAATTGGAGGGAATACAGTTCATCTGTCATTCCAGCGTGAAACAAACGTGAATTGTAGTGGAAAAGTAAGTAGGTGCGGGTTATAGGAGCAAGATCAGCGCCAGGATTACACAGATAATACCGACCCGCACTAGACGGCGGCCTGCTTCCATTGTTGTTTCCGTCCAGCGTCTGAAAAATGTCGCCTTGGGCTGCAATTTTTCAATCTCAGCCCAGCCTGCGGCTAAAGCTCTAGCTATTACCGCAGTCCTCGCGCATCCTTGGCCAAGTCTGCCGGTTGCTGCGGCGCTCAGTCCTCAGTGCGCTTCAGCATGCCGAGCCCGAGCTCGTTCAGGTTGTCGATCGTGACCTGTATCGCCTTCTGGTCTGGTCCAATGGCAAAGCTCACGACAAATGGCATCGTCGGCATCTCCGCGTATGGGCGGTAGGTGAAGAGGTCCCGGTCAAAATGGCTGAGCTGGAAAACCGCCTTGCCTTCCGCCCCGATACGGATTTCCAGTGCGCCGTCCTTTTCGGCAACCACTGCCCTGCCGATATAGGGGTTGCCGTAGGTCCCGGTGTAGGCCGAAAGCGGCAGCGCAGGTAATGGTGAGGCAGGTGCCGTGCCGTAGCGGGCCACAGCCGCCTCGACGGCAGGCCCGAACAAGCCTGCATAGATTTGGTCCCAATCAGCGACCCAATCGCGGGCTGCCTTTCCCGTCATTACTAGGTCGAAGAACGCATTGGCAAGGCCATCCGGAACGCCGGTCGGGAACGCGTTCGAGAGCACGACGATGCCAAGACCTTCGGATGGTAGAAGGCTGACGACAGTGCGCGCGCCAACGCTGAAGGCGCCGGCATGGCCCCAGACCTCCCCATAGTGGCCATAATCCACGTTCCAGCCGAGACCATAAAAGACCGGCGTCCCGGTGATGGGGTTCTTACCGAGCGGCATGAGGGGAGCATGCGTCGGGCCGATTGCCTCTTCCTTGATCAGCTGCTTGCCGTTGTATTTGCCGTTGCCAAGCTGAAGACGCATCCATTGGGCTAGGTCGCGCGTATTGGAGCTGACACCGCCGGCCGGCGACTGCGGGTCGGGATCGCGCTTGGCAAGCGCTTGCCATTTGCCGTCGAGCTGTGCGTGGAGGGTGGCCCGGTTCGTGTGCATTAGGAAATCGGCGTAGCGCGAGCTGGTCGATAACATTCCAAGCGGCTTGTAGAGCTTCGCCTCCGCCGCATCCTCCCAGCTCATGCCAGCCGCCTTGGCCACAGCGACCGCGCCAGCGGTAAGGCCGAAATTGCTGTAGGAGTAGCCCGATCGAAAGCTGCTCGACGGCGTGACCTGGCGGAGCCGTTGAAGAATCGTATCGCGGTCGTAGCCGAGCTCCTCCAGCTCGTTGCCGGCGCTTCCAGGTAAGCCGCTGCGGTGAGAGAAGAGATCGCGTAGGGTCACCTGTGCGGTCGGATAGGCCTCGTAAAGCTGGAAGGATGAGTCGATGTCGGCGATCCGCGAATCCCAACTCGCCATCCCTTCGCTCACAATCGCCGCCGCGACGGTCGAGGCCATCGGCTTGGAGAACGAGGCAAGCTGGAACACCGTATCGGCGTCGACCGGCTCGCGCCTGTCTTCTTCCCTGACACCGAAGCCTTTCAGATAGACCACCTCGTCCTGATAGACGATAGCGATCGACAGACCCGGAACCTTGTCGCCATCCACGATGCGCTGGGCCATCTTGTCCAGCGCAGGGAGAGCAGCAATCACTTTGTCTTTTGTCGCATGTTCGAAGGATTGGGCGTTAGCGGCAGGCGGCACGATTCCCGTCAGCACGGCGGTGAATAAAAAAGATTGGAGGCTGAAGAAGCGGATACGCCTGGTGCCTTGGTCGAATGTGTCGGTCATGCTCGTTCCCCCAGAGTGCGCCGATGGCGCAATTATAGCTGGCTTTGCGGTGGTTGGACACTTCGTTCCAGCGCCATGTCGGCGATGGAAATGCCCTACTTCCGCAATCCCACAGCACGAGCCGGTCTGCTCAAGGCGATCAGTGAGGTGCAAACAGCGATGGACCGCATGAAACAATAAGCAAATGGAGCGGGACGTGCACGGCCCTGATATGTCTACCTGGCGAGTTAGTCGGGTTTGAATCCGAAATTGAAGAAGCTTGGCTCCGCTCGGCTGAAAGGCCAAGGCCACCAATCCATTGATGCTTTCGCGTTTCCCGCTGGCATTTTGGGTGAACCGGTCTATGCCTTCCTCTGACGAAAAAATGGTCAGCCCAAGCCTTGCAACACGTCACGGAAGCGTGGCGGATCGTATCGTGGAGTGACCCGCGGCTCTGGTGCATGGATGCGGCTGGAGTTGTTAACGGACAAAAATTGCTGGGAAAAAATCACTGCCTCGGTCCGGTTTGTAGCGTTGAGTTTCCGCATGATGTGCGAGATATAGACCTTGATCGTATTCTCCGACAAATCCAGCTCGCTGGCGATGATCTTGTTGGGCAGGCCGCGCCGCAAGGTTGCCAGTACCTGCCGCTCGCGCTCAGTGAAGGCAATCGTTGACGCTTTGGTCACCGCGAGTGTTTCATCGACCTCACCCTTTGCGACGGGCATTGGCAGCACATTGATCGTATCAGACGTACAAGACGCCGAATTCGCACAGTCCCCGTGGTCAATTACCATTGACCGCGGATAGTAAGTACCACCGGCCAGAATCAGGCGGATGGCTGCGAGGACGACTGAGATCGGCGCGGTATTTGTCGTATAGCCCTTTACGCCCAATCTGGCGACTTCTGAAACAGTCGCATCGGTTATCGATGCCTCATCGCGTTGGGTCAGCAGCATAAGCGATGTTTCTGGCCGCAATTGGTGAATATATGCGAGATTTACCGAGACCCACTCATCGGTGAGGCTACAGTTTTCTATGTTCAGAACAGCAAGATTGATATTTTTCTCAATAACACCAACCAGCCCGTCCGGTTTGGCAATGTCGTGGATGGCGACTTCGGGAAGCTCCCCTTGCAGGGCGCGAATGAGACAACTTCGCGACAAGGTCTGGCAATCAATAATGACAATTGAAGTATGTTCGCTGACAGTGCTTCGCATATTATTGAAGCCGTGCACTTCGGCAGCAAATGAGACTGACATTGATCCCCCCTACGCTTTCCCTGTTACTCCTTACAGACCGCGACCCAGATTGTTCCTCTTATAATGCCCCGTGGTGGCTTTGGTGCATCGATCCTTTTTCAACGGTTTGGACGTACCTGTTCGATCGCAATCGGTCTGATCGGTTCCGGTGATTTTTGACAGAGCGAAAATGTAGAAAAATATTCTCCATTGTCATTTACAAATCCCATGACGGCCGAAATCTCAAACATTTCTCTTAAACCGTGCACCCAAAACGGATACTTTCGACCTCATTCTGGCTGCATGTGCGAAATCATTTGCTATGCCAAAAAATTTACGACTGAACCATATATTTCATCTGTCATTCTAGCGTGAAACCAACGTGAATGGCGGTCGAAAAGTAAATAGATGCGGGTTGTAGGAGCGCCCTTGACGCTGTCGCCCAGCAGCGTCAGCTGGCTTAGCGCTTCCGTTGGATGATAATTTCAATGGCTTTTCTGACACGTGCCGCTATGAACTCGGCGTAACAGGTGACCTCCGGCACGCCCATCAATTCACCGAAGGTACCACGCGCGAGCGGCCCACCGATGAAGAGATTGTCGATGATCTCGCCCTTCTTGCTGATTGCCTGACCGGTCTTTGCCGTATGAAGGCCAAGCCCTACCGGGTCAGAAGCGAGCAGGCCCTGATCAAACAGCGACCGAACCACCGGATTGCTTTGAATAATTGCGGCATGGGCAGGACCAGTGGTGATGACAATCGCATCGAAGCCTGCGCGTTCAAGGCTCTGTGTGTATCGGCGTCGATATGAGACCTTGAATCGTCTGCTCGTTTCGTGCGCTGAATGTAGTGAAGCTGCGATAATCTCAAGTGTGCCTTCACGCAAACGGCGATCAAGCACATCCTTCACTTGTGGAGCCACGCGAAAGCGGTGGACATCCCAAAGTGCCCTCAGATGCCGCACCAGACGCCGTCGCTCGTCAGAATGCAACGCCGCCCAGATTACAGGAGCCTGATCGCGCAGCGCATCAAGGACGGGGTGCCAGGTCAGGCCCCGATTCTGTGCTTCCTTTAGTGTCTGACGCACTGTTTTCAATAAACTGGAGGCGGTTTCATCATCCGCCGAAGCTGCCGAATGGCTCCGCGGCTTGTGTGGCGTGTCCACGAGAGCGATAACCGTGACGTGAGAGCGCGACAATGGCGCCGCGATGCCCGTTTTTGTCGAGCGAGGCGATCACGTCGGCGGCGGTGAGACCTGTCCCGACGACAAGAACCGCATGATCCTGTTCGATTTCCTGTAGCGCATCCCCAGCATAGGGATCGGCAATGAAACGAGGCCCGCCAATCAAGGGTAGGAAGGCCCTCGGCACTGAGGGTAGTGGATGCGTGGTGGCAACGACAACAATATCGGCGTCGACATTCTTGTCGTCGGTCAGGACAATTGAATATCGCTCGCAGCCAGGTGTAATGCTCAGTGCTGTTGCCCGCTCGTGACGAATGCTGTCCGTATGGAGGAAAGGCTCGACATGGTTGTGAACATAGCGCCCGAATACCGAACGCTGCGGGAATTCATCGCCCTTGGTCGTCCGTGCTAGAACATCTCCGGCACTGATCGCGTCGGTTGCTAGCCACCGGGTAAAATGATCCGGCTCCGCAGAGACCATCGTCATTTTGGCAGCCGGGACATTGATCCGGTGAGCGGGATCCTTGCTTGAATAGGCCAGACCATCGCCGAGCCGCTCCCTCGGTTCAATCACGACGATCTCAATATCGCTGTGCCGTGTCTGTGCAGCCAAATGATAGGCGATGGCGGTTCCGGAGAAACCACCGCCAATGATCGCAACGATAACTGGCTCTGTCACAATGGCTTGCCCTCAATCTTGCCGGGCGATGGACACCGGCGACAGTCTCGTCAAACTGTCCCATATTAACTGACGTCGAGCTCGATGGAATTTCATGGTCGAGCGGCAAGTTCGGAAGCTCCAGCTCACCGAAACGATAGGTCTCTTCAAGGTGAGGGTAACCGGAGGGGATAAAAGTGTCGATACCGATACGGCTGTATTTCGGCCATGCGCTCGGCTATTGTAGCTGCGCCGCCAACTAATCTTGCGTCGTATTTTGGCCACGCCTGCAGGCTGCGTCAACCAGTAGGGAATCAATGCGGGACGGTCGCGGTGATGATTCCTAGATTGACAAGTCCGCTAACGATTAGTTGGACGGCTACCGCGGTTAGGAGAATGCCGAAGACAACCTCCGAGACGACAAGACTAGCTGGCTTCATTCGCTTTGCCAGTTTGTCGATATTAGTGAACACCAGATAATCCAATGCACCGACGAGCAGGATCAACCCCACGACGAGTACTGCACTTGCAACCGAGACAACTTCGCCGGAGGCAATGATAATGACCGTGATGCCGACGGGATTCAGCAAGTAGGGGACAGCAAGGGGAAAGACGGCGATTTTTGCTGGATCTATCGGCAGGCCCAGCTCATCCTTGGGCTTTTCGGTCGGTCCAGCCGCCATCTTGATCGCGAGGAGCGCTAAGATAACGCCGCCAGCGATCGCAACCGCGCCGCCAGTGATATGCAGCAGTCGCATCAGCAGAGCGCCAGTGGCAAAAAGGATCAGAGCCGTGACAACC
This sequence comes from Phyllobacterium zundukense, assembly GCF_002764115.1. Classification (NCBI taxonomy): domain Bacteria; kingdom Pseudomonadati; phylum Pseudomonadota; class Alphaproteobacteria; order Hyphomicrobiales; family Phyllobacteriaceae; genus Phyllobacterium; species Phyllobacterium zundukense. The sequence continues at coordinate 374,043 of NZ_CP017942.1, read as the reverse complement.
GCCGTCAAAACCATCTGGCGGCCTATCCTGTTTTTGGTTTCGGCGTCAAAGGCATGGGTCTTTTCAAGAAAAGGCACCAGTGCGATCTTCGGTCCCATGCCAATCAGCAGGAGCAGGAGAAGCTTTGCCACGAGCGTGGCGTCAATGACAGTGAAATCCATCGGAAAGTTCCCCCTCTACACCTCTACTGGTGGAGAACTGTCGACGATGCGAAATGGATTGTCCAGCGCTCGGGCAAAAATTCTGCCGCCGCTACGACACGAACCGCAGCCTTGCGCAAGTTCACACGGGCGGCTTAGTTCAGGCTCTGCTGAGAAGTCTTACATCCGACAAGCAACGCAGTTTCCTACTACGCATCGCGCAGTGGCTGCGGTTCGCCATAGCGTTTGTAAAGCCGGCACCCGGTGCCGATGGCTGTTTCATAAAGCCTGTCGCCAGGCTTGACCTCCGCCCAGGAGGAATGCGTTTGGCCGATTGTCAGACGGGGCCGAACATTGAGACCGGCGATCGCGGAGAGTTCAGCAGCATAGGCGTCAAGCGTGTAACGGTTCATTCCGGTGTAGCACGTTGCGAGATGCAGATAGTTCTCCAGTTCCTCGTATCCGACACTGTCCCTGTTGCTGATCGTCTGGGTATTGACGCTACCGAGCAATAGCTCCGAAGCACATTGAATGACGGTGTCATCCCAGGTCGTATCCTGAAGGAAGATTTCGTGTTCCTGGGTGGTAAATCCCCGTGTTCTATGGTGCGCTGGCAAGCATTTTACAAAGGGACGGGCAACTTCTGCATCGTCGAAAATCTGGTGGACAAGCGCCTTGCCTTGCGAAAAAGACATCTGTCTGCGGATTGGTTTGATATGCGCAAGCCATGCAGCGTCACGGACCTGCGCCGCCACTGCCGCCTTGCTGAATCTGTTGATCTCGGCCACTCGGATTTACCCCTGTCAGTGCTTTGACGGCAGTTGCCATACATCAGAGGCGACTTTCTTCCATGAAATAAGGGCGTAATTTTATGTAAATTTGAAGCAATCCATAGATCGAAAGATGGAGGATCAATGCACCCTTTGTTACGCAATTGTCACATTCTGCCTGCATTCTAGGCGAGACACTTCATCCATCCGTCAACCGACCATGGAGGTGGGCTGTGAGTGACAAGGTCTTTCACGTGTTGTTCCTGTCGCAGCGCAATTCGGCCAGAAGCATGATGGCCGAAGCAATTCTTAACCGCATCGGGCATCCGCACTTTGTTGCCTACAGTGCCGGCGTTGATCCGGCAGGCGACATCGAGCCGGAGACGCGCGAGCTTTTCGAAGCAATGGGCTATCCAGCGGGAGAGCTTCACCCGAAGCACTACCGGGATTTTAGCGCCGTCGATGCCCAGAATCTCGATTTCGTCTTTACCTTGAGTGACACTGCAGCCGGCGAGTCGTTGCCCGAATGGCCGGGCCTGCCGGTCAGTGCACATTGGGCCTCATCGGATCCGGTAAAGGCAACGGGCGAGCCGTGGGAGCGAAAGCAAGCGTTCTCGCGCGCAATGGCGGAACTCGATCGCCGCCTGAAGATATTCATCAATCTTCCGCTCAGCTCGCTTGACCGGCTCAGCATCCAAAGCCATGTCGATGAAATAGGCCAGTCAAAGAGTGAATAATGAGCCGCGGGGTGGCGATCATTTGGCCTTGCCAATTCTGATTCTCTTGCCTTCGGCATCTGCCAGCGCAGTCTTGATTGCGTTGAGGAATTCTTCGGGATTGTCGATGGAGATATTGACGCTCTTGGCTTGCTTGAAGGGGTTGAGACCTGAAAGCTTGAGGTTTGCGGTCTCTTCTTCGTATCTGATTTCGTGCAGTTCTCTAATGCGCATGACGGTTCCCGGTGTTGGTTTCACAACTAGTGCCGTCACATATCTGTAAAATATCTGTCACAATCAATACCGGCTTCATGAACCTTTGGCGGCGGAAACAAGGCAGAGCCGCTTTGACGCCACTGTTTTTTCATTCGTCTGACATGTAGTCAGTTTATGGTTCGGCCATCTGATACGAAACCCGAATGGCAAAGCAAAATGAACACATCGGCAAATCGGTGGACGCCGCATTGGGCGATCCACCCCGGCCAGCATTTGCTTGAGTGCATTGAGTCCCATGGCTTGTCGGTGGAAGCATTTGCGCAGTTAACAGAGATACCAACGGCGACACTAGATGCCATCATCGCTGGCCGGTATCCGATCACATACGATATCGCCGTGCGCATAGACCGAACGCTCGGCATCATGCCGGATCTGTGGTTCGTCCTGCAATCAAAGTGGGATCGGCATCAGGAAGCGGACTTTCCTATCGCAGTTGCTACAGATGTTGAATCAAGCTGCTAGTTGTCGAAGAACTTTGGGAAGCAACCCAAGAACTTACCAGATCGCGAGCTTATTGCAGCTAGCGATCAACGTCGCATCGCCCAGACGTTCGTCAATCAGCCGACTACGCCGAGCATGGCGATCAAGAGCATGAGGGCCAAGTACATGCAGATTCGATTGGGTCTTCAGCTCGGTCGAGGGCGACAAGGTCGATGTGTCGCCTATCGATGCCGACCGGTGGACGAGCGGGCAAAATGCATCGCGGTCGATATCCTGCGTACTACCGAGGCAACGATGAGACGTTTCTGCTATTGGCCGTCATCGAGCTAGCTGCTTCTGAGCCATCTTGATCGATGCCGGTAGCAACAACGGAGACCCTGAACGTTCCCTCGAGAGCGTTGTCGAACGTTGCCCCAAGAATGATGTTGGCTTCGTCGTCCACTTCCTCGCGAATTCGCGTGGCTGCCTCATCGACTTCGAACAAGGTCATATCTCTACCGCCTGAAATAGACACCAGGACGCCTTTCGCGCCCTTCATAGACGCCACATCCAGCAGTGGGTTGGCAATGGCTGCTTCAGCTGCTGCTATAGCTCTGCCGGTGCCTGAACTTTGCCCGGTGCCCATCATAGCGCGGCCCATGTCGCGCATGACCGCCCGAACGTCGGCAAAGTCGAGATTGATCAGCCCCTCTCGAATCATCAGATCTGTAATGCACGCAACGCCTGAATAAAGAACACGGTCCGCCGTGGCAAATGCATCAGCAAACGTGGTGGATGCATCCGCTACTCGGAATAGGTTTTGGTTCGGTATAACGATCAGGGTATCAGCACTGTCGCGCAACTGTTTCAACCCGTCCTCGGCGAACGTCATTCGACGCGTGCCTTCGAAATTGAACGGCTTGGTCACGACGGCGACCGTCAATATGCCAGCGTCGCGCGCTGCACGGGCTATAACAGGTGCTGCGCCTGTTCCGGTACCGCCCCCCATGCCGGCTGTTACGAAACACATGTGGGTGCCGTTGAGATGGTCCATGATCTCGTCGATACTCTCCTCGGCAGCCGCCCGCCCGATTTCCGCGTGCGATCCGGCACCAAGGCCTTGCGTCAGATTCACGCCGAGCTGAATCAAACGGCCGGCCTTCGACATCGTCAGTGCCTGGGCATCAGTATTTGCGACCACGAATTCAGTTCCCTGAAGGCCCTCGCGGATCATATTGTTGACGGCATTCCCGCCACCACCGCCGACACCAATCACGGTAATATTCGGCTTCATTTCGGTGATTTCCGGATGCTTTAGGTTGCTCGACATCACGCTGTCCTTCCTTGCCTGCAGCAAACTGACTGCACTTTGACACGGGATGGGATTGCCGGATGAAGTACCGAAAACGAATCAAAATCAGCTCATCCCGAGCAAGGGATATGAATCAGACAAGGGTGGTTGGCGCAACCTTTTTGGCTTCTCACAAACTAGTTTTATTCCTCAGGTCGTCCCCACCCTTTGCGGATTTTACCACATCGTGCAAACTGCGGACCGCAGATCGATTTTGCACAGAACCACTTGGACCCTGGTAGGATGTTGCTTGGTCTCGCAACTCGAGGCTAACTTAAGGGAATCCAAGCCGAAAAGTCCGAACTGACCGGCACGCGCCAAAAGCAGCCTTTCGTCAACGGTTATCCGAACAACAGCTTTGCTCCTGCGCCTTGGCAAGTACCCCATCGAGGTCTAGCATACGCTCAGTGTGTGGAGACTTCGATGACCTCAAGCTTCAACGTCCACGATGCGGCCGGCTATGAGCAACTCATGGGCCGCTGGAGCCAAAAACTCGCGCCCCTGTTCATCGACTTCGTGGGGCTGGCCGACGGCGAAAAAATTCTCGACGTCGGCTGCGGCACCGGCAGCCTGACCTTTGCGCTCGCCAGGACCGCCGATCTTGGCGAGATCGTTGCGATCGACTATTCGCCCGTCTTCGTCGAGGAGGCGATCCGGCGCAACACCGACCCGCACATAACGATCCGGCAGGCGGATGCCTGCGCCTTGCCCTTCGAGGACGGCATGTTCGACCGCGCCTTGGCGCTTCTCGTGCTCCACTTCGTGCCCGAGGCAGGCAAGGCAGTCGCCGAGATGCGTCGCGTAGCGCGGCCGGGCGGCGTGGTCGCGGCGGCCGTGTGGGATCATCTCGGCGGCATGCCCGGCATGCGCATGATGGTCGACACGGTGGCGGCACTCAGCGAAGGTGGGCGCCAGCTGCGCGGACGCTATTGCTTCCAGCCTATGATGCAGCCCGGCGAAATGAAACGGACTTTTGTTGAGCAGGAACTCGTGGACGTTACACAAACCCAGCTTATGATCCGCATGGACTACCAAAACTTCGACGACTACTGGGCGCCGATTGCGGCGGGTGAAGGGCCGCTCGGCAAATATGTGGCCACGCTCGACGCCGTGGAGCGGGCGCGCACCGACGCCGCCGTGCGTGACGCCTACGAGGCCGGCCGGCCCGACGGCCCGAGGTCTTTTGCAAACGTCGCCTGGGCCTGCCGGGGCATCGTTCCCTGACCCGACAGTGGGCGAAGGGCGGAAAGCTTTCCAAGGTTCTGGCGCCGGACAGGTCGCCTGGCCATGCCATTTTGTTGAAATGGGCGGCGTTCCATCCGCAGCTTTCGAACGGGGGCGTCCGGCTCCAACCCAGAGAGGCCGCGTCGAACAGACGAAGGACGGGAACAGGCCGTCCAAACTAGCGAAAGTCAGTTCTTCGGTAAGCGTCTTTCCAAGCACGATTGGAACGATCGAAACATTGATCTCATCGACGAGATCATTTCTGAAAGGGTCTGCAGAAAGTCGGTCGAGCCTTGGGTCGACAGATCCAGTCCTCTTCATTGCCGTGCCCCCGTCAGCCAGATATTGGTGAAGCCGTCTGCATTACCGTATCCGGTCTCAGCGAGGCCCGGGTTTCTTTGCAAGCTCATGACGATGAGTAATTGATGCCCGCGTGGTGTGTAGCCAGATCCCTGGAGGCGAGATGTGAACGACACGATCTTTCAAGTACTGTCCCTGTTACAAGTTGCAGCTTGCTCCTAGTTTGTTATATTTATTACAAATCGCTGAATATTATTACAGATCCTCGAATGGGCTCGCGCGCCTGCCCTGGTATTCAAAGGAGAGGGTTACATGGCTAGCCGGAAGGCAAAACGAATTATCGATCTTTCTGAGGCTCTCGTAGAGAGGAGGGTCCTCCATCTGAAGGAGGCAGCCCTGCTTCTCAACGTTTCCGAGATGACGGTTCGTCGTGATGTCGCGGAAAATCCTGGCCAGTTTGGCTATCTTGGTGGCCATATCGTATCTGCAGCTGATATTGAAAGTGACGTTCCGTACGAATTGACGAAGGCAGCGGACAGTCACGCGACTGCCAAGAGAGAGGCTTGCGCGCACGCTGCCAAACACATTCGCCCGGATGAAACGATATTCATCGACTGCGGCACGACGCTTACCAGTCTGATTGACTACATCCCAGAAGATTATTCAATAACAGCAGTATGTTACGCTCTTAATATTGCCGAGAAACTGACTCGAAGGGCAAATATCAGTGTCGTAATGCTTGGGGGCCTTTACTATCCGTCCTCCGCCTCCTTTTCCGGGGCGTCCGGGCTTGATACGTTGAACCATCTCGGTATCAATACTGCTTTCATTTCTGCGGCGGGGGTAGATCTGGGCAGGGGGGCATCATGCGCGCATTTCCATGAAGCACCGGTGAAGCAGAAGGTGATATCGCTAGCGCAGAAATGCTATTTGGTGGTGGATAGCAGCAAGATAGGCAAGCTAAAGCCGGCTTTTTTTGCGCCAATCGAGGCGTTCCAATCGATCATTACCGAGGCAGGCGAAACGAACATTGCGCATACCGAGTAACGCAAGTGCACAAAAGTCAGAGATGGGAAATTTTTGTACAGAGACTTGACCGTCGCCTGCTTTGATGGAAGCATAACACCATTAATGGGAGAAATGTAACAAATACCCACGAAGAGCAGTGAGTTGGACGCCATAGCAGATCGCTGTTCTCCGATTGCGGGGCCATGTTGCAGATACTGGGCGGAGGTTTGTGTGGAGATCAGAGATCATTGGTGTGAGACCGGCGGTGCCTGAATTTGCCCGTGCATACCCTCTCAGCAAATAATGATGTCGATGGCACTGTGAGCTTTCGGGACAACAGGAGCTTTCGATGATGGTTGAAAAGTTGTCTGCCGGCAATCTGAAACGTACCTTTTGTCGACTACGGCAAGGCAATCGACTGGATGGACAGAACGGCCGCCGAGGGCGCACTGTACCTACCCGCGCGATTGATGTGAAGAGGATCTGGATTCCTTACGGCGAATAGGAATCTGCGCAGCCAATCCGGCGGCAGAACCGATCGCAGAGGTCAGGTGATCAAGACGCGATGCATTGCCAGCAGCCGTACTCGGCGCGGCCAGTTATTTTCGAAAAATTGCTCTTCGGCACGATTTGCCGGGGTACGACGTATCAGGGAGGACTTCTATGCTCAAGAATATCGACCCAGCTCTCAATGCGGACGTGTTGCATGCGCTTCGTTCCATGGGGCATGGGGACACGCTTGTCGTGTCCGACACTAATTTCCCCTCTGACGCGATTGCGCGACAGACTAGGCTCGGCAAGCTCCTGCGAATCGATAATGTCTCTGCCGCTCGCGCGATCAAGGCTATCCTGTCAGTCATGCCTCTGGATACGCCGCTCCAACCATCAGCCGGCCGCATGGAAATCATGGGTGCTCCTAATGAAATTCCACCCGTTCAGAGTGAAGCACAGATCGCAATCGATGAAGCCGAGGGTAAGCCGGCACCTATGTATGGCATCGAGCGTTTTGCCTTCTACGAGGAGGCCAAAAACGCTTATTGCGTAATTACCACGGGAGAAACCCGCTTCTACGGTTGCTTCCTCTTCACCAAGGGCGTGATTCCGCCGGAATCCGTCTGATCGAGGTGCAGCATGACTCGGAATGACCCGATCAAACATGTCTTCATCTGGCCTGCACTTTTGATAGTGCTGGTCATTTCGATTTTCCCGTTGATCTACTCACTGACAACGAGCTTCATGAGTCTGCGGCTCGTGCCACCAATTCCACCGCGCTTCGTTGGATTCGGAAATTATACGGAACTTTTGCAGAATCCGCGCTTTTGGCATGTCGCCTGGACGACGTCAATTATCGCCTTTATCGCGGTCGCGTTGCAATATGTCATCGGTTTTGCCATTGCGCTGGCGCTCAACGCCAGAGTTCCTGGTGAAGGCATTTTTCGTGTTGGTTTCTTGCTGCCGATGCTGGTGGCACCGGTCGCCGTGGCCCTCATCGCGCGTCAGATTCTCAATCCGACCATGGGGCCACTCAACGAGCTTATGACTTTTTTCGGATTTCCTAATCTCCCGTTCCTAACGCAAACGAAATGGGCCATCGGCGCGATTATTTCTGTCGAGGTGTGGCAATGGACACCCTTCGTCATCCTGATGCTGCTCGCCGGACTCCAAACCCTGCCTGATGATGTCTATGAGGCGGCCGCTTTGGAGAATGCAAGTCCGTGGCAGCAGTTCTGGGGCATCACGTTTCCCATGATGCTGCCGATCTCTGTCGCGGTCGTGTTCATCCGGTTGATCGAGAGCTACAAGATTATCGACACGGTCTTTGTGATGACCGGGGGAGGGCCCGGCATATCCACTGAAACATTGACGCTCTTCGCCTATCAGGAAGGTTTCAAGAAGTTCAATCTTGGTTACACCTCGGCTCTATCCTTCCTGTTCCTCATCTTGATCACCGTTATCGGCCTCGTTTACCTCGCCATCCTGAAACCCTATCTGGAGAAGCACAAATGAGCGTGCGAGCCCTCAAAGGAAACGGCCGCTGGTGGGCTCTCGCGGGCTGCTTGCTCTGGCTGGCCTTTACGTTCTTCCCGCTCTACTGGGTGGCGATCACATCCTTCAAGACGCCGCTCGGGGTGGTTGGCGGGCCGACCTACATACCATTTGTCGATTTTGAACCGAGCTTGTCGGCCTGGAGCGACCTTCTCTCCGGTCAGCGCGGCCAGTTCTACAATACCTTCATAGCATCCACGATCGTCGGTCTGTCCGCGTCGCTGCTGGCGACGGCGATCGGATCAATGGCTGCCTATGCCCTTGTTCGATTTACTTTCGAATTAAAGCTTCTGTCAGCCGTGCTTTTCGTGATCGTTGCTTTTGGTGGTTATCTGATTGGTTACAATGTTTTCGGCCTTCGTCAGGGGCCATCGCTGATCTATGCCTTCGTGGCAGCGCTCTCACTTGCGATAGCATCCAGCAGGTTTCGACTCCCCGGACCCATCCTCGGCAATAACGATATTGTTTTCTGGTTTGTCAGCCAACGCATGTTTCCGCCCATCGTTGCCGCCTTCGCCTTGTTCCTGATGTACACTGAAATGGGCAAGATGGGTGTGAAGCTGGTGGATACCTATTTCGGCTTGACCTTCGCCTATGTCGCATTCTCGCTTCCGATCGTGATCTGGCTGATGCGCGACTTTTTCGAAGCCTTGCCGATCGAGGTCGAAGAGGCGGCAATGGTTGACAATGTGCCGTCATGGCGGATTTTCTTCGGGATTGTGGTTCCCATGTCCACACCAGGCCTGATCGCCACATTCATGATTACGCTCGCCTTTGTCTGGAACGAGTTTCTCTTCGCACTCTTCCTCACCAGTTCGAAATGGCAAACCCTTCCCATTCTGGTCGCCGGGCAGAACAGCCAGCGGGGCGACGAATGGTGGGCAATATCGGCAGCCGCTTTGGTCGCGATCATACCTATGGTCATCATGGCGGGGATTTTGAGTAGGCTGATGCGGTCTGGCCTGCTTTTGGGAGCGATCAAGTGACCGTCCACCATGCACAGTCATCATTCTAATCCAGGGAGGAACACATGAGAAAATTTCTAATTGGTTCAACAGCCATGGCATTGCTCGCAATGTCCGGTGCCACATCAGCCTTTGCGTGCGATCCGGACTATACTGGCGTGACGCTGTCGGCCACCACGCAAACTGGCCCTTACATTGCTTCGGCATTGCAGCTCGCTGCCAAGGGTTGGGAGCAAAAGACTTGCGGCAAGGTCAACGTCGTGGAGTTCCCCTGGTCGGAACTTTATCCAAAGATCGTCACGACGCTGACGTCGGGCGAGGACACGTTCGACGTGATCGCCTTCGCTCCGGCCTGGGCGCCAGATTTCACTGATTATCTTTCGGAAATGCCGAAAGCCATGCAGTCGGGGCCTGATTGGGAGGACATTGCGCCTGTCTATCGTGAGTCCCTGATGGTCTGGAATGGCAAGGTTCTGTCACAGACCATGGATGGCGACGTCCACACCTACACCTATCGCATCGATCTCTTCGAAAACCCGGACAACCAGAAGGCCTTCAAAGAAAAGTATGGCTATGATCTGGCCCCGGCGAAGACCTGGAAGCAATATCTCGATATTGCCGAATTCTTCCAGCAGCCCGACAAGGGTATCTGGGGTACCGCTGAGGCCTTTCGTCGTGGCGGCCAGCAGTTCTGGTTCTTCTTCAGCCATGCGGCGGGCTATACCAATCACCCTGACCACAAGGGCTCCATGTTCTTTGATCCCGACACAATGGATGCACAGATCAACAACCCCGGCTGGGTGCGCGGCCTTGAGGAGTATATTCGGTCGTCAAAGCTGGCGCCGCCAAATGCTCTGAACTTCTCCTTCGGCGAAGTGAATGCGGCCTTTGCCGGCGGCCAGGCGGCCGAGTCGATCGGCTGGGGTGATACTGGCGTGATCGCTGCCGATCCAAAGCAGTCAAAAGTCTCGGGCAATGTTGGATCGGCCATGCTCCCTGGTTCCGATGAGATCTGGAACTACAAGACCAAGAAATGGGACAAGTTCGACCATGTCGTCGAATCTCCCTTCATGGCGTTTGGCGGCTGGCAGGCTGCGGTTCCAGCTTCCTCCAAGAAGCAGGAAGCGGCTTGGGACTATATCAAATATCTGACAAGCCCCGAGGTTTCCGGTCAGGCAGCGATCACTGGCGGAACCGGGGTAAATCCCTACCGCATTTCGCACACGACCAATCTGGATCTTTGGTCGAAGCTATTCAGCGAGCGCGAAGCAAAAGAATATCTCGGCGCCCAGAAGGATTCAGTGACGGCGAAGAACGTCGCTCTCGATATGCGTCTGCCCGGCTACTTCTCGTACACGGAAATCCTCGAAATCGAGCTTTCCAAGGCGCTTGCCGGCGAATCTACACCGCAACAGGCGCTCGACAGTGTCGCCGAGCAGTGGAACAAGCTGACGGATGAATTTGGACGCGACAAGCAGCTTGCGGCTTACCGGGCATCCATGGGCCTGCCGCTGAAATAAGCGGGCAACGTCTTCCCCGCCCCGGATATTGCCGGGGCGGGCTTTTAACTCTCTCGGAAAAGGGCAAAGCATGTCCCAAGTGCGTTTGGAACAAGTCACCAAATCCTTCGGTGGCGTTTCGGTTATCCCACCGCTTGATCTGGTGATCGCGGACAAGGAGTTTGTGGTTCTCGTCGGCCCTTCCGGCTGTGGTAAGACGACCACCTTGCGGATGATCGCCGGACTGGAACAGGCGACCTCAGGCGAAATCCGCATCGGCGACCGCGACGTCACATCTCTTCGCCCTGGCTTGCGCAATTGCTCCATGGTGTTTCAGAATTACGCCCTCTACCCACATATGACGGTTGCTGAAAACATCGGCTACGGCATGAAAGTGCGCGGCACAACCAAGGCCGAAATTGACAAGGCTGTTGCGGAAGCTGCCCGTATCCTCAACCTTGGTGCCTACCTCAACCGCAAGCCAAGCGCGCTTTCGGGGGGACAGCGTCAGCGCGTCGCCATCGGCCGCGCTATCGTCCGGCAACCGGATGTGTTCCTGTTCGATGAACCACTGTCCAATCTCGACGCCAAGCTGCGTATTGAAATGCGCACCGAAATCAAATTGCTGCATCGCCGTTTGCAGACGACCATCGTCTACGTAACACATGATCAGGTGGAAGCGATGACGATGGCAGATCGTGTTGTTGTGATGAATCAGGGCCGTATCGAGCAGGCCGCTGATCCTATCACGCTTTATGAGTTGCCTAAAAATCTCTTCGTAGCAGCATTTATCGGCGCACCAAGCATGAACTTCATCGAGGGTTCATTGGAGCGCAACGGGACTGCCATGGGGTTCCGTACCACGGGCGATGTGGTAATCCCCATCCCGGAAAACCGGGTGGCCAAGCTGGCCGAAGCAACCGGGCAACCTGTTGTGCTCGGTATTCGCCCTGAGCACACAATGACCGTCGATTCCTCCTTCCCGACGATCCCATTGAAGGTCGCTGATATCGAACCGCTTGGGCCTCATACACTGGCCATTGGCAAGGCCGGCACCGCAGCCTTCACGGCTCAGGTGTCTGCTGGCTCGAGAATCGCCCACGATGATGTCATCAACGTGCCGATCGAGCCTGACAAGATGCACTTCTTTCTGAAGAGCACGGGCGAGGCCATCGGCCGGTAGCCGGTTCTACCGAAAACCAGTTTCTTTTTTACTTGGTTGAGACATGCGTGCTGGCACGGGGGGCGACAATCAGTCCCCCTTTCTTTGATATCCGGTGCTCAGTTCTTTGATGTTGCTATTTGGATCAGGCAAATTAAGCGTTATTTCATCAACGACCGGTTCGTCCTGCTCTTCAGCGCCAATCTCCCGCAACCATTCCCGCCAGATTGCGACGAGTAATGCCATCAAGACTGGCCCTATGAACAGGCCAAGGAAGCCCATTGTCTTTACGCCGCCAATCAGCCCAAAAAAGGTTGGAAGGAAAGCCAATTTGACGGGACCACCAACAAGTTTCGGTCGCAACGTTTTGTCGACGATGAACAATTCCGTTGCACCCCAGATGAACAACAACAAGCCGGCCAGCTGCGATCCGCTTCCGACAAGATAGAGAGAAACCAGTGTAAAGCACAGGGGCGCGCCGCCCGGGACGAGGGCCATGACTGCTGTAATGACGCCGAGAGTCGCCGGTGAGGGGACGCCCGCTATCCAGTAAGCCCCTCCGAGCACGACACCTTCACCGATCGCGATGATTGTCATTCCTGTGACTGTCGAACTGATCGTTGCTGGAACAACGCGAGAGATCCGCTCCCAGCGTGTGGGTAACAGACGCTCTCCCAAACGATCGATCTGCCTGGCGAATGCTTCTCCGTCCTTGAAGATGAAGAAAAGCGCGATAAGCATGAATATCGCGGTCAAAAGCAGTGTGAACGCACCGCCGCCTGCTATCACCACCGCCCGGTAGATGCTGCCGAAATTCGCGCCTGTGCCGATCTGCAAGAGATGGCCAAGTGCCCCTGGAGGCCCCACGTGCTGAATCCACATCTGACTCAGCCATTCACCAATTAACGGCAATCCGGCGATCCATTGCGGCGGAAGTGCGCCATCGCGGTTCACCTCGACGGCCCATTTGATCCACTCGCCGACTTCATTGGCGGCATATGCTCCAGCGAAGGCGACCGGAACAATAATGAATGCGAGAAGAAGGAGAATAGCGGCAAAAGCAGCGACGGTTTTGTTGCCACCCAAGGCCGTCCGTAGACGAGTGAAGACGGGCCAGCTGGCAAATGCAATGACGAGCGCCGCAAGAACGGGAACCAGAAATCCATGAAAGAAATAGATGCCTGCAACGATGATGGCAACGATTAGCCAGCGCGCGGCGGATGCCGGCGAAATCAGTGTTCCTGATGCGCGGCCAATGGGGCGTAGCGGCTCAACATTCTTGCTGGTCATTATTCCTCCCAGGCGTCGTTTGATCCAACTCTATCAGATCGAGTTTTGAGTACTACTAGTTCTCGCTGATTCCGTACCAGCGATATCATTTCGAATGAATGAACTGTTTCTGCGGACTGCAGTGCGGTCGTACCGTCCTTCAAACGAAATATCCTGTTGACAGATATCCTACAAGTGGTTATCTAATTCGCTGCAAGATTACTGACGATCATTGGAGCGGATTCATCAATGTCCTTCAAATCGCTCAAGCCATTGTACCGGGCGCCTTTGCTCCATGTTTCCGTGCAGGAGAGTCTGCGCGCTTATATCAATGAAAATGGCCTTGAAGCCGGTGCGCCCATGCCACCGGAAGGTGAGCTTGCCAGCCAGCTTGGCGTCAGCAGGAACTCGCTTCGCGAAGGCATCAAGGCGCTGGAGTCAGTTGGCGTGTTGGAGTCGAGGCGAGGGGTGGGTGTCTTCGTCAAGGCTTTCTCCTTTGAGCCGCTGCTAGACAATCTGGCCTATGGCCTCGGAGGAGCACTGCGCCAGATCGAGGAGGTTCTCGAGATACGCCGGACGCTGGAGGTCGGCCTTATCGGCAAGACCCTGGAAAGAATTACCGACGAAGACATTCAGGAGCTAAGGCAGGTGGTGGCGCGGATGCGTGTTCACGCCGAGCGCAACGAAGCCTTCGTCGATGAAGACCGGCTATTTCACAGATTGCTATTTCGCTGCCAGGAAAATGAAACCCTGGTGAGGCTCATCGAAGTGTTCTGGCTTGCTTTCTACAAGGCGTCGGACTTCGTCAATCTCGAAAACACCGACCCGATGGCCACCTGGCGCGATCATGAAGCGATCGTCGATGCGGTCGAAACGCGAAATCTCGAAGACGCACGCAAGCGTCTCGACAGTCACTACGAGGGGATTGCTCGGGTGATTGAACACAACAAGACCAATCCATCCAATGGGAGGACTCCATGAAACTGAAAATGATAGCCTCGGCACTGGCTATATCCGCGGCGCTTTTAAGCGCTGGCGCCGTATCAATGGCACCGGCGGCGCAAGCAGCGACCTTGTCAGGTGGATTTGATGTGGGGCCGGGAGGGTTCCAGGGCAATTTCAATCCGCTGGCGGCCACGGCCGGGTTCACCTGGCTCAGTGTCTATTTCGAGCCACTTGTCAGCTATGACGAGAAGCTGCAGAAAGTCGTCGGCGCCCTTGCGGATACCTATGAAGTCAGTCCGGACCAGCTGACCTATACGTTCAAGCTGGCGGATGCAAAATGGCACGACGGCAAACCGTTCACCTCCAGGGACGCAAAATTCACCATTGAACTAGCCAAGGACGCCAAATCCGGTTCGGTTCTTGCTGCCCGTTTGAAGGCGGTTGCATCCGTTGAAGCGCCGGACGAACACACTTTGGTCATCAAGCTCAGTGCTCCGAGCGCGAGCACCCTAGATACGATGACCAAGGTGATGATGCTGCCTGAACATGCGTTGGCATCCATCCCCGCGGATCAGCTCGCCAAGAACAGCTGGTGGTCAACAACGCCCATCGGCACCGGCCCATTCAAGTTCACCAAATATGTCACCGATCAATATGTCGAACTCGCTGCCAACACCGACTATCGCGGCGGCAAGCCGGCGCTCGAGCGTGTAATCAACCGCTACTTTGCCAATCCGGCCGCGGCCATCGCCGCGCTGCGTGCAGGTGAAATACAGTTCACCTATGTTGATTCCAATGACGTTTCGACGTTCAAGGGCGACGAAGCATTCAAGGTGATCGAAGGCGACTCCTTTGTCGTGAATTATCTCGGCTTCAATCATGACTCGCCGATCTGGAAAGATATTCGCGTCCGCAAGGCCGTGATGTATGCCATCAACCGCGACGCGATCATCAAAAGCCTCTATGGCGGTGCCGCCAAACCAGCCAATTGCGCCTATGTAGTCGACCAGTTGGTGCCGCAGGGCGTTGACACGTATGCGTATGATCCGGAAAAGGCAAAAAAACTGCTCGAAGAAGCCGGATGGGCGCAGATTAATGGCGACAAGCCGATCACGCTTCTGACTTACTATACCACGCCGCTGGCTACCAATGTGCTAGCAGCTGTGCAGGCCATGCTGGCGCAGGTGGGGATAAATGTCGTGCCGCGGGCTGTTGATACGCCGACATACAACAGCATTGTACTCAACCCGACACCGGATGTGGCACAGTTCCAGATGGTCTATGCCGGTCTGCAGAATGGACCTGACGCAGGCAGTATCAATGTTGGCCTCAATGAAAAGCAAATCCCGCCAGCGGGTCCAAATGTCGTGCGTGCCCGAATGCCTGACCTCAATAAAGCTCTGGATTCAGCACTAGCGGAGCCTGACGCTTCCAAACGTGTCGCCCACTATCAGGATGTCTGCAAGGTGATGAACGCAAATCTGCCCTGGGCAACCCTGTGGGTGGCAAACCGCTATGGTGTCGTGTCGGCAAAGCTGAAGGATTTCACCTGGACGCCGGCCCCGGGTGGCGGACCGTACCAGGCTCATCCGGAAAAATGGTCGATCGCTGAATAGACCGTTCGTTTGCTTAAAGCGGGGTGGCTTCGGTCACCCCCACAAAGCGGAATCAAGATGCTTCATTATAGTCTTCGACGCCTGATGATAGGAACCGGCATGCTCGTCGCATTGAGCATGCTTATCTTCCTGCTGCTCCGTCTCACGCCGGGCGATCCGATCGATGCCTATATCGATCCGAATATCCCCATGTCGCCAACGCAACTTGTCGATCTGCGCAGCCAGCTCGGGCTAGATAAACCTTTGCCTGTGCAATACCTGGCGTGGCTGCAACAGGCTGTGACTGGTAACCTTGGCTTTTCGATCAAGCGCCAGGACCAACCGGTGTTGGGCTTGGTACTGTCGCGGATCGGGCCGACAGTATTGTTAATGGGATCCGCTCTCATGATCGCTATCGTAGCCGGCATCGCGACGGGCGTCGTCAGCGCGGTGCGCCGGAATTCTGCGGCCGATTTGTCGTTCTCCGTGTTCGCTGTCATCGGGATTTCCAGTCCGCCATTTCTTAGTGCGTTGATCGGCCTCTATGTTTTTGCAGTACGCCTGAAATGGGCACCATCCGGGGGTATGCTGACGCCCGGAACAGAATTTTCGATCGGCGATCTACTGTGGCACCTGATCATGCCTGCCGCGCTTCTTTCGATTGCCCAGGCGGCGTTGATCATGCGCTACATGCGCGCCTCGCTGCTGGAAGTCCTCAACCAGGATTATGTGCGCACCGCTCGGGCAAAGGGGGTCAAGGAATTCTGGGTCATCGCCAAGCATGCCCTGCGCAATGCACTACTGCCAGTCGTGACACTGATCGGGTCGACCATCGGCTTGGCTATTGGAGGTGCTATCTTCATCGAAAGCGTGTTCAACTGGCCCGGCATGGGGCTGTTGCTGGTCAACGCCGTAGAGACGCGCGATTACCCCGTAATCATGGGCGCCACGCTGGTCATCGGCGCTTGTGTGATCGTCGTCAATCTCCTGACCGACATAACCTATGCGGTCATTGACCCGCGCATCAAGGTGGGCTGATGCTGGCGCGTACTCCTTCTCCCAGCCCGGGTCCGACAGCCAGAGCACTGCATCGCTTCGGCCACAACAGAGCAGCGATTTTCGGCCTTTGCGCGATCGTGCCGATGTTGATGCTGATCCTGTCATACCCGCTGTGGTGGACCTTCAGGCCGAACGACATAGATCTTCTGGCCATGAACAGCAGTCCCACCGCCACACACTGGTTCGGGACCGACGGTGTGGGCCGCGACGTGTTTGCCCGCGTTCTCGAAGGCGGGCGCATTTCGCTGTTGGTAGCAGTTGCATCGACGATAGTCTCGGCGACCATCGGTTTTCTGGTCGGCGCCATCTCGGCGCTTGCTGGACGCTGGGCCGACGCGGTCACCATGCGCTTCGTCGATCTGGTGATGACGTTGCCGCCCGTTATCTTTCTGCTGGTACTCGCGTCGATTGCCGGTACCGGCATATGGCCGACGGTCCTGGTCATCTCGCTGCTGTCGTGGCCGCTATTGTCACGCATGATCCGTTCGCGCCTGCTTGAGCTGCGTGAACGGGATTTCGTCGTGGCCTCGCGCGGCATGGGGGCAGGGCTTGCTCACCTGTTGTTCCGGCATGGCCTGCCGAACTCGATCGATATTCTCGTCGTATATGCGACCCTGCAAATCGCCAATGCGATCCTGCTGGAGGCGGGCCTGTCTTTCCTAGGGCTAGGCATCGCACCTCCCGCCGCAAGCTGGGGCAACATGCTGAATGCCGCCCGATCCACTGCAGTTCTCGAACAATTTCCCTGGCAATGGCTGTTCCCTGGCGGGGCGCTGGTGCTTGCTGTCCTTGCGATCAACTTCATTGGCGATGGTCTGAGAGATGCCTTCGATCCTCGCGCCGAACTAAACTGACAAGCGAAAGAAAAACGAAAATGACAAAATTCCATGGTGTTGTTCCTCCCGTCGTAACACCGCTCAATCTGGACTTCACGGTTGATTATTCGTCCTATACAAAGGTGCTCGAACACCTGATCGGGGCAGGGTGCCACGGCGTATTCGTGCTCGGCTCGACGAGTGAAGTAGTGTTCCACGACGAAAGGACGCGGCAACAGATCCTCGAACATACGGTGAAGGTGGTCAACGGTCGCGTGCCCGTCATCGCTGGCGTCGTCGATCCGACGACCGATCGCGTTATCAATCATACCAAGGTCGCGAAGGCTGCCGGGGCCGCCGCCGTGGTCGTAACCGCGCCGTTCTATACCGTCACCAGTCAGGCTGAGACGATGGACCATTTCCGATATATCAAGGATGCGGTCGATATTCCGCTAGTCGCCTACGACATCCCCGTTTGCGTGCATGCCAAACTTGCGCGTTCGACAGTGACGACACTGGCCAAGGAAGGCGTCATCATCGGTCTCAAGGATTCCAGCGGCGATGACGGCAATTTCCGTTATGCCCTGCTTGATCTCGCTGAATACAAGGAAATGTTCCTGATGACCGGCTCGGAGATCGTCGTCGACAATGCACTGCAGATGGGTGCTCACGGCGTCGTTCCGGGCCTCGCCAATGTCGATCCGCATGGCTATGTCCGGCTGTGGGACGCCGCGCAACGCGGCGACTGGGTCGCGGCGCGCAAGGAGCAGGAACGGCTCTGCAAGCTGTTTGAAATCGTATGGGTCGCGCAGGGCCGCGTCAGCGGCGGTGCTTCGGGCGTGGGCGGATTCAAGACTGCGATGCGCAGCCTGGGCATCATCGATACGAACGTCATGCCGCGGCCACGGCAGGCACTGAATGATACGGAAACCACAAAGATCGATGCGATTCTGCGCTCCACCGGCCTGCTCGGCTGAGGGCAAAAATGGACAAGCGCATCGAACCAATTCTCGACATTCAAGGATTGCGGACAATCTTCCGCACCCGCGGCGGCGAGATCACGGCTGTCAACGGCATCGACCTGGCCGTAGCAGCCGGTGAGACGGTAGCGCTTGTCGGCGAATCCGGTTCAGGCAAATCCGTGACCAGCCTGTCGGTCATGCGCCTGTTGACCCACAACGTCGGGGCTATTGCGGCGGGGAGCATCCGGTTCAAGAGCAAGGATGGTGCGGTTCGTGATCTCGTCACGCTGGGTGAGGAACAGATGCGGACGATCCGCGGGGATGATATCGGCATGGTGTTCCAGGAGCCGATGTCCAGTCTGAACCCGGTATTTACGGTGGGGGACCAGATCGCGGAGCCTATCCGCATCCATCGCAATGCCGACCGGAAGCCGGCCATGGTTGCTGCAATCGCGCTCCTCGATCAGGTCGGCATACCTGATGCGAAACGCCGGGCTGGGCAATACCCGCACGAGCTATCCGGTGGCATGCGTCAGCGTGTGACAATCGCCATGGCGCTGGCCTGTGATCCGACATTGCTGATCGCCGACGAACCAACAACTGCACTGGATGTGACGATCCAGGCGCAAATCCTCGACCTTCTGCTCAGGCTCCAGCAAGAGCGCGGTATGGGCATGCTTTTCGTCACACACAATCTTGGAGTGGTCGCTGAAATAGCCCATCGTGTCGCGGTCATGTATGCGGGGCGGATCGTAGAGGAAGGACCGGTCGGCGAAGTTTTCCGTAATCCTCGTCACCCCTATACGCTCGGCCTTCTCGCATCAATGCCGCGGCTTGGCGATGCGACTCGCATGAAGCAGGCCGGAGAGAAACTGGCGGCCATCCCCGGTGTTGTGCCGAGCCTCGCGGATATGCCCGTTGGTTGTGCTTTTTCTCCGCGCTGCAGCTATGCGATCGATGCCTGCCGGATAGCGGTGCCACTACTTTCCGAAGTAAATGCGGTGCATCGCAGCCGCTGCATTCGGTGGCAGGAGGTGAGACGATGAGCGCCGCTCCATTCCTCGTCGTCCGCGATTTGGCGAAGCACTACGTTTCCCGAGGAACGAAACTCAATATCCTCGAAGGCATCTCTTTCGATATTGCCAAGGGCGAAGTAGTCGGCCTTGTCGGCGAATCCGGCAGCGGCAAGACCACGATTGGCCGTTCGGTATTGCGGTTGGTCGAGCCTTCGTCCGGTAGTGTGAAATTCGACGGCACGGAACTGACCCTGCTCTCGGCTTCGCAGATGCGGCGGGCGCGGCCGCGCATGCAGTATATTTTTCAGGATCCCTTTGCGAGCCTTTCACCACGCATGACCATAGGCGAGATCTTGACTGAAGGCTTGAAAATCCAGGGCATCGGCACACGTCAGGAACGCCTCGACCGGGCTCGGACAGCGCTGGCACAGGTCGATCTTCCGGCCGAAGCGATCAACCGGTATGCGCATGAGTTTTCCGGTGGGCAGCGCCAGCGCATCGGCATTGCGCGCGCTTTGACGCTTGCACCGGAATTCATCGTCGCAGACGAGCCGGTATCGGCACTTGATGTATCGATCCAGGCGCAGGTGATCAATCTTCTGCGCGATCTGCAGCAGCGGCTGGGCCTCACTATGCTGTTCATTTCGCACGACCTCGCGGTCGTGGAATATATCTGTGACCGGGTAATCGTGCTCTACCTCGGACGCATCATGGAGATTGCCTCCAGTGCCGATCTGTATTCGAAGCCGCAGCATCCCTATACACGGGCCCTTTTGTCGGCAATCCCGTCATCGGATCCAGACGCGCCGCGCAACCGCCAAATCCTGAAGGGGGATATACCGAGCCCAGCCAATCCGCCCAGCGGTTGCGTGTTCCGTACGCGTTGTCCCAACGCATTGGACGCCTGCGCTCAAACGATCCCGCAATTGCGCGAAGTTGGACCAGGCCAGTTCAAGGCCTGTATCCGCGATGATCTGAACTGAGCCCAGGAGCTTGCCTTGAAATCGGGAAAACACGCAATCAGCGGCAATTGGGCCAGTCTGCTCCTGCCTATAGAGGCAGACGACAATATAGAGTTCAATAAGCTGGGCGACGAGATCGATATTCTGGTCGATGCGGGTGTCGACGGCATTTATTCGAACGGCACGGCCGGCGAATTCCACAATCAGACCGAGGAGGAATTCGACAAAATACAGTTTGTGTTAGCTGAGCGGTGCCAAAGGGCAGGGATGCCATTCATTATCGGGGCGTGTCAGCCCGATCCGGCGATCATGCTCAATCGTGTGCGCCGTGCCGCATCGCATATGCCCGCTGCCATTCAGGTCATATTGCCGGACTGGTGGCCGCTGACCGATTCGGAAGCAATCGATTTCCTCAACAGGGCGTCCGACACTGCAAGCGGCATTCCCCTGATCCTCTACAATCCCCCACATGCAAAGCGCGTTCTCGCATCGACGGAACTCGCAACAATACTGGCTTCAGCACCCGGCGTAACAGGCGTGAAATTGGCCGATGGCGGCAAGGACTGGTATGCGGATGCCCGCGCACATCTGCACGGTGTTTCGCTTTTCGTACCCGGGCATCATCTCGCCACTGGTGTCAATGAAGGTGTCGCGGCGGGATCATTCTCCAACGTTGCGTGTCTCAGTCCGGGCGGTGCTCAACGGTGGACCGATCTGATGCAAACCGACATTGGCGTGGCTCTCGAAATTGAACAGCGGATCTGCAGGTTCATGGATGAGCATATCGTGCCGTTCAGGCAAAATTTGGGATATTCAAATGCTGCGCTCGACAAATTGCTTGCCGCCGTAGGCAATTGGGGACCTGTCGGAACGCGGCTCCGTTTTCCCTACCGCTGGATCCCAGACAGTGAGGCAGAGCGGTTGAGGGGCATCGCAAAACAGGAATTGAGCGAGATTATCATCTGACCGTAGCCCGCAATGAGTAATTGAGAGATTCATATTCCTGAGTGCCGAGCGGCGAATTATCCGTTGGAAACTGGCTGTGAGATTACAGTTTAGTCATGCGGTAAATGTACGCGGTCAGCGTTAAAGACCTACGCTTTGGGCCGGCATTTACTGAATCTCAATCGCCTATCCAAATAATGAATATTGAAAAGCTCGACGCGACCACGACCAGTGTATGTGGCCCCAGGGCCTTTACAGTGTTCAAGGGCTTGGGGGCAAATCGGCAAATGGCGTCACATCGAAACAAGAGCGAGCTCGGTCGAACACCCTCGTTGCGGGAAATATCGGAACAAGGCGCCAGCGATATCCCGGTGTCGGATGCTGCAGGGGGCGCACCGGTTCTGCATCGACTGCTCCAGGAAGAATACCAACCTGGCGAGCACGGTTTGCCTTTGGTCGGGAAAGAGCCGAATTCTCAAAACGCTATTCGTCAGAAGCAGGCGGTTCCGTGGCGGGGTAGGGCGATCAGGAGCCTTGCGGGCGTCGCCCTCCTGATCGTAGTTGGCTGGATACCGGTTCAGAGGCTCTTTCAGGTCTCGAGCGTCGAGGCTGTTGTCAATGCGCGGCTGGTGACTTTGAGAGCGCCGATTGGCGGTCTCATCGAAAAGGATATGATTCTGGATGGTACGGACAATAGCGTTCAGCAGAATGCGCCCCTCGTTCATATCGTGAATTCGAGAGTAGATCAGAGCCGGTTGAACGATGCCCGGCGCGATCTGGATCAGACGCTGGAGCAACGGGCTTCCCTTACAGAACAGGTTGAACAATTGACAAAGCTCCGCAACGATTTGCAGGTTCAGGTCGCGGCCTTCCAGGAAGGGCGTATGCGTCAATTGCAAGCGCGGGTCGCAGAAACTGACGCGTTAGTGGCTTCGGCAAATGTTGAAAACGACAAGGCGCAAGTGGAGCGTGCACGTGTCGAAGCACTCCAAACAAAGGGGTTTCTGTCACAGTCCGAATTGGACAAGGCTGTTCGTAGCGCGCGCGTTGCGGAGGAGGCCGTCAGGGGCGCAACCGCGAAACGCGATAGCGCGACTGTCGAACTGGATGCATTAGCCCGTGGCGTTTTCATAGGAGACAGCTATAATGATCAGCCACGGTCGGCGCAGCGTCTCGATGAAATCATGCAAACTATTGCGGTAGCCACAGCCGATCTGCGAAGGCAGGATCTCCGCCATGCGAACTCGCAGATTGCGGTTGCTCGCGAGAAAGCACTGTTTGCCGCCGCAAGCGAGGTCACGATCCGCGCGCCGGTCGTCGGGCAGATTTGGGAAGTGCTGGCATCGCCTGGCGAGCAGGTCGTCGCTGGACAGGATTTGATGCGGCTTCTTGATTGTTCCAATTCGGTAGTAACGGCGACGGTCAGTGAAGCCGTCTACAACCGGTTAAGCGTTGGCACGCCAGCTCGTTTCATTTTTAGGGAAGGCGGGCCTGAACACCAGGGCAAAGTGGTACAGTTAAGCGGCGTTGCATCTGTAGCAGCCAATCTCGCCATTCTGCCGTCTGCGCTGACCAAGCAATCCTACCGGGTGACGGTTTCTGTTCCGGATATAGCCGCCAGTGGGCAATGCCTGGTGGGGCGGACCGGACGCGTCGTCTTCCAGCATGATCAGGTTGCCGGTTGAGCTACTTTCGGCTCGATACCGGGTGCGCGGACAGGGCTTCCCAATCATGAACCCGATCATCTCTACCTTGTTAGAAGGTGCGGTACCGGGTCTTCTCGTGGCCGGCGCAATGCTCGTCATCTTGCCATGGCTGTCTCGCGACAGCCGATGGCGCGTCATTCCGATAGCCGCGACGCTGACCTTGACCTTGCACTATTTGCATTGGCGCGCCACCGTCACAATTCCCCCAATGGCGGACTTCAGCAATTTTGCCTTTGGCTGTCTGTTCTTTGCTATCGAGTTTATAGCGGTTACTGGATCGATCCTCTCCTATGTGACCCTGCTTCGGGTTCGCAGTCGCACGGCGGAGGCCGATGCCAACCATGAATGGCTTTTCTCCCACCGGACCATGCCGCTGGTTGACGTTTTTATCTGCACATACAATGAAGACAGAGAAATCCTGGACCGCACCATCCTCGGTGCAATGGCGATGGATTATCCTAATTTTCGAGTCTGGATTCTCGATGACAGCCGCCGGGATTGGCTTTGCCAATTATCAAAGGAACTGGGCTGCCACTATCTGGCACGGCCCGACAATAACCACGCAAAGGCAGGTAACATCAACCATGCGTTGAAACATGTTGCCGGTCTTGCGACGCCTCCGGATTTCATCTCTATTCTCGATGCCGATTTCGTGCCTGCCCGGCATTTTTTATCACGGACAATGACGCTGTTTCGCGAAGACGATGTCGGTATCGTGCAGACGCCACAACATTTCATCAATCCCGATCCTATCCAAGCCAACCTGCGTGTAGCTGATGCCTGGCCGGACGAGCAGCGCTATTTCTTCGAGGTTCTTATGCCGTCGAAGGATGATTGGGGAACCGCGTTTTGCTGTGGTACATCGTCGGTCATCCGCATGACCGCATTAGCCCGAACAGGCGGTTTCCCAACGGATTCTGTGACCGAAGATTATCTGCTGACACTACGCCTGAAGCGGCACAGCTACCGGACGGTTTATCTCAACGAACAACTGTCCCTCGGACTGGCACCTGAAGGGCTGCAGGAATATATCACTCAAAGAAGCCGCTGGTGTCTGGGATTCATGCAGATTGTCAGAGGTCCGGATGGGCCGTTCAATCTGAAAAACGGCCTGTCATTTCTCGACCGGATGAGTCTGATCGAAACCCTCCTTTATTGGAGTGCAGCCTATGCGTTCCGCATGTCGGGCTTCTTGGTGCCAATCTTCTATCTGCTTTTCGATATCCGTGCCGTCAATGTCGATGCAGCCGACGGTATCCGGCATTTCCTTCCCTATTATCTTGTGAACATTGGAGTCATCGCCTGGCTGTCGAACCAGCGCGTGTTGCCAATCCTGACCGATCTTTCGCAGGTTCTGACGGCGCGAGAAGTTTTAACTGCCGTTGTCGTGGGTTTGTTTCGCCCGCGCGGGCGGAAATTCAAGGTAACTGCCAAGGGTGGTGATCGCAGCAAAACCATCATTCAATGGCGCATGATGGCGCTGTTTGCTGCGTTGCTGGCGCTCACGATCCTCGGCATTTTCATGTCGTTCTCTGTTCACAGCAACGGATCGCTTCAGGATTCAAGTGCGATTGCCCTCTACTGGTGCTGGTACAACATCACGATTCTTCTTACTGCCATAGCGGTTTGTGTCGAGCGCCCGCGTGTCAGAAAGAACGAACGACTGCGCTGCAACGATCCAATCGTGGTAACTGCAGGCGATCGACGAGGGGTTTTTCTCATGGCTGATATATCCATTACCGGAGCGAGGCTGCTCGGCACAGCACCGGCAAATGTCGGTGCAGGCGTTACCCTTCAACTCGGTACATCATTGCTACATGGTCAAATTGCCAGGCAATCGGAGGTGGATTTCGCCATTGTGATAGAGAACACCATCGTGGCGCGTGCAGCGATGGTGCGGTACGTTTATTCCGGCAAGTTCCAATCCTCGATTGTGACAATCAAAACGGGTACCGTGATGAAGAGGGTATTCGCACGATTGTTTGGTTGAGGCCTGATTGCAGACCCATCAGGTGAGCGACCCGTCGACAATGATGATTGGCCGTCCCTGAGAGCAGTGCTCGATCCGGGCATCGACGCGGTAAATATCACGCAGCAGAGCTTGTGTAATCACTTCGCGAGTTGGACCACTGGCTATCATTGTTCCGTTGGCGATGACGATCGTGTTGTCGCAGTAGCGCAATGCGTGATTCAGATCATGCAGTGCAATCATCACGGCCATGTTCGACCGGGCCGAAAGGCTCTTCATGAAACTGAGGACCTCGATTTGGCGGAACAGGTCCAGCGCCGACGTCGGCTCGTCCATCAGCAGAACTTCGGGTTTACGCACCAGGGCCTGGGCAATCGACACCAGCTGGCGCTGGCCGCCGGATAGTTCGCCAAGGCTGCGGAATGCGAGATCGTCGATCCTGAGCGCTCCCAGTATCCGGTCGATTTCCTGCAACTCGCTGTCATGGACCTTCCAGCCCGAACCCTGCTTGGATGCGAGCAGAACGGATTCGTAAACGGTAAGCACCGCGTTGGCATCCGTATCCTGCGGCATGTAGCAGATGGTTTCATCGCCCTTGGCTGTTTCGGAGAGATGCACCAGACCAGGTCCCGAAATGAGCCCAGCAATCCGCTTGAACAGAGTTGATTTACCTGCGGCGTTAGGGCCGATAATGGCGGTCATACCGCCGGCGGTCAGCAATCCCGTGGTTACACCTGACAGTACCGTATGTTTTCCGTACTTGGCTCCAAGGCCGTCGAGCGTCAAGCTTACCATGAACGCCTCCGGTGCGTGAAAATGAGGGCGAAGAAGAATGGTACGCCGACCAGCGCCGTTATGACGCCGATCGGAAGAACAGCTCCCGGAATGAGCGTCTTGCTGACGACGGACGTGGTCGACAGGAGCAATGCGCCGCAGATGACCGATGCGGGCAGGAAGAAACGTTGATCTTCGCCAACCAGCATGCGCGCGATGTGCGGGCCAACAAGACCGACGAAGCCTATCGTGCCGACAAAAGAAACGGGGATGGCAGCCAGAAGACTCACGGTCAGCATGGTCTCAAGCCGCAAGCGGCGGACATTGATGCCGAAGCTGGCTGCCTTGTCTTCGCCGAGCCGCAAGGCCGTCAGTGCCCAGGCGCGGCGGGCAAACAACGGAACGGTGACAACCAGGACGGTAGCGGTGACCCAGACCTTTGGCCATGTCGCCTTGGTGAGGCTGCCCATGGTCCAGAACACGACAGCGGCAAGTGCCTGCTCCGAGGCCAGATATTCAAGCAGCGACAACAGCGCGTTAAACGTAAAGACAAGGGCAATGCCAAGCAGGACAATTGTTTCGACAGTGACACCGCGCATGGTTGAAGCAAAATGGATGAAGAGTGCTGCCAGCATTGCCATCAGAAAGGCGTTGATCGGCACCATGAATTGTGTAGCGACAGGAAAAACCGCGATCCCGCCAACCAGCGCAAGTGCGGCACCAAAGCCAGCCGCCGCCGAAATGCCAAGCGTGAATGGGCTGGCCAGGGGATTGGCGAGAATGGTTTGCATCTGCGCGCCCGCGACCGAAAGCGAGGCACCAACGGTCACCGCCATCAGTGCAATGGGCATACGGATATCCCAGATGACAACTCGGAGTTGATCGCTGACCGCATCGGATTGGAACAGGGCCTTGAGCACATCGGAAAGCGCGTAATTTGCGGGCCCGAGAGCCATGTCGATGGCGACGGAAAGGAACAACGCGACGCACAGCCCGCCGATCAACAGCAGCCGACGCAAGACAAGGGCACGGTAACGTCCGTGCCCCTCGATACCCGCCACTTTATCTAGCACCGTGACCATCACTCTTCGCCTGCAGGAAGTGAGACGAAATAGCCTGGACGGTAGATGATCGGCAAAAACCGTTCATGAAACTCCCTGAACGTCTTGTCTGGATCGAGATCGCCAAACAGATCGGGATGGAACCATTTGGCAAATTGCTGGATCGGAACGAACTCATAGGGAACGCCGTAGAACTGGTGCCAAACGGCGTGCACCTTGCCATTCTTGACCGCGGCGAGGCTGGAAAAGGCGGGGCGTTCCATCAACGCTTCGAGTTTTGTACGGGCGTTTTCCGGGTCAGCACCGCGCCCGACATGCACAAACTGGTTGATATCCGATTCTGCGGCCCAGTTCGCGCCCGTGACGATCACGTGGTCCGGATTGCTTACGACGATCTGCTCGGGATTGAGATCGCCAAAAGTGGTGCTGATGACGTCGGTTGCAATGTTATGGCCGCCTGCCAGTTCGACCATCTCACCAAAATTGGCAGGGCCGAAAGTTCGGCAGCACACATTGTCGCCCGAGATGCCGGGCGAGCGCTCGATGAAGACTTTGGGGCGCACGATGTTCCCCGCCTTGGCGAGGCGTTCGGTGACAAGTGCAATCTGGGCACGGCGATAGGCGATGAACTCCGCCGCCTTTGTCTTCTCGCCGAAGATGCTGCCAAGCAGCTCGATACTCTTCTCGCTGTTCTTCGCCGGATCAACCCGGAAATCGAGGTAAACGATCGCAATACCTGCGGCGGCAGCCTTTTCCTCGATACCGGATTCCTGTGCGGATTTCTGCGCCTCGAGGTTCAGGGTCAGGATATCCGGCTTCAGGGCAATAGCTCCCTCCAGGCTGAATGTCCCGCTGGGTATGTAGCCGGTTTGCGGCAGGCTTTCGAGCGCCGGAAAGCGTTCGCGGTAAGCTTCGTAGGAATCCGGATCCTTCTTGATCATGTCATCGCGCCAGCCGACGATCGTGTCGAACAGATGCTCGCCCTTTAGCGCGGCGATCACGTGAATCTGCCGCGCCTCGCCGACAAGGACGCGCTTTGCGGGTAGGTCAAGTTCCACCTGCCGGCCCGTGACGTCGGTAATTGTTGTCTTGTCAGCTACCGCCGGCGTTGCCGTCAAGAGTAAAGCAGCGGTAAGCACCAAAATAGCTCTGTTCAAAATCATCGTCTGAAAACCTCGTTCGAAAATGCCGAAAGTCGATTAGCCCTCGGCGCGCAGCGATACAAAATAGCCACTCTTATAGGGAAGCGGCAGGAAACGTTCGTGCAGCTCCTTGAATGTCATCTCGGGATCGAGATCCTTGAACAGGTCGGGATGCAGCCACTTGGCAATCTCCTGAATGGCGACAAACTGATAGGGGTTGTTATAGAACTGGTGCCAGATGGCGTGGACATTGCCGTCCTGGACGGCCTTGACACCGGTGAATGCCGGGCGCTTCGTCAGATTTTCCAGTTTGCGCAGCGCTTCCGTCTCATCGGCGCCGTAGCCGACACCGACCCAG
The DNA here is from genome assembly GCF_002764115.1 of Phyllobacterium zundukense. Classification (NCBI taxonomy): domain Bacteria; kingdom Pseudomonadati; phylum Pseudomonadota; class Alphaproteobacteria; order Hyphomicrobiales; family Phyllobacteriaceae; genus Phyllobacterium; species Phyllobacterium zundukense. The sequence goes on along the minus strand of NZ_CP017942.1, from coordinate 345,588 downwards.
TTGCCGCCAGGCACATAACCCTGCCAGTTGCCGCCGGTAATAATAATCTGATCCGGGTTGGATGCGATAATCTGTTCCGGGTTCACAGTGCCGAATGTGCCAGGAATAATATCCTTGGCCATATTGGTGCCGCCGGCGAATTCGACCATCTTGCCAAAGTTTTCATTGCCGAATGACATGCAGCAATCGTCGGAATAACCGCCCGCGCGCTCAACGAAGACAAGCGGCTTTGCCGGGGTTTCCCGGGCAAGAACGTCTGTGACCTTGGCGATGCTGTCGGCGCGGAACTTGATAAACTCCTCAGCCTTCTCCTCCTTGCCGAAAAGCTTGCCGATGATGCGCATGCTCGGCTCTGTGTTTTCCATGGGCTTCTCACGGAAATCCACGTAGACCAAAGGTATACCAACCTTGCCAAGTTTTTCGATATATCCCGCTTCTTCGGTCGCGGTCTTTGCGTCGACATTCATAATGATGACGTCCGGTTTGAGTGCAACCGCCTGTTCTACATCGAACGTTCCATCTTTCATGCCGCCGAAGGTTGGCAGCTTGGCAACTTCGGGATATTTCGCGAGGTAGGCAGCGTAGCTTTCCGGATCTGCCTTTGGCAGATCATCGCGCCAGCCGACGATACGCTTGAACGGTTCATCCCGGTCGAGCACAGCGGCGAAATAAATCTGCCGGCCCTCGCCAAGTATCACATGCTTGACAGGCGCATTTACTTCGACATTGCGCCCGGTCACATCCTTGATGGTGATCTTTTCCGCGAATGCATTGGCGGAAAAGAAAACGCATAGACCCATGGCGGCTAAAGCTGCCTTGTCAAACAACCGCATTCTTCGTAACTCCAGTGGAAAGCTGGTGCGTTTTATTATTTGATGACTTTATCAGTCAACATTTATCTTTTAGAACGCTTCCAAGTAAATTCACGGGACAGCCACGATGGACAGCCTAGCAGACGGATCGAACTTCAATCTTCGTGATGAAATCAAGGCCTATTGGTCGGAGCGGGCGGAGGGCTTTGATCAGTCGCCGGGACACGAGATTTTCTCCGAAGCCGAACGCGCCGCATGGCATAAACTCATTCTCAGGCATTTGGGGGAGGGCAAGGGGCGTGCCGCGCTTGACCTTGCCAGCGGCACGGGCGTCGTATCGCACCTGATGGACGATCTCGGCTTCAAGGTGACCGGGATAGATTGGGCAGACCCAATGATCGAGCTTGCCCGCGCCAAGGCGAAGGCGCGAGGACGAAAGATTGCCTTTCGCCTGGGTGATGCCGAGAATACCATGGAGCCATCCAACCATTATGATGTCATCATCAATCGGCATCTGGTCTGGACGCTGGTAGATCCAGCGACCGCTTTCACCGAATGGCTGCGCGTGCTCAAACCCGGGGGTGCAGTACTGATCGTCGATGGCGATTTCGTCAATTCGAACCGATTGGAGCGGCTAATCATCAGTTTGTCCGATATTTGCCAGCGCGTGGGACTTATGAAGGGCGAACCGGCACGATCGTCAGCTGAGCTTATGGAAACGCACCGCAGCATCCTTTCGCGCGTTTATTTCTCACAGGGCGCGCGTGCTGAAGCCGTCGCAGATCTGTTACGGCAGGCCGGCTTCGTTGATGTCACAATCGATACAGACATGCGTGCGATCCATCGCATGCAGGCCAAAAGCTTCAGTCTACTGAAAGGCTGGGCGAGGGCGTCTCAGCATCGCTACGCGATCAGAGCCCGCAAGCACCACTAAACAGCACGTCCAACGCTCTCTTGTCCGCTCATCGAGGTATCGCTGAAGTTGATTCTATAGTTTCGGTCCGACGTGCGCCGGTATCGGGCACTGATAGGGACGGCCCTCGGTTTTCTCCAGCCATTCCGCCTTGGCGCTTGCCAAAAGGTCGGGGTTTAGGATCAGGCCAAGTCCCGTGGTTGCCAGCGATTTTGCCGCGTGGGCAAAGGCTTTGTGGGCAGCCGGGCTCTTTCCCTGCGCAACCACTTGCCACGTGTGTGGTGCGGTGCCGATAGCCCATGCCGGCGCCCAGCATTGTGCGGTTGGCGTGACCCAACTCACGTCACCGACATCTGTCGACCCAGCGCGAAAATGCGATTCACCTTCGAAGTCACGCAAGCCCAAATGTAGCGGCGTTGATCCGTCCACCTTGCTGTTGAGAAACACGTCGGACTTGATCTGGTAGAGTTTGACGCTGCTCTTGATGGCTTCCTGGGTCAGTGTGTCCTGGATTTGCTTTGCAAAGGCGATATCGGCCTCATCGAACGGCACGGGTCCAAGCTGCACCATATTAGCGTGTATCGCGCTTTCGAGCGCGATATTCGGCAGAAGGTTGGTGGCCGCGCGGTCGAAGACAATCTCGACTTCCGTGTCCGTCATCATTGCTGCACCCTTGGCAATACGATCGACGCGGCTCGCCAGCTCCAGTGCAGTCGGCATTTCCGGCGCTCGGACCAAGTAAAGCGCTTCCGTCCGGGATTGCACGACATTTGCTGCCTTTCCGCCAGCGTCTGTGATGGCGTAGTGCACACGGCAATCCTGCGGCATGTGCTCGCGCAGGAAATTGACGCCGACGTTCATCAGTTCAAGTGCGTCGAGGGCGCTACGGCCGAGATGAGCACCGTTAGAGGCATGGGCAGCGATACCTTTGAAGCGGTAATAGATTTCCAACACCGCGAGATTGTTCGTGGAACGTACGCCATTGAAGGGCGCGGGATGCCAGGTCAGAGCTGCATCGACATCGTTGAAAGCGCCAGCCCGCGTCATGAAAGTCTTGCCCGATCCACCTTCTTCACCGGGGCAACCATAATAACGGACAGTACCCGGGAGGTTATTTGCCTTGAGATGGCCGGCAAGCGCTACTGCCGCCAGCATCGAACCTGTCCCAAGCAGATTGTGGCCGCAACCATGACCTGTTGCGCCGGGCGTAACCGGTTCCTCCCGGGCAATCCCGGCCCGCTGGCTAAGGCCAGCGAGAGCGTCGAACTCGCCGAGGAAGGCAATGACCGGTTTGCCGCTGCCGGCTTCGCCGATGAAGGCCGTCTCGATATCGGCAATATTGCGTTGAATGCCAAAACCGTATTTTTCCAGCATGGAAATCTGTGTTTTCACGGATTGGTGCTCGGCAAAGCTCAGCTCCGCATAATCCCAGATCGCATTGCTCATCGCAGCAAATTCGGGCTGCAGCCTGTCGACGGCCGCAGCGATAGCTGCAACGGATGGCTTGGTATTCATGTTTTATCCTTCTTGGGCATGGGGCTCCCGGGCGGCTGTGCCCGGGAGAAATGCTTGCCTGTTAGTTATCAAGTGAAACTTCCCAAACGCGTACATTCGACTGCCACACGGGTGTGCCATGCAGTTTCTTCGAAGCGCCCCATATGTCGATGAGATCGTACAGGAATATGCCGGGCACATCCTCAAGCATCAGCTCGTGGAACTGGTTGAAGATCGCCTGCCGCTTGGTCTGGTCGGCTTCCTTGTAGGCGGCTTCCATCAGCTCGATCGCTTTTGGATTGTCCCACATCAGCGAGGCATTCTTGTCCTTGTTACCAACGTAGAAACTGTACATCAGCGCCGGGTCGAGGCGAGGTGTCACCGACTGGGAGATAACCTGATATTTGCCGCTCCGGCGGCGATCCACCTGTGTCGCATAGTCAAGAACTTCGATCTGCACGTTCAGGCCGACTTGCTGCATCATAGCCTGGGCAACAACGGCAGCCGGGTAGCTTGGCACATTGCCGCGTTTGTTGGCGATGATTGTGATCGGCTCGCGCTTGTAGCCGGAGTCCGCCAGGTCCTTCTTGGCCTTTTCGAGATCCATCGAGATTTTTTTCTTCTGAACGTCTGAGTAATAGATCGAGTCCATCGAAACCATCGAAGGATTTGCTGCCCCGGTTCCGTTGGAAACGGCTACGACGAGCTGGTCTAGGTCGAGGGATTCGGCCATGGCACGGCGGACGCCGACGTTGCTCAGGACTGGATCGCGCGTTTGCATATAGAGAAGGTTCTTGCCGTTGTTGCGCTGCATGATCAGCTGAACGGCAGCATTGTCCTTGAACTCGGCCACCAGGTCCGCCGATACTTCGGCAGCGTCGAGCGCACCGGACTGAAGACCGGCCTTGACGGTCGATGCATCCGGAATCGCGGAAAACTTGACGCCATCCACCAGTGGCCGCTTGGATCCCACCATGCCGTCGGGCTTACCGTCATTGGGCGGCGACACATAGTCGTCAAACTTGGTCAAGCGGACATACTCCCCGCGTTTCCACTCGCCCCATTTAAAGGGGCCGGTGCCAATGGGGGCGATGAAAGTACCATCCGCCGCGATGGATTTCGGACTGATGATGCCGGTATAGCCGCATTCCGGACGAGCCATGAGGCCCAGGAAAACGGCAGAAGGTGCGGTGATCTTCATGGTGAGCGTGCGTGCATCGGTTGCTTCAATACCGGTCACCTTCACAGCCCGGCTGCCGTCAAAATCGGAACGGCAGGTCCATTTGGTATCTTCCGCCATATAGCGGTTCCAGTTCCAGACCACATCTTCAGCAGTCAGTGCATCGCCATTGTGAAATTTCACGTTGTCGCGCAGCTTGAATGTATAGGTGAGCCCGTCTTCTGAGACTGCTATGGACTCGGCGAGGAGCGGCTTGACATCGCCGTTTTCGGTGTAGCCCACGAGACCTTCAACGAGATGAAAGATCACGGAGTCCGTATTGCCGTCACGGTTGACGCCGGGCACATTGCTGCGGATATCGGAGCTTTGCGCGACATTGATCTCACGCGCTTCGGCAATACCGAATGCCATCATGAGGATTGTTCCTGAGAGAAGTATTTTTTTCATGGTTCCACTCTTCTTGTTTGATTGTTCGGAATTTCGTCGTCTCAGGCGTCAAGACGCCATTTCAGCGTGACGCCGCCGCTGCCGTTGAGATCGAGCGCCGGAATCGCCGAGAGCAGTTTGCGCGTGTAGGCGTTCTTCGGATCGTCGAAGATCGTGTCGCGATCACCCTGTTCAACGATCCGGCCGTCCTGCATGACGATCACGCGGTCGGCGACCTGTTCAACCACGCCAAGATCATGGCTGATGAACAGGCACGAGAAGCCGTAACGCTTCTGCAAGTTTGAAAAGAGTTCGAGGACCTGCGCACGCACGGTGACATCAAGGGCGGAGACCGGCTCGTCGGCAATCAGGAATTTCGGGCGGCGCGCTATGGCACGGGCGATGGCCACGCGCTGGCGCTGACCACCAGATAACTGGTGCGGATAGCGATCGGCAAAGGTGTCACCGAGGCCGACTTCCTCAAGCGTGTCGAGTGCGCGCTTTTTCTTTTCCGCAGCACTGAGATCAGGAACCAGTCGTAGAGCTTCTTCGACAAGAGCGAAGATGGTCATGCGAGGATCGAGTGAGGAATAGGGATCCTGGAATACCATTTGGCAATTCATGCGATAGTCGAACCAGTCGCTCTTGCAGCTCTTGCCTTGAAAGAGGATTTCGCCGCTGCTTTCCTGCACCAGACCGGCAATCGTACGTCCAAGCGTCGTCTTGCCGGAACCGGAGCCGCCAACTAGCGCTACGACCTCTCCGACATGAATATCGACGCTGATGCCGTGCAATGCCCGCTTCGCGGCACCTTTCTTGAACAGGCTCTTGCGCCCAGGATAGTCGACGACGATATCCCGCGCCGAGATCATCGGCGCCGTTACCTTGTCGATGCAACGCACATGACCACGGAACGGCAGGGATGACAGGAGCTTGCGTGTATATGGGTGCTCGGGCTTGGTGAGGATTTTCTCTGTCGTACCCTGTTCGACAACCACGCCGCGCTCCATTACGACGAAGCGGTTGGTGTAGCGCGCGACCATTGGCAGGTCATGGCTGATCAGAAGAACAGCGGTGCCTTCGGCACGGGTCAACTCCACCATCAATTCCATGACGTCTCGCTGGATCACCGCATCAAGCGCCGTTGTCGGCTCATCCGCGATCAGCAAGGCTGGCTTCAGCAGCATGACCGACGCCAGCATGATCCTCTGCCGCATGCCGCCCGAAAACTCGTGGGGGTAGGCGGTCAGCGTAGCCGCGGGATCCTTCAGTCCGACACGGGTCAGCATGCTCAGGATATTCTCGCGGCGCTCGGTAGGGCTTTGCTTTGTGTGGAGAATGAGCCCTTCCTCAAGCTGCCGGCCGATGGTCATCGATGGGTTGAGGGAAGTCATCGGTTCCTGGAAGACAACGCCGATTTCGCCGCCGCGCAATTGGCGCAGGGCACCCTCCTTGGCCTTGAGGACATCCTTCCCCTTGTAGAAGATGGAACCGCCCGCATGACGGATACCGGGTGGAATAAGAGCAATGATGGCCCGCGTTGCCAGCGTCTTGCCAGAACCGGATTCACCGACGATCCCAACGATTTCACCCGGTGCGACGTCGAAGTTGACGTTCTTGACGACCGGCATCCCGCTATGCGCGACGTTGAGCGATAGATCGCGAACGCTCAGAAGTTGCTTTTGGTCGCTCATTTCAGACCTTTCATGCGGGGATCGAGCTTGTCGCGCAGTGCATCGCCAAGGAGGTTGATACCAAGAAGCGTCAGGGCAATGCAGAGACCGGGAAAGAACCCGAGCCAGGCCGCCTGCTCGATGAAGGGCCGGCCGGCTGCAAGCATATTGCCCCATGTTGGCGCGGGAGGTGGCACACCAAGGCCAAGAAAGCTCAACGCGCTTTCCGACAGGATCGCCCAGCCGAACATGGATGTGCCGAGTACAGTGATCGGCGCGAGGCAGTTAGGGAGGACATGGCGGAACATCGTGTAGATTTCGCTGTTGCCCATGATCTTTGACGCTTCGATGAATTCCTTCTCGCGCAGCGACAGCACAGCGCCGCGTACGATGCGCGCCATGGACGGCGTGTAGGCGATCCCGAGTGCGAATATAATGCCGTACTGATTTGCACCGAAGACGGCGAGAAGGCCGAGCGCCAGCAGAATGCCGGGAAAGGCAAGCAGCGCATTGTTGAATGCCATGATGACGCTATCGACCCAGCCTCTCGCGTATCCGCTGAGCAGGCCGATCAATGTACCGGCGGTAACTGCAAAAAACACCGTGGCAACGCCGATCCATACGCTGGCCCTGGCGCCAACCATGATACGGCTCAGCACGTCGCGGCCAAACTCGTCGGTTCCCAGCAGATGCAATTCGCTTGGCGGCGCGAGCCGGGCCGTGAAGCTTAATGTCATCGGATCGAACGGTGTCCAGAACAGGCCGGTTGCCGCGACGACGAACAGAAGTGCGATGATGGTGCCGCCAATGACACCGTTAAATGTGAAACGGTTCATTCTGCTGCCACTCGCGGATCGAAAAGCGGATAAAGGAGGTCGACAATCAGGTTGACCAGGACATAGGCGAGGGCGACCAGCAGCAGACAACCCTGGATGACGGGGTAATCACGCTGAAAGATGCTGTCGACGAGGAGTCGGCCAAGGCCGGGGATAGAGAACACGGTCTCGATGACGGCAATGCCGCCGAGCAAATTGCCGAGGATCAGGCCGATCATTGTCCATGTCGGGCCGAACGCATTCTTGAAAGCATGGCGCCACAGGACAGCCTGTTCGGAAAGCCCCTTGGCACGGGCATGGGTGATATAGTCGAGCCGCAGCACTTCGAGCGTGGAGGCGCGAGCCATGCGGATGAGGACACCCATTTCGTGAATGAACAGCGTGGCGACCGGCAGCGCCATATAGATCAGACCAGCTTTCCAGTCTGTCGTCACCGAGATATAGCCAAGGACAGGTACCCAGCCGAGCTTCAACCCAAAGAACAGCAATAACAACAGGCCGAGCCAGAAGGTCGGAATAGAGAGAAGCACGGTTGCGGTGCCGACAAGGGCAAGATCAGTCAGGCTGTTTTGCTTCCATGCGGCAATGACGCCAGCTGGTACGGCAATCAGGCTGGCGATAAACACGGCAAGCACGACGATCTGGGCGCTGATGAAAAAGCGTGACAGGACAAGATGAAGTACAGGCTCGCCGGTGACGATCGATTTGCCGAAATCGCCTGAAAACAGATTGCCGACCCAGATCATGAACTGAACCGGGATACTCTGATCGAGACCCAGGGATGAGCGGAGTGCCGCAATCTGTTGCGGCTCTGCCAGATCACCGAGCATCAGTGCTGCCGGATCGCCTGGAATAAGGCGAATAAGTGCGAAAACCGTGACAGCGACAATGATTATTGTCGGCACGGCCATCAGCATTCTGCTGAGGATAAACTTTAACACCTGGTTCCCATTCTGCTCTTTTGACAGACGCTTGTCACAGTCGTGAGCTACGCCGCCGCTTGGCCTGTTGAGCCCTATCTATGAGCATATGTAAGAACATCGCGCAATATTATGAGTAATCGTCATAGGTGTATGCGTATAGGTTCTGGCCAACGGAGACTCCTCCGAAGTATGGAAAGGAGCGGAAACGTATCCCTGCTATGTCAAGCGGTTTCCTGTTCCATTGAAATCAGCATTTGTTTCAAACGCTTGATCAAGGCGTCTGCCGCAATGGAGAGCGGAACTCCTGCGGCCTTGGCGAGACCGAACTCTTGCGTCAGAGGCGGGTCAAACGGCCGGACGACCACTTTCGGATCCCGGGTAAGATTGGCGAAGAAGCTGCTGATAATTGCGACACCGAGACCATGTGCCGCAAAGGCAAAGGCAGAATTGTTGCTGTGAGTTTCGATCTTTACATTCTGCGGCACGCCTGCGCGCCGGAAAACCTCGTCGAGTTTCATACGGTTGGGCCGGTTGCGGCCGATGAGGATCAAGGGAATGCCGCGCAACTCCTTTGGCGTGATCTTTTCCAATTCAGCCAAGGCGTGCCCACTGGGGATGACGCAGACTTTGCGTCCGCTTGCGACCTTCTCCAGTTCAACGCCAGCACTTTGCTGACCCTCATAGCGCAGAAAGCCGAAATCTACCGTCCGCTGTTCGACAAGCCGGGTAATCGACATTGAGGTGTCGAAAAAGGTCTCGATGCGCACCCTTGGAAACGCTTTGTCGAAGTCAGCAAGCAACGCCGGTGTCAGATGATCGGCGAGACTGTGGGGCAATGCCATGCGTATGGATTCCGGGCCGACGGCGCCGCTACGCAGATCCTGCGCGAGGTTGCTGAAACGATCAATGCTGGAGAGGACGAGTTCGGCATCATAGGCTAGTTTTTCCGCCTCTGGTGTTGGAATGAGGCGGCCCTTGTCCCGCGCGAACAATTGCAGCGACAGATCGGATTCAAGCTGTTGCAGCAAGCGGCTGACACCTGACTGACTGAGCCCCATTGCCCGCGCAGTAGCCGTCGTCGAGCCCGTGACCAGTAGTGTCCTCAGAACTTCGAGCTGTCTGAAATTCATAAAGTCCTCATTCAACCGTTGGATGTACGGATGATGGGACCATCACTGCAGCCTTCAACGCAAGCTTGTCAAATATATATGCAGATCGGCACACGGCACTAGCACCAAGCCAGCCTCTAATGGAGCTAGGCTTCAATCTCAACATCGACAAAATCCTTGCCGCTCAGGGCATGCTCACAGTCTGTTCGCCAGGGCTGTGGCGTATTGAGCCAGTTCTTTTCAAACTCATCATATTTTGGAAGGTTGAAGGCGGCGACGCCAAGCCGCTGTTGATAGTTACGTACGCTCTGAACGCGCCGGCCAAGCTCCACCAGAAGCTCTGACCGAGGGATCGTTTCGTAATTTTTACGCTTGGTCGAGACGACAGCCTTTGCCTTAGGGTGAGAACTATTAGCCGGCACAGGTAAGATGGCGTCGAGGATAATACTCGGCTCGGTCACCTGCCCATTGGCTTGGTCATTCCAGGGTGTCGCATTTTCGCTGCCATGATGGCCGATCTTAAGGAAGTCGATTGGAGCGTTCAATTCGGCCCGCCGCCGATGCCACATGACATTCCACGCGCCGTTGGATTTTCCGGCTTTGAAGGCGGTATTCCATTCCGCGTCGCCGACGAACAGCAGCCGCTTTCCGTTCCACTCGATGAGAAGGACAATACTGGTATTGTTCGTCACTGTGCTCGATAGCTCCGCGAACGCGAAAGCCCCCGACATCATACGGGATTGCAACGTGTGAAAGTCGGATTTGCTGATACTTAAAGGGTAAGCGCTTGGTTTCTTGTTCGATGCTTTCCGGAAGAGTGCAATCGTGGAAGAAAGGCCGTGCAGCGTCTCGTCGAGTTCCTTGCCAAGATAGAAGTGATCGATATCTTTCTCGGGACTGAGCACTTTGATTGTCGCGCCGACCAGCGACGTTAGCCCGAGGTCTGCTTGCGTCATCCCTGCGTGAACATAATTCGGTGCAATGCCATTGCTTTCGGGAAGGGTCGTGCGGAGCGCCTCCATTGCGCCGTCATTGTCGATCCCGTAGAGCGCGACGAGATCCTGCAATTCGGAGCTCAAGGCGATATTCATGCTCGCAATGTTCCGCATCGCAATTGTGGCCAAGTCGTGTAGTTGCTGTACTCCGCTCCCCTGCGGATGCTGGGGATTCATCGCCGCATTCATCCATATATTGTCTATCTTGATCCGCCTGAAGAGTTCCGGATCAAAGCCGGCAATATGATCCTTGTGCTCGTGAGTAACGACCAACAGATCAAGGCGTTTCTTGCCGTCCACTGTATCGGGCAACATGGTTTTCAGATTGTCGACTGCGGCCTTTAAATGACCGATTCCGCCGACAGACCCGCAATCGATCAGAATATGAAAATCATCGACCATATTGTCGAGCCTGTGCGCTTTTGGGATCCGGCAATAGATGCAATCGCCGACCTCGACGTTGTAGGCTCTGACTAGGAGCTTATCTGCCATGGCCGGCCTCCTAGAACATCGTGTTCATCGTCGTGGATGCCAAGATGGGGCGAAAGTTCGAATCGAACTGTTCCGTCGACGACCCGGGACGTAAGCGGTGGTACACTTTTCGCAAGCAAGCCTCTTTCACCACCGATAGCTGTGCCTATTCGCCCGGCCATTATCCGCTGGACCAAAGCGGCAAGGAATGCGTCGTGGCGTTTCTTGCCTTCAATTGCCTCCTCGATAACTGCCTTGCCTGTACCGGCGAGGGGCAGCGTACCGGGCTTACGTGCCCATGCCAGCACGTTGCCGTTTTCGTCGAACGCGAGCGTACCTCCGCAAAGCAGACTCGCTATCTTACCGTTGAACTGGCCGAACTGCGCTCCCTTGAGAACGAGGTCTTCACGCCAGATGTATTGAAGAAGAACCTGTTTCGGCTGTCGACGCGCCTGACGAGTGAGTTTCTGCGCCGTGCAAAGATCCGAAACGGTGATGTCGGCGGTGTAGGGAATAAAAAGAGCTTTGCGGTTGTCATCGAGAAAACGGTAGGCGTCGGCGCGCGAGCTCGCGATCGTATCGATATCGTGAAATACCTCCAATTGCAGACGATCGAATATGTGACGCGAAGCTTTAAGCTCGGTAACCTCTGAGGCGCTGATAAGTCCTCTACGCTCGAACACATCGAGCATCATGCCGCGATAACCGTCCGGGTCTGTTGGATTGGCTATCTCCTCAGCGCGCAACACGGCCAATACATAGTCGCGAAAAGTAACGTCGACGGGCGGGAGCAGATCGAGCGGCTGAATGGCCATATGTTGCATACGCTGAATAGTGTCCCAGAACGCCTGGGGTACGGTGCGATTTCTTTTGACAACATAGTATTTTGACAAGCGAAGAATGATGTCAAACATGGCTCCCGTCAGCACTTGCGACATGTAGTGCGGGCGCTGATCATTCGCGATATCTTTGTATGTCAGGTTGTTGCGGGCACTGCGAAGATAAGGTTTATCGGTCACGTGCTTGCCGAACTGCTCTGCCAGTTTTGAAAGTGTGCTTTCGCTCTCCAGATTCCCCTTCGTTTCAGCGATGAGCTGCTGACGAAAGGCGTTGTTTCGAAATGCGATCAGAATGGCTGTAAGGTCACCCATGAATTCATGGAATGCAGCGGTCTCCGGAAGAACGGATTCGATGAAATGCGGTCGGATACCATCGAGCACTGCGTGACCGAATTCGTGATTGATGATGTCTGCCGAGAGGCACGTAAAGATACGTTCCTTGTCGCGGTCGAAATAATAGAACTGCAGCGATTTGCTCTGCCGGTCGTAGAAAGCGTTTTCACCATAGCCGGCGTGTGGAACGACGATCAGCCGGCTGCCTTCAAAACCCCACAAAATTCGCCGGCCAAGTCCAAAGCCGTTCTCGAAGAAGTCCAATGCACGTTGCAATACCGCCCACACATTGACCTGGTGAAATTGCAGTGATTCCTTGTTGGTCCGATTGAGAGCCTTGCCCTTTGTATCGACGAATGCGCTGGCCTTTTCGTCCCAACGTGCCGGGGGGACGAGGGTTTCCGTGCCTCCGTCATAATCAACTATTACGAAACGCGCGCTGGTGGGGCCATCTCCTATCCCCGGTTCCCATGGAACGAAAGCATCCTCGTCGAAAGCCAGCTTGGGGTTTTCAGCAGCAACCAGGGGATCTTGAAAGTAAAAATCGAAGGGAATGCGAAGCAGCAGCGCTTCCTCAAGGGCGCTGTCCAGAAATTGGCGCGCTGCGTAGAGACCGGTTCGCTCAATTCGAGTAATCTGCAAGTCTCTGCTTTTCTTTGCCATTCCTGCACCTTTCAGGAAAGTTGATAAGCCAGGTTCGCCTTTTCAAATGAGCAGCACGGTTCCTCCGCTATCAGATTTTTGCATCCGATCATTGCTGCCGAGCTATGTCCGTTTCACCCGGCAGCATTTCCATATCGAAGATTGATTGTGCTCAGTTCGCCGGTTGCTTGGTTTTACGGAGATACGGCAGCACACGCTCGAACCCACCGAAGCGTTGTGTGGCATCCTCGTCCGATACAGCAGCCGTGATGATGACATCCTCTCCCTGTTTCCATTGGGCAGGCGTTGCGACCTGATGTTTTGCGGTCAGTTGAATGCTGTCAATGGCACGTAGAATCTCATCGAAATTGCGGCCTGTAGTCATCGGGTAGGTGATGGTAAGTTTCACCTTCTTGTCGGGCCCGATAATGAAGACAGAACGCACGGTGGCGTTGTCGGCGGGCGTGCGCCCTTCCGACGTGTCGCCTGCCTCAGCCGGCAGCATGTCGTAAAGTTTTGCAATCTTCAGGTCACGGTCACCGATGAGGGGATAGTCGACCTCATGACCGGTTGCCGTCTTGATGTCCGCCTTCCATTTGTCATGGCTTTCAACGGGATCGACGGAAATGCCAATGATTTTGGCATTTCGTTTTGCGAATTCCGGGGCAAGACCGGCCATATATCCGAGCTCGGTCGTGCAGACCGGGGTAAAGTTCTTTGGATGACTGAACAGCACTGCATAGCTGTCCTTGATCCAATCATGGAAATGGATTTCGCCCTGCGTTGTTTCAGCGGTGAAATCCGGTGCAGTATCGTTGATACGAAGGCCCATCGCAGTTCTCCAGCTTTTTCTTAGATTGGTCTACATCGAAAGCAATGCGAGCCGAACAATACACCTGGCCCCATTTCAATGTCAGTTCTCGAACCTATCACGAGCAGCCTCAAGTGAACACATCGGTGTCAATCGGCGTTGAATTTTTGGCGACTGCCTTTGCATGAAGATAAGGAGCCGAGTGACCCAACGGAAGAATTTCTTCCAGGTCACCGCACCCAGCACCAGCCAGCTATGCAGCCGCGAATGACCACCTTCTGGGTCACCGCAAAGGGATGCTTTTCGGGAAGTGCAATGCGGATCAGGCGAGATCGATCACGCGGCCGCAGCATATTCTGAAATTCTGCCGGCAGAGCATCCGCAATCGGCAATACCTTTTCAATTGTTCCTATTGAACTCTCATTTCCGCCGCGAACCTCAACTTTCATACCTTTAGTGATCGAAAACAGATATTGATCGGGCAGATAGGCAAACAGGTAGGCCTTCCCTCCATTGATCTGCAGCAATTCGTCGCCCAAGCGCACGACCTGTCCCGGGACAGGAATTTTGGAGCCAACGACCCCTGCAACCACTGCCCGTATCTTGCCCTGATTATAAATTGCGTTCATTTTGCTGACCGCATTGCTAGCCACTTGCCTGGACTCTTCTACGACCCGAAGCTCATTTTCAGTGACCCCGGCTTGCGCAGTCAGTTCAGTGTAACGTTCTGCGGCTTGAAAGTTGGCTGTCAGCGCCTCATCTCGCCTTGTCCCGAGAACGAGCCCTCGTGCAGAAACCCGGTCAAGTCGAGCGACGGCATCGTTGCTTTCACGTGCAGAGCGCTGTGCGAGGGGCAAGAGCTCCGTAATCGTCGAGGCCTTCCCGCGCAACTCGCCTTCCCGTACTGCAAGTTCACTTGTGCGCACGGAAAGGTCTGCGATCTCCTTCACCATCTCGAAAGATTCGAGTTCAACGAGCGGCGTTCCTTCGGTGACACTGTCGCCTTCGCTGACCAGCACCTTGGTGATTGTCGCCGGATAACTGGCAGAAACGACGAACCGCTGATTGAGCACGATGCCATCCGCCGACAATATGAACATCCCGCCGACCAGGTAGTTGCCGAGCAAGAGCACAAGCCCCGCCAGAAACGCGAGGTACACTGATCTGCCAAGTCGACCGGAGGCCGATCTCTGTTGCCTGTCGAGGTTATCTATGCGGGGACGTTTCCGGATATATTTCATTTGAAGACCTCACCAGGCGCGTTCGTGGCGAACTTTAATCGGGGTGTAGTTGTCCCTGTGGGATCCTGAAAGAAACCACTCATCGACGTAAGCCATCAGGCGCACGCCTCGCATCACATAGGACATGAAGATTGAGTAGCCGGGAAGGAACGCCAGGTTGCGCCAGAAATTGGGGCGGCCCGTTGTCCAGCACGCTAACGCGAGCATCAGAGCGTCCAGAATCAGAAGCGCGATCTGCATCGCAATAAGGATTGGAATAGCGAGTGAACCAAAGTTGATTGCAAGCCAGGCAACGTAAACGGGGAATATGCAGGTCCCGACAATATTGAACAGCACGAAATCGCACTGATGTAACGCTTCGGCGAGTCGAAACTTCGGATCGAAGGGATTGAGCAGCCGGCGGTGTTTCCGAAACCGGATCCATACAGCATCGCGCTCCCAGCGCAGGCGTTGCCGGATGTAGTTGTAAACAGTGGTGGGGACATCCGTATAGCACACAGCATCCGGCACATAGGCAATGCGCCAGCCTGCTCGCCGCAGCCGCAACGTAACATCGAGATCCTCACCCCCGCCAACGTCCAGACCGCCCACTTGGCGCAAGGCTGTTCTGCGAAACGCGCTGAAAGCACCGGACGCACAAGTCACTTGGTTAATCGCTGCACTGAAGCGCTTGCCGACCGAAATCGACTCCAGATATTCGATTTCCTGAAATTGTGAGATAACACTTGCATGGGCGTTGCGCGGTGCGATGTCACCGCAGGCCGCGCCAACTCTTTCGTCCTCGAATGGTATCAAGAGATGTTCAATCGCAAACCGGTCAAACGAACAATCGCAGTCGATGTTGATGATGATGTCTCCTCGCGCGATTTCGCATGCGAGATTGGTTCCGCTCGCCTTTCCACCCCTGATGCCCGTAGTAAGAATGCAGGTCGCCAGGCCGTTGCGCACCATTTCCTGTGCGACCTTGCTCATTCCATCCGTCGAGCCGTCGCTGACGATAACAATCTCAAAATCCGAAAAGGACTGTTCCTTTAACGAGCGAACGCACGCCCCGATGGAATCCGCTTCGTTATGGCCAATGAGAACAATGCTCACTCCTGCCGGTGCGATCTCTCGCAAGGTTGGCGCTGTTGCGTTGTTTGAGGAACGGTTGCGCATGGTGACTGCGGTAAACGCAAATGGTAGGACGTATCTTGGAATGTCAAAGATGAGTGTGTACCAAAAAATCGCGACTAAACTTGCGACAGTTTGGGTTAGAAGAAACGACAAACCGATGTCGAGATCGCTCACCGGCTCGTTCCTTCACGACCCGCCCACAAAACAAGCAATGTCGGGTACAGTTTGTCGAACAAGATGGATTCGGAGTGATCCAGTATCTTCTGCGCGTAGGCGCTGAGGCTGCTTTCGGTAACACCGAGAAAAAGCACATAATCGCGATCATTGGACGAGTGAACGGACGCATTATCTCCCAGAATGCCCTGAAGATTGTCGGCTAAGAGCTTTCGCATTGAATAAAATGCGGCTTCACCTTTCTTCTCCAATAAGAGTTCGCGCGCACCGTATTGTATCTCAGCGACGACGAAATCCGATGCGCTTTCCTTGGGGTTGGAGAGCTGCCGGACCCTCCTTTGGAGTTCCTCTGGAAGATTCTGCAACAGAGCGCTCGGGAAATACTCGACTTCGACAGTATCGTTAGCTAACAAGGCGCCAGCTTGAGCGGAAAGGGAATAAGAGAAAACGTCCGATACGTTGACCGCGTCCCCATCCACCCGCATTCCACAATCCTGGCATACAAAGCCGATGGCTGGCTCAGAGGTAGTCTTCTGACATCGACCGCAGATCTCAACGCGCCCTGGTTTGTCATAGTCTTTGCCGTAGTGACGCAGTTGCTTGCTGCATTTCGGACAAACCAACGCGGTCCCCCGGCGAAAATCAGCTTCTGGGCTCAGCTGCGCGCAACTATAGTGGTGGATCAGATCCGTTTCCGATAGATGTGGCGAATGGCAAGCGGGACATTCCTCCCTGACAATCAAACGATGAGAATGGCATGCGGCGCATTCGTGATGCCGGTCAAAAAAGTTGCGCTCAAGCCACCCCTTATCGGCGAGGGCCTCAGCGATCAACATGGTCGAACGGGTATTTGGAAACGCTCTATATGCAAAATAAAATGGAGAGTCCGGCTGCCTGATCGGAGTGAGGTCATCGCCTGATACAAACAGGTAGGCGAGCATTCGCACGGCCGGCGAGCTTGGCGAGAGAAACCGGTATGACAAGCGGCTTCTGCGGTCGGAGAACTGCTTGATGCGAGCCGCTGTTTCGACCCAGGATTGTGGATTTCTCAAATTGAAAGCGACATCCGCAGCGGGACTGGATTTCCCGGTCACATTTATAACCGGGACGAGGAACAGGTCGCGCGCGCTGCGAAACTTATCCAGCGCGAACAGCTGCTTGTCGTTGGTGAGCAAGACTGCATCAACATCGCTATTGTCGACAACATCAAAAACTTCGCGAAGGTAGCGCGAGTGAGGAACTACTGCGTCAGGAAAAAGCGCTACCCGCGGAATCCGCAGTCCAAATTGATGCCACACAGCATGACAATGATCGATTGCCGTGTGCTTCTCTGCTATGGGGCTGCTATCGGGTGCAATCGACGATTCAATCAGCGAAACGTTACTACTTAACACGATTACACCTTTCCGAGTCCTCTGTGAGAGCCGAGGCCAAAATACAAGCTGTAGAGAGCTATTAGCGTCTTACTTTTTGAATGAAAGCACCTTGCCAAAAGCAGTGTCAAGCGCCTTAAGACCACATTAATCTTTATGACAATTGGCTATAATACTTATGATTGATATCTAATATTTTGATTAAACACCTTATATTTCGGGATCGATCTTGAGTCTTGAGCAGAATAGTCAAATATTAGCTTGTTATTTAGTTGGCAAATTTCGAATTGCGACGGAATTTGCAAAGCCATTCCGTGGCACGGCACGGTCGTCCACAACCCGCAGTAAAGTCCGCAACTCGAACTTGACTGCTCTCTCGTTGGCCTACCCTGCAACCTGCGACGCAGCAGACATCAACTCCTGTGGCGTTGGCACCCCGAACATATAGCGGCCTCCTTCGGGAACTTCGGTGAAGCTCCAGCGCACAACACCGTCGCGGTCGAGGAGGAACTGACCGACAAGCTGACCCTCACCGGTCGCAATCATCTGCTTGTCGGCTTCGGTAAATTCATAGCCATCCACTTCATCGAGATAAGTTGTAGCTGCTCTTGGGTCCATAGGTTCAGGCAATTCTCCCGGCAGATCGATCCGCATGGACATCACCGCATCGTTACTGAGCTTGTAAGGCCAGTTGGTTTCAGTTTCAGTGAATTCGAGTTTGGGCAAGCCAAATGCGCGATGGGAGACCCGTTCGGGATCGGATGCTGCCAACAGGTTGGGCAGTGGGTGGTAACGGAAATATAAGCGGGCACGTTCGATGGGCGTGTTGACGACAGTCAAGCTGTCGATGCCCTTCTCACGCAAGGCGCTTTCAAGTTGCGACATGGCTGCAATCTGGCGCCTGCAGAACGCACAATGCAAACCGCGAAACAAACCGACCAATACGGGCTTGTGGCCGCGAAAGTCATCAATGGCGACCTTGCCTTGGCGTGTGATTGCATCGAGCACAACATTCGGTGCCCGGTCGCCCGGCTGTAACGGTCTTTCAGTGTGAGGTTCCGACATGTGTCATCCTCCTCTGCTTGGCTAGTCAAGAAATGGCAATACAACAAGCGCCTCTGGATCGAGACCGTGCTTTGCGCAGACCTCTTGCGCCATGGCAAAGTATCGTTCCGCCTCGGCCATATCATCGAGGTCGAGATTAAGCGTCGCCAGACCATCATAGCACGGAAACAGCAGTTGTGGTTCGCGCGTTTCCTGCGCCATATCGAGTGCTTCGTTATAACAACCGAGGGCCAGTTCCGGTTGACCATGGCATTGATAGATTTGCCCGAGGACAATGAGCGGTACGGGTAAATGATCGCGCTGGTCCAGCGCACGATCGATCTCTATGGCCTTCTCGGCGGCGGGAACGCCTTCGCTCGCGCATCGGTCCGTGAAGGTACAGTAGGCGACCGCGAGATTGGAAAGAAGGCGCGCCTGAAAACCAAGATCGCCAATGTGGCGTGCCACTTTCAATCCGCGTCGGCACACCTGGATCGCCAGCTCGGGATTGACGATGGTGTAGAGCACACCAAGATTGGTGTAGCCGCGACAGGCGACGTTGAGGAGGTCTGCACCTTCGGCGACCTTGACGCTCCGCTCGACCTCGCGCACTGCCTCCTCGCTCCGTCCAAGTCGTGCCAGCGCCACTCCTTTCGTATTGAGCGCCTCGGCAGTGACCCGAGCGGCCTCGCTCTCGCCCTCTTCACCGCTATCAGGCGCCAGAATTCGAGCATAGTTCAGTGCTTCGTCCGCCCATCGCACAGCAGCAGCCTGATCACCCGTGCGAAATGCAAGATGGCCGCGTTCCTGCGCGAGATGCGCGTGCTCGATCAGCGGGTCTATTCCTTCGAGCAGCGTTGTCGCCTCAGCGTAGCGTGCCTCTGCTTGGTCGCGTTTACCTGAGTCCCAAAGCATACGCCCGACCTTGCGGAGTATCCTTGCCGTAGCGGCGCGGTTATCGGCGGCACGATATTCCTTCAAGACTTTCAAGTAATGTTCTTTGGCCGTTTCACGCTGACCGGTTGGGCCGCAGAGATCGGCAATTCGTTCACATAGCAGCAGCCATTCCTGCCCTTGCTGGTCGCCGCCTGACAAGGCCTCCAGTGCCTGCCGGTAAAGACGGAGAGCGTCGTCGTTGGCGTATGTCTTACGAGCCCTGTCGCCGGCCGCCATCAGATAGCGTGCGCCCTTGGCTCTGGCCGCGGTTTGGCTGAAATGATGACCCAGCAGTGCTAAATCTTCGAGATGTTCAGGATCTTGCCCGTGCAAACGCTCCATCGCAGTACCGATCTGGCCGTGCATATCGATACGCCTTTGCATCAGGAGATTGTCATAGATCACGGCGTGAAGCAGAGTCTGCATGAAACGATAATCTTGCGATGAGACAGAACTCGACCCAGTGACTTCCTCGATAATCTCGGCGTCACACAAGAGATCGAGCCCGGTTTCGACATTTGCCGGATCCGCCGAAATGGCCTTCAATAGCGTTGCGTTGAAGCGGGGTCCGATGACCGCAGCCTCCTGGGCCAATCTGCGGACTTCCGGCGATAACCTGTCCATCCGGGCGAGCAGCAGTGCCTGTATATTCACCGGAATGCCGGCAGCGGCGTCCTCCGCTGCAATCCGCCAGTGCGGGCCGTCCCGTTGCAGAGCGCCGATTTCGATGAGACCGCGCACGATTTCCTCGATAAACAGGGGATTGCCGCTTGCGCGCTCGAGAATCCTGCTGCACAGATCGACCGACAATCTGCTCCGGTCGAAGCCGAAAAATGCCGCGAGCAGCTTTTGCCCGTCGCTGTCGGGCAATGGCGCGAGGCGCAATACCGTTAGGCTGGTTCGGCTTGAATCAAGCAGCTCGGTATTGAATGCAGATCGGTGTGTTGTCAGGAGCATGAAGCGGCTGCGTTCCATCCGGTCCATCAAAAAGCGCAACGCTTCAAGCGAGGCAGTGTCGGCCCAGTGGAGATCTTCGACAACAAGCAATAGGGGAGATCGCGTCAGACGCCGTTCGAAGATCGTACGAACCGCGTAGAAAATTTGCCGGCGCAACTGCTCTGGCTCGACATGCCGGAGCATGTCATCAGGATCATCAAGACCGAGAACATAGAACAGAAGTGGCGTTAATTGATTAATCTCTTCAGGTGAAAGACCAAGCCCACGAAGGCCTGCTGCGAGCAAATCCTTCGTCTTGTCCGATGAATCGGCTGGATCGATTTCGTAAGCGCTTCGTAATACAGCGGCGAGAGTACCATAGGACTGTTCACCTAGGGGTGAACAGTAGGCTCGGCGAACCACGAGCTCGGCAAAACGGACGTCTTCACTGGCGCGAGCAAGAAATTCCTCGGTAAGACGTGATTTCCCAATACCAGCCTCGCCAATTAGTCGCACCAGCTGGGCTGTGCCACTACATGTCAGATCAAGACAGCCAAGCATACGATCAAGCTCAGCGTCCCGCCCGATGAACGGTGCGCTGAGGCCAAGTGTTTCAAGGCCTCGTGCACCGCGCGGCGCCTCAAGTGGACCGACCAGGCGGTGTACCGGTACGCTGCCAGCTTTGCCACGCAATGCCTGGTCGCCGAGGGATTCATAAGAGAAAATGTGCCGGGTGAGGCGGTATGTGAGCGGGCCAACAAGGACCTCGCCAGGTTTCGCCATCGACTGCAGCCGTTGTGCGCTGTTCACGGTATCGCCCGTTACTGAATAGGATTTGCTTTTGCCTGCACCGAATTTGCCGGTAACGACAGGTCCAGTGTTGATGCCGACGTGCAGCACCAGAGGTGAACCGGTGCGCGCTTGCCAGCGCTCTCCCACGCACGCTGTTCGGTTGACCATGTCCAAGGCCGCGCGAAGAGCTCTCTCCGGGTCGTCTTCGTGTGCAACCGGTGCGCCAAACAAGGCGAGCAGGGCATCACCGATGAATTTGTCGACAAATCCTCCGAAGCTCTGTACCGCCGCTGTCAGTTCCTCGAACAGTTCATTCTGGAGCGTTTGCATAACTTCCGGATCAAGCTGTTCACTCAGGGTGGTGTAGCCACAGAGGTCGGCAAACAATATGGTCACGGTGCGCCGGTCTGCCTCGGGCTCGAGCCCAGGCCGGTGCGGTGCTACGCTTGGCATAGAGGGCGCGCGGGGTGCCTCACTCGAAAATATTCCGGAACCTGGTTTCGACTGATTGCTGGTGTTTGGTGCGCCGGTGATCCGGGTGCCACATTGTGGGCAAAATGCGAAGTCCGGTGGACACAAATACCCACAACCGGGGCATGCACTCGGCTGTTTCGCGCCGCATTTTGGGCAAAACGCAAAATGGCTCTGAACTTCAAAACCGCAACTGGTGCAGTTCATCGATAACGACCTCACAGGAGCCCCGATGTGCGATCTAATATCTAGCAGCGGAGCCTGGTCCAGGTACAATGAACCTGTGGCGGCAAGCTGGCAAGCTGCGACACCTGAAGCGATCCTGCCGCCGCTTCTACAGTGCGACGATCGAGCCGGGGTGCTCGATCGTCAGCATTGCCTTAAGGTCAGTTTTTCACGGTATCCTCAAGGAAGAACCTTCCCAATGGGTTCTGGTAGAAGTTTTCAATGTTCTTGCGTGTGACGTTGATATAGGGGCTGTAGTAAAGGTCGATCCAGTTGACGTCGTCCTTGGCCATCTTCTGCAAATCTATATACATGGCTTCGCGTTTCTTCGGGTCCTGTTCCAGGCGGGCCGCCGCAACCAGATCCTTGACCTGGTCGTTCTTGTAACGGGTCATATAATTCATGTTGGTATCGTGGCCTAGGACGAATGTTGTCTTCTGGTCCGGGTCGAGAATGTCATTCGTCCAGTACATCACTGAAATATCGTAATCACCGGCGATCAGCATGTCCCAGCTCTGGCTTGGATCGACCTTCTGCAGGTTGACAGTCACGCCCGCTTTCTGCAGCTGCTGTTGCAAAAGAACGGCAATCTGTTCATCGGTTTCATTTCCTGCATTGACGACATAATTAAGCGACAATCCGCTTGCTCCGGCATCTGCAAGCATCTGCTTGGCTTTTTCCGGATCATAGGGACGCTGAAGATTGTCGGCATAATGGTAAAGCGAGCCTTTCGGAACGTAGGAATAGGCGACCTCACCGAGATTGAAAGTCACTGTGTCAACGATGGCTTTCTTGTCGATGGCCATATCCAGCGCTTGGCGCACTTCCTTCTTGGCCAGAGCACCATGCTCGTGATTGATCAAAAGGTGATCCTCACGTGTCGAGGTGTCGATTTCGACATGGAGGTTCGCGTCCTTCTTCAATTCCTCTACGCGGGAAAAGGGCACGAAAATCGCAGTGTCAAGCTGGCCGGCCTGGACGTTCAGCATGCGGGTGTTGTCATCGGGCACGGAAATCCACTCGACACCGTCGAGTTTGACCCGGTCCGCCTGCCAGAAATTCGGATTCTTTTCCAGGATGACGCGATCACCGCGCCGCCATTCCTTGACGACGAATG
This sequence comes from Phyllobacterium zundukense, assembly GCF_002764115.1. Classification (NCBI taxonomy): domain Bacteria; kingdom Pseudomonadati; phylum Pseudomonadota; class Alphaproteobacteria; order Hyphomicrobiales; family Phyllobacteriaceae; genus Phyllobacterium; species Phyllobacterium zundukense. The sequence continues at coordinate 322,706 of NZ_CP017942.1, read as the reverse complement.
CGCCGGACGCGACCGGTTTTTCGGCAAATGTATCCTCGCCAAGTTCTTCCATAGCTTTTTGCGAGATCACCGATACATTCGGCAATGCCAGGGTGGAGAGGAAGGGGACGGATGGCGTCTTGAGCTTGACGACAAGCGTCTTGTCATCTTTTGCCTCGGCAGTTTCTATGACCTTGTAGGAGTCACTCCAGAGCGAGCCCTTGTTGTCGCGGATACGCAGCAAGGTATAGGCAGCATCCTTTGCCGTAATAGGCGAGCCGTCGGAGAACTTCGCGTCACGCATTATGAACGTATAGGCGCGGCCGTCTTCAGAGACCGTCCAGCTTTCAGCAAGGCCCGGCTCCAGTTTCGTGCCCGTTTTGTCGACACGCACGAGGACGTCGAACACATTTGAAAATACCCAGTTATCGACATTCTGTGCGGATTTGATCGGGTCGAATGTCGTACTGTCCTCACGCCTGCCAATGGTCAGCACACCCTGGGCCTCTGCGATGCTGGCACCGAATGTCAGCATTGCCAATGTCGTCACAATGCTGAGCCTCATCCATTTCCTGTTCATATCGGAAGTTCCCTTGTTGTTGAGTTCATGGTGATCGGGTGCTTTAGTCCCGTTGCAATATCGGCCCGGTCGGCTTGAATTTGCTCAGCCAGACGCGGTAGCCGCTTGTCGGGATTGATGTCCGGAATCGCACTGATGAGCGCGGCCGTATAGGGATGACGGGGATTTGCAAAAACTGCTTCGGACAGGCCTTCCTCGACAATATCGCCCCGGTACATGACGACAACCCGCTCACACAGATTGCGTACAATGGCGAGGTCGTGCGCGATGAAGATGAGCGTAAGGTTCATGCGCTCTTTAAGGTCGCGGAACAGATCGATGATCTGTGCCTGAATTGTCACATCAAGCGCGGCGACACATTCATCCGCAACAATCAGTTTGGGATTGACTGCCAGCGCGCGCGCAATGCCGGCGCGCTGGCATTGGCCACCACTCATGGTGTGCGGCTTTCTGGTTGCGAACGCACGCTCTAGTCCAACAAGATCGAGCAGTTGGTGGATCCTTGTCTGGATGCCGTCCGCGGGAACCTTGTCCTGGACCTTGAGAACTTCTGCCAGCATGTCGCCGATCGTCAGGCGTGGGTTGAGCGCATTGTACGGATCTTGAAACACCATAGCTGTTTCGCGGCGTAGTTTTGCCAATGCCTTGGTACGGTCCAGGGCAAGATCCGCGCCTGCGAATGTGACGTGCCCGGAAGTGAGTGGTGTCAGGCCGAGTATGGCGCGGGCAAGGGTACTCTTGCCGCTGCCGGATTCGCCAACAATACCAATCGTGTCACCAGCCATGACCTGCATGCTGACACCATTGACGGCAGTGATGAACTTTCCAGAACCGTTGAAGAGACTGGTACCAGAGGCAGGGAAACGCACGACAAGATCATCGATTTCGAGCAGTGGCGCGATTGGCGGACTGATTGCATCCGTCGTTGGCTCCAAGGAATGTTCTTCGGACGCATCGGCGATTCCGGCCGGCATGGAGGGATGACTGGCGATAAGACTTATCGTGTAAGGGTCCTTGGGTGCGGCAAGCAGTGATCGCTTCGGCCCGTGTTCCAGCAGTCTCCCCCCGCGCAGTACCGCAATGGAATCGCACGTCTGTGCGACAATGCCGAGGTCGTGGGTGATGAGGATGATCGACAGCCCGCGCTGGTCGCGAATATCCATCAGTAGGCGCAGGATTTGCGCCTGTACGGTCACGTCAAGGGCAGTTGTGGGTTCGTCGGCAATCAGGATCGTCGGGTTGCAGGAGAGGGCAATGCCGATCATCACGCGCTGGCGCATGCCGCCTGAAAACTCATGTGCGTAATTGTCGTACTGCCGCTTCGAATCTGGCAAACCGACCTGGCTCAGAATCTCGATGGCGGCTTTCCGCGCATCACGCTTTGAAGCCCCTTGATGATAGCGAATACCTTCGGCGATCTGCTCGCCCACCCGCATCACCGGATCGAGGTGGCTGGTCGGATTTTGAAAGATCATGCCGATGTCGCCGCCCCGGATCGCCCGCATGGCCGCCTCGTCCAGCCTTGTCAGATCGCGCCCCTCGAACATCACCGTACCGGCTGTGATCTCGATGGCACGGGACGGCAGCAATTGCACCAGCGACCGGCAAATCATGCTCTTGCCGGAACCGCTCTCGCCGACAAGGCCGAGAATCTCGCCCTGTGCGAGATCGAAAGAAACGGCATCGATGAGCGTGCGTGTTTCGCCTGCCAGTCTTGCGGTTACAGTCAACTCCTGGACTGATAGCAGGGGCGTGCTCATTCGCGCACCCCCAGTACTTCGCCAAGCCCGTCACCGAAGAGACTGAAACCAAAGGCCAGCACAACGATGGATAGGCCAGGAAAAAGGGTGATCCACCATGCGGTGCTGATGAAGCTCTGCCCTTCTGCAACCATGACGCCCCATTCGGCCAAAGGGGGCTGGATGCCGAGCCCAAGATAGCTGATGGCCGCTCCGTTCAGCAGAACGAGAACGGCGTCCGACATGGAGAAGACAATGGAGCCAGCCATGGCATTGGGAAGCAGGTGCCGGAACATGATCCTTGCATGGCTGAAGCCAAGGCTCACAGCAGCGACAGCATAGTCGCTATCCTTGAGCACAAGCATCTGTGTCCGGATAAGCCGGGCATAGGATACCCAGCCGACGAGCGCCATGGCGATATAGAAACTGCTGAGTCCCGGTCCAAGAATGGCGATGATCGATAGCATCAGGACGAGGAAGGGAAAGGCCAGAATGATATCGATTAATCGCATGAAGACGGTGTCGATAATTCCACCGAAATAGCCCGAGATCGTTCCGAGGACTGTTCCGATGAGGAATGGAAAGGCGACTCCGATAAAGGCGATTTGCAGATCTATGCGTGCGCCCCAGATAATGCGGGACAGAATATCGCGGCCGAAATTGTCGGTGCCGAACGGATGAAGAAATGATGGAGGAACAAGACGTAGATCGCCGTTCTGAGCAATGGGATCATAAGGCGCGATCATCGGCGCTGCGATCGCCATGAAAATGAAGAGTCCCAGGATGGCCATGCCTGCCGCAAGCGTCAATCGCTGGCCCAGCCACTGGCTCCAGCCAATGTTCGCCCTGAAGGCGTGACCGGTGCTCATAGCTTCACCCGTGGATCGATCGTCACTGTCAGAATATCGGCGACGAAGTTGACGAGCACCGTGCCGCAGGCAAAGACCATTGCCACGCCCTGAACCACCATGTAGTCGCGAGAGAATATGGCCCGCACCAACAACTGCCCCATGCCAGGGATGGCGAAGACTGTTTCGACGACCACGGTTCCACCGATCAGCCAACCGATATTGACGGCAAGGAGGTTGACCGCAGGGACCAGCGAGTTGGGCAGGACGTGCTGCCAGAATACGATGCTTTCGGGCATTCCGCGGGCACGGGCCGCGGTTGCAAGGTCTGATTGCAGCTCAATGACCATGCTGGCGCGCAGGCTGCGGGTCAGGACCGAGGAGAGGGACAGGGCGATTGTGAGGCAGGGCAAAATGAGATGGGCCAGCTTGTCGCCGAAGTTCTCGCCGTAGCCCGACACAGGCAGAATGCCGAGTTTGACGCTGAACAGGATTATAAGCATCAGTGCAAGCCAGAATGGCGGAAAGCCAATGCCCATCGTCGAAATGAGCCGGACAGCGTGATCCGGTATGCGGCCGCGATTGCGCGCTGCAATTGCTGCGAGCGGGATGGCAATCAGAATCGACAGGACAACACTGCAGAGGATGAGCGTGATTGTCGGCTCGATGCGGGTGGCGATCAGCTTCAGCACATCAATCTTGTAAAGTATTGATTTTCCCATCTCGCCATTGGCAAGGTTTTTCAGAAAGTAGAAATATTGCAGCCACAAGGGTTCATCCAAACCGTACTGCGCGCGAATGTTCGCGATTGCCGCAGGTGTGGAACGGGCGCCAAGCAGAACCCTCGCCGGATCGCCGGGAATGAGCCGCACCAGGATGAATGTGATCAGGCTGACGCCAAAAACAACGGGCAAAAACTGCAGGGGCCGATAAAGGATGAACTTATAGCGGTGCATCGGTTGGCACCCGGTTTTTGGTTTGACGCAATGTTGCCGAGTTCATAGAGCCAGCCTGTGGCGCGCGAGAAAGTCTAGCAGAACCGGATAATAGCTCTGGGGCTGTTCATAGAATGGCATGTGGCTGGCATTGGCAAAGACTTTCAATTCGGCATCGGGAAGGGCGAGTTTCATGCGCATGGCGCACGCGGGTGTAAGCTCATCGTGTTCGCCGACGGTGATGAGCGTTGGAACGGCTACTTTGGCAAGATACGGAAGCCGGTTCCAGTCTTTCAGATTACCGGTGTAGAGAAATTCATTGGGGCCTTGCATTGTGCCGTACGGACCCATGTTCCAATCATCCAGCGAGCGTTGTACTGGTGCCGGCCAGTCGGCCAGCCGGCAGACATGCCGGTAGTTGAGGATGGTGATCGCCGCCATATATTCGGGATGATCGAGCGTTCCCTGCGCTTCGTGCTTCTGCATCATGCCAACCGTTTCGGAACCCAGCGCCGACCGCAGGCGCTCAAGTTCCGAGACCAGATGCGGCATGTCGGCAACCGTGTTTTCAAGGATGAGAGTCTTCAGGTTCTGTGGATAGGTGAGGGCATAATCAATGGCAAGCCAGCCACCCCAGGAATGGCCGAGCAGATGCACCCTGCCAAGACCCAGCGCCTTGCGCACGGTTTCCGTCTCCTCGACGTAGCGGCCGATTGTCCAGAGCGAGGAGTCTTGCGGACGATCGGATGCACCGGTGCCAAGCTGGTCGAAGGCAACGACGCGAAAGCCGTGGTCTGCCAGACAGGAGTGGGCTTCGCGCAGATAATCGCACGGCAAGCCGGGGCCGCCATTGAGGCAGAACACCACCTCATCGCCTGTGCCGAAACTGTAGGCGATGACACGATGGCCATCGACCTGCACTTCGTGCCGTTCGTCAGGCTTCATTTCACGCCACATCAACTGTCTCCGAAACGCATATTTGCCTTGCTCAAGATTTGAGCATGGCTAATTTTTAGATATATCCGCACTCAACACCAGCTATAAGAAGTGATAGGGTCTGCTCCACCAGGCGGATTGCCTGGGTTTCTGATTGACGGGCGCACGGATGCTTAACGATATCGATCACATCAAACGGCAGTTCACCGCGCGGGCTACGCTGGAAGGAAGGATCGATGAAGCTTTCGAGGCGGTGAAAGCCTTCGGCTTCGATGCACTCATATATGATTATACGCCGGTTCCTTTCGACCACGACGGTGCCTTGATGATACCGTCGCTGCTCAAACTCCGAAATATCTCGGATGAAATGCGCGAATATTGGTGCGAAAGGGAATATTTCCGCATCGATCCGGTACAACAGCAGGCCATCGCGACAACCACGCCTTTTTTCTGGAACTACAGCGCCGAAGCGGACACGGTGATTAACCGGTTCATGAACGACGATCATGCGCCAGTCGTACATTATCTGCGCGAGCGGGACATGCTCTGCGGGACAACCGTTCCGATTCATTTGCCTCGCGGCGATTATGCAACGGTGACGGGCGTCCGGTTTGGTGCAGGCAGGGGCTTCGAGCGTGACGCTACCCGTCATATCGCCGATTTCGGTCTGCTGGCGCATGTGTTCCATGAGGCGGCATTTTCGGTATTCGATGAGGAGGCGCGAAGCTGTGCCACGGTTCATCTGACCGCAAGGGAACGTGAATGCATGCGTTACTCGGCAGATGGCCTTTCCGCCAAGGAAATTGCGCGCCGTATACAGCGTTCCGTGCCCACAGTCGTTATGCATCTCAATGCGGCGGCCAAAAAGCTCGGGGCAAAAAACCGGGTCCAGGCGGTTGTTCGTGCTGCCCATTACCGGCTGCTCGATTAGACCGAACCTTATCCTATAACTTATGATAGCTGCCGCCCGGTTTCCCGGCAGGCTATCCTTGTCTCCGTTGCCTGCGATTGATGGAGAAACGTGCAAATGGTCAGCTCGAAGGAAGGTTATCTGCCCTTTCGCGATTACCGCACCTGGTACCGCATAACCGGGTCACTTGACTCTTCCAGACTGCCACTCGTGGTCATTCACGGTGGACCGGGCTGCACGCATGACTATGTCGATTCCTTCAAACATATCGCGGCCGCCGATGGACGAGCCGTTATCCATTACGATCAACTCGGTAATGGCAACTCGACCCGTTTGCCTGAAAAGGGCGCGGATTTCTGGACGGTCTCATTGTTCCTCGAAGAGCTCGATGCATTGCTGAAACATCTTGGTATTCAGGACCGTTATGCGCTCCTCGGCCAGTCATGGGGCGGTATGCTCAGTGCGGAACACGCCGTGCTTCAGCCGGAAGGGCTGAAGGCGCTTGTTATTGCCAATTCCCCGGCCTCGATGCACACTTGGGTCGCGGAGGCCAACCGCCTGCGGCGCGAACTGCCCGAAACGGTTCAAGCCACACTTCTGAAACACGAGCAAGCAGGGACGCTGATGGACCCTGAATATCTTGCGGCGTCTCGTGTCTTCTATGACAGGCATGTTTGCCGGGTTGTGCCATGGCCGCCAGAGGTCGCCCGGACATTTGCGATCATGGACGAGGACTCCACCGTCTATCGCAATATGAACGGTCCGACGGAATTCCATGTCATTGGTACGATGAAGGACTGGAAAATTGTCGACCGCTTGGACCGGATCAAGGCACCGACGCTTGTGATATCTGGACGCTATGACGAAGCAACCCCGGAAGTGGTTCGCCCCTATGTCGACAATGTCCCGGGAGCTCGCTGGGTAGTCTTCGAGCAGTCCAGTCACATGCCGCATGTCGAAGAAAAAGAACTATGCCTCGCTACGGTCGCAGATTTTCTGGACTCCAGAGAAAAGTGAAAGTCACGGCCGTAGGGCGGTTCGACAGTTATCCTGCGTGAGTGGCGCTCGAACTGATCCAATTGAGCGTCTCCGTCCTACCCGTCTTGAAGGGATTTGGGTGTCACGAACCGTTGAAGTTGGCCGAGGTTTTCGCCTATGTCTGTCCAGCTTTCGACATCGAAATCGATCACAACAAGCCCTGCGGTCGGGTATTTTTGCTGAAGCCGTAACAGATCGGACTGGCGCGCCTCTCCAATAAACCTGAGTGCAAGTTCGTGGAAACCAGGATTGTGCCCGACGAGCAGAAGCACGTGAACATCGGGCCGCGTTTTCTTGATAATATCCATGATGTTGAGCGCAGGGGCATCGTAAATGCGCGGTTCGCGGTTTTGGGCGATATCCCGGGCAAAGGCAGCACGCACTAGCTCCCATGTTTCCCTGGCACGGCGCGCCGTCGATGTGATGACGAGATCTGGCAAGAGTCCTTCCTCCGCCATGTATATGCCCATCAGCGGGCTCGCCTGCTTTCCGCGTTTTGCTAGCGGCCGCTCATGGTCATCGACCCCTTCGGGCCAATCCGATTTGGCGTGACGCAGAAGCATGAGTCGGCGCATCAGAATGCTCCTTAATGTACCTGTCGGGCTGCCAATCGATATCCAGTAAAATTTTTATATGGCGATGTTGAAGCCGTCAGGTAGTTCACCAACATCGACGGTCTCGAATGTGACGCTGGAAACCGACGCCCCAGGCGGCCCTTGCCAGAATTGTGTCAACATCATCGAGACTGCCGCGTCGGGCCCGGCCATGAGGGCGGTTACCGTTCCATCATCTTCGTTGCGTACCCAACCCGTGAGCCCAAGCCGCGTGGCCTCCATCCGTGTCCAAACGCGAAAGCTAACGCCTTGCACCCTTCCTTGTATCCGTACCAGCATTGCCTTGCGTTTGTCTTCCACCGGAATCTCCTTACGGTCGTTTGCGGTGTGTGGAAGCTACTTAATGCTGCGAACGTCATTTTACTCCGCAAGCTTGTCAGTCGAGGTTTCGTAGAGGACTTTGCCCGAACTTGCGTCGACTCCGATAAGGCTTACATCATAGCCCCACAGACGGCGGACATGCCGCAAAGTGGCGTCGCGCGTGGTTTCGCCGAGAATAATGCCTTCCCGAACCGTGTGTTGTAGGCGCAACTGCCGATTACCCAGGAGATCAACATCGACGACCTGAATGTTTGGCTGGTTCATGCCGAGATCGTAGCTCCGGGCAAGCGTGCTGCGGACCTTTTCATAGCCACGCTCATTGTGGATCGATGCAACCCGATAGTGATTTTCTTTTGCCTCGTCATCCAGGGAAAATAGACGCATTTTGCGGATCAGAGCCGGGCTCAGATATTGAAGCAGGAAAGACTCGTCGCGGTGATTGGCCCACGCATCGAGCAAAGTCGCCCGCCAATCGCCATTGCCGGCAAATTCGGGAAACCAGTCGCGATCCTCGGAAGTCGGCTGCAAGCAGATGCGTTCGATATCCTGCATCATGGCAAAACCGAGTGCGTAGGGATTAAGACCAGAATAGCGCGGATCGTCGAACCCTGGTTGAAAGACGACGTTGGAATGGCTGTGCAGCATCTCCAGCAAATGGCCTTCGCTGATCCGGCCCTTATCGAAGAGCATATTCATGATGGTGTAGTGGACGAAAGTGGCGCAACCTTCGTTCATCACCTTGGTTTGCCGCTGCGGATAGAAATATTGTGCGACGATACGGACAATACGCAGGATTTCACGTTGCCAGGGCTCAAGGATCAGGCTGGTCTTCTCAAGAAAATAAAGCAGGTTTTCTTCCGGAAGATTGAGTGATTTCTTGCGCTCCAACGCATCCAGCTCCGCCTCCGTCGAATTCTCACTGTGTTTGGATTGCGGTAGCGTTCGCCACAGATCGCTGAAAACACGGTCCTCATATTCCAGCCGTTCGCGGACGCGTTCCTGTTCCCTTGCGGACGAAATGCGTGGTGGTCTCCGGTAACGGAATACGGCCTGATCCATCAGCGTATGGGCCGCATCTAGAATGGATTCCACTTCGGCGAAACCGTATCTCTCCTCGCATCGCGAGACATAACCCTTGGCGAATTCCATATAGTTCAGAATCGCGCTGGCGTCCGTCCATTGTTTGAACAGGTAATTGTTCTTGAAGAAGTGGTTGTGGCCGAATGATGCGTGGGCCGTCACCAGCGCTTGAAGCGCCATCGTATTTTCTTCCATCAGATAGGTGATGCAAGGATTGGAGTTGATGACGATTTCATATGCCAACCCCCGCCGCCCCTTGCGGTAAAGATAGTCTTCGTAGACGAAATGCTTGCCGAATGACCAGTGCTGGTAGATCAGAGGCATGCCGTTGGAAGAATAGGCGTCGAGCATTTGCTCGGATGAAATGATTTCGAGCTGGTTCGGATAGACATCAAGACCGAGGTCTCCGAGAGCGACCTCCTTGATCGCGTCGTAGGTGCGGGACAAGGTATCAAAGCTCCAGTCGGAGCCGTGAAACAGAAGGTCAGACGTACCCGCACTCTTGCTCATCTGTTATCGCCCTCAGCCGTTCTTCGCGGAAGCTGATTGCTTGGCGAAAAGCTGACGGAAGACCGGATAGATATCGCCAGGTTTCGCTATTCGCGTCATCTGAAAATTCCGCCAGTTTTCCCCGACCAGGCGATAAGAGCGCCATAGCGAAGTACCATTATCGGTTGACCGGAAGATAGCACTCTCGCGTTCATCAAGGATCTCGACATAAGCATAGTACTGGCACTGTTTCATCAGCTGGCTATTCAAAAGGTTGACACAGTGTTCTGAATCGCCCGCAAGGTTGTCGCCGTCGGACGCCTGGGCTGCATAGATGTTCCAGTCCCGGCTGGGATAGCGGTCAAGAATGATACGCTGCATCTCCTCCAGGGCTGTCGACACGACGGTTCCGCCACTTTGTGTACTGCGAAAGAATGTTTCCTCGTCGACTTCGTGAGCCTGATGCGTGTGACGGATGAAGACGATGTCGATGCGATCGTACCGTCGCTTGAGAAAAAGATGCAGCAAGACGAAAAACCGCTTGGCGAGGTCTTTCTCACGCTCCCCCATCGACCCTGAAACGTCCATCAGACAGAACATGACCGCATTTGCGTTTGGCAGTGGCATCGGCTCAAAACGATTGAACCGGATATCAACCGGGTCGATATAGGCAACCACCTTGCGCCTGCGCTGCAGGATTTCCAGCTCCAGGCGCAATTCCACCAGGCGATTGAATGTTGCAGTGCCGGGTTTTGCATGCTTCGCCTCGAGCTTTGCAATTTCATCGGCGAGGGCATCAACCTCGGCCAGCTTGGGGCGCCGCAAAGCGATGCGGCGTCCGAAGCTGTTGCGCATCGTCCGTCCGACATTGATGTTGGTTGGTGCTCCGGCGATTGTAAAGCCGGCGCGGCGCGGCTTGAAGGTGACTGCTTCCTTCAAACTCGACTTGATCATGTCCGGAAGTTCCAGATCTTCGAAAAAGAGATCGAGGACCTCCTCGCGCGACAGCACGAAACGAAAATCGTCCTCCATCTCGCCTTCGGACGCAGCTCCCTTGCCCGCGCCTGTCCCGCCGCCTTGACCTGGCTTGGGGAGCCGGTCACCGGAAATGAATTCCCGGTTGCCCGGCAAGACATGTTCCCGCCGGCCGCTGCTGCGATCCTGCTGAAAAGTCGGCTCGCTAGTGCCGTCTATGGGGAAGGGCACGGTGTGGCCGGCGTCGACGTCGACGATCTTGCCTGCCTTTATCTGCTCATGGACGGCACGCTTCAACTCTACGCGCGCGCGTCGCAGAAAGCGTTGGCGGTTGCTGAGGCTTTTGTCCTTGGGATTCAGGCGGCGATCGATGAAGCTCGGCATGCAAACACCTCTCCTCGGCGATCAGCCGGCCTTATTAACCCGCATATACCAGTCGACCAATCGGCGAACCTGCCTCTCCGTATAACCGCGTTCTACCATGCGCTGAACAAATTCCGTATGCTGTTTCTCGCTAGCGCCGTCTTTTTTCGAGCCAAAGCTGATGACCGGCAACAAGTCTTCGACCTGGCCGAACATGCGTTTCTCAATGACCTCGCGCAGCTTTTCGTAGCTCGTCCACGATGGGTTGCGGCCATTGTTCTTGGCTTTGGCACGCAAGGTGAACTTCACCACCTCGTTGCGAAAATCTTTTGGATTGGCGATGCCAGCCGGCTTTTCAATCTGCGACAATTCACTGTCGAGAATGCCGCGGTTGAGTATTTGACCAGTATCGGGATCCTTGTAGTCCTGATCCTCGATCCATGCATCGGCATAGGCGATGTAGCGGTCGAACAGGTTTTGACCGTATTCGCTGTAGGACTCCAGGTAGGCCTTCTGGATTTCATGACCGATGAATTCGGCGTAGCGCGCTGCAAGCTCCGATTTGATGAAATCGAGATAGTTCGCTTCGATTTCCTGAGGGAACTGCTCGCGTTTGACGGATTGCTCCAGCACATACATGAGATGAACGGGATCGGCAGCCACTTGCTTGGTGTCGTAGTTGAACGTTTCCGAAAGTACCTTGAAGGCAAAACGGGTGCTGATGCCGTTCATGCCCTCGTCAACACCGGCTGCATCGCGATATTCCTGCACCGATTTCGCTTTCGGATCGGACTCCCGCAGATTCTCGCCGTCGTAGACGCGCATCTTGGTGTAGAGCGGTGAGTTCTCATGCTCTGCCAAGCGTGTCGACACGGTGAAGCGGCTCAGAATTTCGAGCACCTCTGGTGCGCAAGGATTGTTGAGCAATTCGCTTTCACGCAGCAGTTTCTCATAGATTTGCTTTTCTTCCGTGACCCGTAGGCAATACGGAACCTTGACGACCGACATGCGATCGAGAAACGCCTCGTTGTTCTTGTTGTTCTTGAACTGCAGCCACTCGGATTCGTTGGAGTGAGCCAGGATGATGCCCTGGAATGGAAATGCGCCGAAGTTCTCGGTTCCGTTGTAGTTGCCCTCCTGGGTCGCCGTCAGAAGAGGATGCAGCACCTTGATGGGTGCCTTGAACATCTCGACGAACTCGAGCATGCCCTGTGTCGTTCGGTTCAATCCGCCGCTGAATGAATAAGCGTCAGGATCAGCCTGACTAAAGTTTTCAAGCTGGCGAATGTCGACTTTGCCGACGAGGGAGGAGACGTCCTGGTTGTTTTCATCACCGGGTTCTGTCTTGGCGATGCCGATCTGGCGCAGCCGGGACGGTGTAAGCTTCACCACACTGAATTTCGAAATGTCACCTGCGAATTCGTCGAGCCGTTTCGAGGCCCATGGCGAGATCAGGCCGTTGAGGCGGCGCCGGGCGATCCCGTACTTGTCTTCCAGAAGACCGGACATTTTGTTGGGATGAAAAAGACCAAGCGGCGATTCGAAAATCGGGCTGATCTGACTACCGGCCTTCAGTGTGTAAATCGGCCGGTGTTCCATGAGCTGCTTCAGTCTCTCGGCCAGCGATGACTTGCCGCCGCCGACGGGGCCGAGCAGATAGAGGATCTGTTTGCGCTCCTCAAGGCCCTGGGCCGCATAACGGAAATAGCCCACGATGCGCTCGATCGTATCTTCCATACCGTAAAAATCGGCGAAAGCCGGATAGATCTTGATTGTGCGATTTAAGAATATGCGACCGAGACGTTCATCAGTGCTGGTATCGATGAGTTTCGGCTCACCAATTGCATCCACCATTCGTTCGGACGCAGTGGCAAACATGCGCGGATCATTGCGGCAAGCGAGGAGATATTCCTGCAGGCTCATCTCTTCCTGCTTCTCGCTGCTGTAGATTTCAGAGAAGAGACTAAATACGTCAGACGCTTGCGTAGTCATGTCAACCTCCAGCCGCATGCAAATTCAAAGGAATTTGAGCTGAAGGGGCCGCCCCTCCGCTCCGAGGATTGCATGCCGAACGCTTACAGTGTCGGATGAGTCGCTGCACTGCGCAAGACACTGATTGCAGTATTATTGTGTAGTTGCAATCAAGACACGCAGATGTGTCCTTTATTAGATGACGATCACCCTTCGCCGCCATGTCCCTCTTAAGGTTATGTAGGAAGTGCAATTACTAAAGGGTATGGGTTGCGAAAAAAAATTTGCACAAAAGTGTTGGACGGCACCTACGTCCTGACGGCCCATACACTATTCAAGCGGTCTGGGCGCAAACGGCGACAGAATTCCGAGATAGGGCTTGGCTAGCGGCGCGGCATAGGCGCCGCGCTTGCTTGTCTTGAGGCCAAGAGTGACTAGGTTTTCGGCAAGCTTGACGGCCGCACTGACACCATCGATGACCGGCACGCCGTATTCTTCCTGCAAATGTCGGGCGAGATCAGCCATCCCGGCGCAGCCGAGGACGATGGCTTCCGCTGCATCAATCTCAAGCGCCTTCTCGATTTCCGCACGAAGCTTCTTCAATGATCCAGACGAGGGATCGTCGAGGGACAGCACGGGTATGTCCGCTGCACGCACGGTGGCGCGTTCCGCCATGCCATAACGGTGCACCAGACCCTTCACCGGCATGATCGACCGTTCCAGCGTGGTGACGATGCTAAAGCGCTGGGCAACCAGCGCAGCCGTCGCCACAGCGGCTTCGCAGATACCGAGAACGGGAATTGATGCCATGGCCCGCGCCGCATCGAGACCCGTATCATCGAAACAGGCAATGATCGCCGCATCGGCGCCTGCTGCCTCACCTTCGGCAATTTCCTTGAGAAGGCCCGGAACGGCAAAGGCTTCATCATAATAGCCTTCGATCGACACCGGTCCCATGCGCGACGTTCTGGCAAGGATCGCGGTCGCCGGATTTGCCACGGATTGCGCCGCTCCCTCGATCAGGGTCGTCATGCTGGCAGTCGTATTGGGATTGACGACGAGAATGCGCATTTTTGTGGTTTATCCGATGCGAGCGCGGCGGCGGCCGACGACAATAATCGCTGTTAGGGCGATGAAGATGATCAGGAACGAAAAGACTGTTGTGACGGTGCCGAGCGCGTAGAGGACCGGTGTAGTGACATTCGTCGTCATGCCGTAGATTTCCAGCGGTAAGGTATTGAAGGTGCCAGCCGTCATGAGGGTGCGCGCAAATTCGTCATAGGAGAGAGTGAAGCCGAACAGGCCGACGCCTATCAGACTTGGGGCGATCATCGGCAGCACGACGTGGCGGAAGGTTTGCCATGAGGTGGCCCCGAGGTCGCGTGCGGCCTCCTCATAGGCAGGTGAGAAGCGGTTGAAGACCGCGAACATGATGAGAACGCCAAATGGTAGGGTCCATGTCAGGTGTGCGCCAAGGCCGGACGACCACCACGCAGGCCTGATGCCCAGCACCTGAAAGAACAGACCGATGCCGAGGCTGATCAGGATCGAAGGCACGACGAGGCTGGAGATCGCCAGATAAAACAGGAAGGTCGAGCCCCTGAATTTGCGACGAAAAGCGAGACCCGCCAGCAGCGAAACCACAACGGTGATGGTGGTCGTCATCAGACCGAGGACCATCGAGCGGCGGAACGAGCCGCCAAAATCACCGACGGCCTGCTGTTCGAAAAGATTGCTGAACCAATGGATGGAGGTACCGTTCATCGGGAATGTCAGTCCTCCGGACGGCCCCTGGAACGACAAGATGAAAATCGTCGATAGGGGGCCGTAGAGGAACAGCACGAACAGCGTGAAGAAGAATGCGAGAATGTAGAATTCGCGGGATCGCTTTTCCGATTGCACGTCAGAGCTCCTTGCGAATGTCGACGACGCGAAGGATGGCGGCGACAATTAACAGGACGACGATCAGCAGAATCACGGCGTTGGCGGCAGCAGCCGGATATTGCAGCAATGAAATTTGGTTTGACATCATCAAGCCAACCGAGGCGCTCTGCCCGCCCGACATGAAGCGGACAGTGATGAAATCACCCATCACAAGCGTGACGACAAAAATCGAGCCGATAGCGATGCCCGGCTTGGCCAGCGGAATGATGACGTTGGTGAGCACCTGAAAGCCGGAGGCACCAGCGTCGCGCGCCGCCTCAATCAGCGAACGATCAATGCGCATCAGCGTGTTGAATATGGGTGTCACCATGAACAGCGTGTAGAGGTGCACCATGGCAAGGACGACGGCGAACTCGGAAAACAACAGGAATTCCAGCGGCTTCGGGACAATGCCAAGCTGGATCAACGATGAATTGATCAGTCCATTGCGGCCGAGAAACGGCACCCAGGAGATCATGCGGATGATGTTGGAGGTCAGGAACGGCACGGTGCAGACCAGGAACAATATCATCTGCATGGTTGCCGAGCGGATATGAAAGGCAAGAAAATGGGCGACCCAGAAGCCGATGACCATGGTAAGCGCCCAGACGATCACCGTGAATTTCAATGTGTTCAGATAGGTCTTCC
Source organism: Phyllobacterium zundukense (assembly GCF_002764115.1). Classification (NCBI taxonomy): domain Bacteria; kingdom Pseudomonadati; phylum Pseudomonadota; class Alphaproteobacteria; order Hyphomicrobiales; family Phyllobacteriaceae; genus Phyllobacterium; species Phyllobacterium zundukense. The sequence continues at coordinate 307,357 of NZ_CP017942.1, read as the reverse complement.
ATGTCACCCACGAACCGAGGGTCTCCGTATAGTTGAAGGTGACAAAATCGGGATAGATCCGCACGGAATCATAGTCCCAGAAGCTGACCATGCCGATGGTCAGGATCGGCAGGAGCAGGAAGAGGCCGAGGATTACCGCCAGCGGCGTAGCCTGAAGATAGGAGGAGAAGGATGAACCTCCATCGCGCCGGATCTTGCCGGCTGTTTTGGGGTTCGCCCGTTCGCTCTCCGAACTTATGGATGTATCGTCTACCACTATTGCTGCCATGGCCTGTTTCCCTTGGGAACTGTGGCCGCCCCTTGCGAGAGACGGCCAGTCGCGTACATCAAGCGGCGATGAACTCGTTCCATTTGCGGACCATGTAGCGGTCCTCGTCCATGACCGAATTCCAGCAGGCAACCGCACCCATGCGAGCTTCGAAGGCACCGCCATCGCGTACCGCACCGGCCTTTTCCATGACCTTGCCGTCGGGCGCGACGATGTCGCCCGCCGCAGCCTTGCCTTCCATCCAGTAACCCCATTCATCGGCGGTCATGAATTTCTTGGCGGTTTCGGGTGCGGCGGAATAATAGCCCTGGCGATTAAGATAGGCGCCGACCCAGCCCGAGAGATACCAGTTGATATATTCGTAGGCCGCATCAAGTTCGATACCGCTCAGATGCTTGGCAAGGCCGAGACCGCCGCCCCAAGCACGGTAACCTTCCTTCAGCGGCTGGTATTTGCAGGCGATGCCCTTGGAACGCACGGCAGCAACGGCTGGTGACCACATGGACTGGATTACGACTTCCCCGGATGCCATCAGATTGACGCTCTCGTCGAAGGTCTTCCAGAATGAGCGGAACTGGCCGTCGCCCTTCGCCTTGATGAGGAATGCGACCGTCTTATCGATCTCCTCCTTGGTCATGTTACCCTTGTCGCCATATTTGACGACGCCCATGGACTCGCAGATCATCGCTGCATCCATGATGCCGATCGACGGAATATTGATGATCGACGCCTTGCCCTTATAGGCCGGGTCCATGATGTCGGCCCAACTGCTAATGTCCCGGCCAACCAGATCAGGCCGGATGCCCAGTGTGTCCGCATTATAGATGGTTGGAATCAGCGTCATCCAGTTGGTGGGGGCGGAAGCGAACTTGACCGAATCCGCACTCTCAACGAAGCCGACGGTATGGGGGGCGGTGCCCTGTGCGATCTTGCTTTCGGGGGTCAGCTTGCCGGTGATGAAGAGCGGGGCGATCTTGTCGAAATATTTCATCTTCGACACGTCCATCGGCTGCATCACGCCGGCCGGAAAGACCTTCTTGGCGATCCAATATTCGATATCGGCGATGTCATAGCTGTCCGGCTGGGTAACGGCGCGCTGGGTTACCGCATCGGAATCGAGCGCCGTCATCTGCAAGGTGAAGCCCAGATCTTCCTTCACCTTATTGGCGACGTCATTGAGATTGGAAACACCGGTGCCGAACTGGCGCAGCGTTACGTTTTTGATGTTCTGCGCCCAGATGGTCGGAAACCCGGTGATTGCACCCGAGCCGGCAGCGAGGCCGGCTGCTGCAGCGCCGGTCTTGAGAAATGTGCGGCGGCTCAACCCTGATTTGCTGTTGGTTGTGTCTGTCATTGTCAATTCCCCTTTTTGTTGATTGGTTTCTTCAAGAGTCGAGACGGCCAAGGATGATGGCGTCGTTGATGTCCCAGGCGAGCGGGATGGCATCGCCCACCGAAACAGGCCTTTCAAAGAAGGCTTGATCACTGACGATGACCGTGAAGTCATCGATGCCAGCACCGGTGACCGAGAGTTTTACGGACGAGCCGCGATATTCGATATTGGCGACAATGCCGGTGAAGCCGAAACCAGGGGCTGCTGCATCGCTGATGCGAACGCGATCCGTACGGACGCCGATGTCGATGGGCGCGCCGGGTTCTGCCTCGCCCGAAGCGCTGAGGAAAATGCCGCCTGGGATCTCGAACGTGACCAAATCGTTCACACTCGTCGTCACGTATCCGGATATGACATTGTGGTCACCCATGAAACGGGCCACGAAAGCGGTGGCCGGTCGTTCGAATACGGTGCGCGGGTGTGCTGCCTGTTCGATCTTGCCGTCGTTCATGACCACGATCAGATCGGCGAGGGCCATGGCCTCCTCCTGGCTATGGGTTACATGCACAAAAGTTATGCCCAGATCAGTCTGGAGCTTCTTCAATTCCGCACGCATGCGGATCTTGAGGAATGGGTCGAGGGCCGATAGCGGCTCGTCCAGTAGAAGCGCTTCCGGGTCGGTGATCAGCGCGCGGGCGAGCGCGACGCGCTGTTGCTGCCCGCCAGAAAGTTGGGCCGGGCGGCGCGTTGCGTAATCGTCCATCTGCATAAGCTTGAGCATTGTCAGCGCCCTGGCGCGGCGCTGCTCTCTATCGACGCCCTTCATCTTCAGGCTGAAACCCACATTGTCCACGAGGTCAAGGTGCGGGAACAGCGCATAGGACTGGAACATCATCGCAGTTCCGCGCTTTGCCGGCGGAGAATCCGTTACGACCTTGTTTCCGAGGCGGATATCGCCGCTTGAGATTGTTTCGTGTCCGGCAATCATGCGCAGCGTCGAGGTCTTGCCGCATCCGGACGGGCCGAGAAGGCAGCAATAGGTGCCGGCCGGTATTTTCAAGCTGATCGTGTCGACGGCCGTGGTGGCGCCGTAAATTTTGGAAACAGAAACAATATCGATTTCAGCGGCTTTGCCCATGAAGCATTCCCTTTCTGACTGAAAGAGACATTGCATGTATCGTGCCAATTCTTGCGTTGCGGGCTAACTCCCTGAAATCTTTGCCTCAATATTTACGGAAGCAGGATTGGCTGTTTCGTCACGATGCTGCGACGCACAAAATATGTTCACGTTTTCAATCATCGATGAAATTGTATGCAATCTTAATATGTACCGTGTGCAATATTGGGGCTGGCCTCGCGCTCAAATCGCGCTAAAAGGAATCGAGCAGACAGGATGTGACAATGAATTCAGCGGATGGCGCATTGCCGGTGCAGGAAGACGTGCAAGATGATCGGGCGCAGGTTATTCGCGACGCCCTGCACGATGCCATTGTCGAACGGCGGCTTTCGCCCGGCGCGAAGCTTGTCGAGACGGAAGTCGGTGAGTTGTTCGACGTCAGCCGGACGGTCGTGCGGGCTTCGCTGCAGATGCTGGCTTTCGAAGGGCTGGTGAAGATAGAGCGCAACCGTGGTGCCTTCGTCGCCCATCCTTCGCCGGATGAAGCGCGCCAGATCTTTGAGTCCCGCCGCGTGATCGAACCGGATATTGCTGAGCGGGCCGCAGAACGGATGACTGAAGCCGATATCAGGATGTTCCAGGCGCATTTGAAGGAAGAGCAACGTTTGCTCGTCGAGCGTGGTCCAAATGCGCGCCGCGCAGCAATCAAGGCGTCCGGCGAATACCACCTCATGCTGGCGTCGGTCGCCGCGAACCAGATCCTTGAACGCTTCATGCGAGAACTGATCGCCCGCTCGTCTCTCGTCATCGCGCTTTATGGGCAATCCGGTGCCTCAAGCTGTGCGAGATCCGAACACGCTGATATCCTCGATGCACTTGTTGCGAGGGATGGCAAAAAGGCAGCCGAGGCGATCCGGCATCACATCGACCACATTGAGGAAGACCTCGATTACAAAGTCACGAGTAACGCGCCATTGCGGCAGGCCCTGCGTCTCTAGCAGTATTATGTCGACGGCGCCGCGGCTTACTCCCGTAAATACCAATCAGGCGTGAAGTGGCTGATCGCGATTGTGGCGCCTCCGGAATAACCGCTGAAAACAACCTCGCGATGGTAGTTGGCTTCATTAATCTAAGGCTATCGTCGGTAAACAGATGATTAAGCGGAAAGGAAACCACGCCCAGACCGACAATCGTGAAAGCTGCTCTCTGGCAAAGTACCGACAATCAGCGTATGTTTTGAATTGTGCAGGTTTAGGTCCCTTGGCCCCGCCCTTTGCACGGTGCCACTGGTGCCTTTCCCGCTCCGAACGAGATTGGGAGAATTGTTCATGGCACAATTTCATGTGATAGCTGGTGCGAATGAAACGAACGTCTATCCTGACGTCCGTAGAATTAGTGTGGCAGATGTTTTTGCTGCGCTTCGCGAGGGGCTCGATGACTTCTGGGACAAGCCCTCACATTATGTTTTTCTCTGCCTGATTTACCCGATTGCCGGATTGGTTCTCGTGCGCTGGACATCGGGCGCCAATCTTTTGCCGCTGCTTTTTCCTTTGATGTCCGGTTTTGCATTGATCGGACCGTTTGCAGCGCTCGGCCTTTATGAGATCAGCAGGCGCAGGGAACTCAATCTCGACACGTCCTGGAAACATGCGCTCGAAGTTCGGCAGTCTCCGGCGATACCTTCGATTGTGGCTGTGGGTGTCATGCTCCTCGTGCTCTTCGTTGCCTGGATATTGGTAGCACAGGCCCTCTATACGAACCTCTTTGGTCCGCAAGCACCGGAATCCATCAGCGCCTTCGTGAATCAGGTTTTCAACACCTCGGAAGGCCAGAGGATGATCCTGCTCGGCAACGGGATCGGCTTCGTCTTTGCAGTCGTCGCACTTTGCACAACCGTAATCGCCTTTCCGCTCCTGCTCGATCGTGATGTCGGTGCGTTGGCGGCAGTGGTCACATCGGTAAAGGCAGCGTGGATCAACCCCGTCCCGATAGCGCTCTGGGGATTGATTGTTGCAGCCCTTCTCCTGGTTGGCTTCCTGACGTTGTTCGTCGGCCTAGCCATCTTCATACCAGTGCTCGGACATGCGACGTGGCACCTGTATCGCAAGCTCATAGTACCTCTGCCGCGTGATGTTTTGAGCCAGGCAAGGTAAACTTCATTTCGCTTTGGAAGATTGAAACGGCGCGGCGTTGAAAAATGCCGCGCCGAAGCCGTGAGGCTTAAGGCGCTGCGCCAAAAAATACCAGCCGCGTGAGTAGCGTGTAATTCGCTTCCGAAACCATCAACGCCACGAAGACGAGCACCAATACCGGTGGAAGTAGGATGGCATAGATCAAAGCCAGGCGCTCCCATGCCATATGCATGAAAATCGCCACGATCAACCCCGCCTTCAAGACCATGAAGATCAGGATCAGCGTCCATCTGAGGTAACCCTGCACGTGAAGGTAGTCCACGAGGTATGAAAAGAAGCTGAGAACGAATAGCAGGCCCCACACGGCCAGGTATAGCTTGATGGGGTGTTGCTGATGGTCCTCCGCGTGGACCGCAGGTTGTGCGCTATGTGTTGCGGGCTGTGCCATGACTTACCTCACCACAGATAGAAGAAGGCAAAGATGAATACCCAGACCAGATCAACGAAATGCCAATAGAGCCCCGTGATTTCGACGATCTCGTAGTTACCTTTCCTCGACGTGAAAAAGCCGCGTTTCTCCGTGTCGAAATCTCCGCGCCAGACCTTGCGCGCAATAATGATCAGGAAGATGACCCCGATCGTGACGTGGGTTCCGTGAAAACCCGTGATCATGAAAAAGGTCGAACCGAACTGTGGTGCTCCCCATGGGTTTTCCCAAGGCCGGACACCCTCTGAAATCAGCTTGGTCCATTCGAATGCCTGCATTCCGACAAATGTCGCGCCAAACAGCGCCGTCAACAGCATCAGCGCAGCCGTTTTGCGGCGATCTCGCCGGTAGCCAAAATTGACGGCCATCGCCATCGTCCCGCTGCTGCTGATGAGCACGAAGGTCATGATGGCAATGAGGATCAATGGGACGTTCTGGCCCCCGATATGCAGGGCGAAAACTTCGCTGGGATTGGGCCAGGGCACCGTGGTGGACATCCGGGCGGTCATATAGGCAAGAAGGAAACAGCCGAAGATGAAGGTGTCGCTGAGGAGGAATATCCACATCATCGCCTTGCCCCAGGAAACGTTCTTGAACGTTCTCTGGTCCGAAGCCCAATCTGATGCAAAGCCACTTAATCCTGAGGGCCGAGAAAGGGCAGGGGTAGCGCTTGGCTTTACTTTAGCGGATTCATGCATCGTTACACCCCTAAGTTAGCAATTGCCGGCAGATATCGACAAAGTCATTCGCCCACCCCGCGAACAGGGCAAAAAGCACTAGCCAGACCACCAGCATGAAATGCCAGTACATGGCACAAAGCTCGACGCTTAGGCGTACCTTGTTCGGCGGGACGCCTTCCCATGCCTTAAGTGTTGTCCTGCTGAGCGCAACGAGACCGCCCACTATATGCAGACCATGCATACCGGTGATGAGATAGAAGAAACTGTTCGCCGGATTGTCGGCAAGCACATAACCGGCCGAGACCAATTCGCGCCACGCAAAGACCTGCCCGACGAGAAACCCGATGGCTGTCACAAGACCCGCCAGCAGGCCGGCCTTCATGGCCTCATTCCGATTGTTCTGCGCTTCGGTTTTCGCCCATTGCAAGGCGATACTACTCAACATCAACACGGCCGTATTAACCCAAAGCAGTCCAGGAATGGGAATTGCCCACCAATCTTCAACGCCCATACGCATGAAATAAGCGCTGATGAAGAGCGTGAACAAAGCGCCGACGACAGCCAGAAAGACACCAAGTCCGATCTTGGCTGTTGCAATGGAGGATCCGTCATAGCGGGGAACGTCACCAGCGTTCCCGACCTCAAGCCAGGGTTTCGAAGTAAGGCGTTGCTGCGCCATCCACCAGGATATAACGACAGCAAGCCCGGCCAAAAAAATCAGGATGACGCTCATGACGCATTTTCCATGGACAGCCGGTCGGTGTTCGGCTGGTTCTGCGGGATGAAATCCTGTGGTGCACCCGGAACGCTGTAGTCATAGGCCCAACGATACACAACCGGCAAGTCCTTGCCCCAATTGCCATGCGGGGGCGGGGTTGTCGGTGTCTGCCATTCGAGAGTGGTCGCTCGCCACGGATTCCCTCCGGCTTCCTTGCCTCTCCGCAGGCTCCAGATCAAATTGAACAGGAACAGCATCTGGGCAGCGCCCACTGTCAACGCCATCACGGTAATGAATTCGTTCAACGAATGGGCTGATGGCGGATTGACCGCGGACTCGCCCAGTTCGTAATAGCGGCGAGGCGCTCCCAATAGGCCAAGATAATGCATGGGGAAGAAGATCAGATAAGCGCCAAGGAACGTCACCCAGAAATGGATCCGTCCCATAGTCTCGTCCAGCATGCGTCCCGTGATCTTGGGATACCAATGATAGATGGCGCCGAATATGACCATAATCGGCGCTACGCCCATCACCATGTGGAAATGAGCGACGACAAACATGGTATCGGAAAGGGGAACGTCGACGACCACATTCCCAAGAAACAAGCCCGTCAGTCCACCATTCACAAAGGTGACGATGAAACCAAGGGCGAAGAGCATCGGCACATTAAGGTGAATGTCTCCCCGCCACAGCGTAAGCACCCAATTGTAGACCTTGATGGCGGTGGGAACCGCGATGATCAACGTCGTCGTGGCAAAGAAGAAGCCGAAATTCGGGTTCATGCCGCTGACATACATATGATGTGCCCAGACGACGAAGCTCAGCGCGCCAATGACCACGATTGCCCAGACCATCATGCGGTAGCCAAAGATATTCTTTCTCGCGTGAGTACTGATCAGATCGGAGACGATGCCAAAAGCTGGCAAGGCGACAATGTACACTTCGGGGTGGCCGAAGAACCAGAACAGGTGCTGGAAAAGGATTGGGCTGCCGCCGCCATGCTGTAGTTGTGTGCCCATTTCGACAATCGCCGGCATGAAAAAGCTGGTGCCAAGAACCAGGTCGAAGAGCATCATGACCGAGGCAACGAACAGGGCAGGGAAGGCCAGTAGCGCCATGACCGTTGCGGTAAAGATGCCCCAAATCGTTAAAGGCATGCGCATCAGGGTCATGCCGCGCGCACGGCCCTGCAGGACGGTGACCACGTAGTTCAAACCGCCCATGGTAAAGCCGATAATGAACAGGATGAGCGAGGTCAGCATCAGGATGATGCCCCCACTCTGACCGCCCGGCGTGCCGGAAAGTATCGCTTGAGGCGGATAGAGCGTCCAGCCGGCGCCCGTCGGGCCCCCTGGCACAAAAAAGCCCGCAGCGAGAACGAGCACTGCAAGGAGATAAAGCCAGTAACTCAGCATGTTTGCATAAGGGAACACCATATCCCGCGCGCCCAGCATCAACGGGATCAGGTAATTGCCGAAACCACCCAGAAACAGTGCAGTCAGGAGGTAAATCACCATGATCATCCCATGCATGGTGATGAACTGGTAATAACGGTCAGCATCGATGAAGGTAAAATAACCGGGGAAACCCAGCTGTAGTCGCATGAGCCACGAAAGAACGAGAGCAACCAAGCCGATCGACAGAGCGGTGACCGAATACTGAACGGCTATGACCTTGGCATCCTGGCTGAAGACATACGTGGTCCACCAGCTGTGCGGATGGTAAAGCTCGACATCTTCGACTTCCGCTGCGGGGACGGTGTCATCAATGCTGGATGGAATGTTGACCATCAATAGCCCTCCCTGTGTTTCTGGCTCGCTCTTCCTCCCGAAGTGCGATGTCACTCAATTCGCCGGCTGTACTTCTCCCGACGCCATCATTTGCGTAAATGTCTGCTGCTGCTGCAGCCATGTCTGATAGTCGGCTTCCGTGTCGACGACGACGGTCCCGCGCATTTGCGGATGCCCGACCCCGCAGAGTTCGGCGCACAGAACTTCAAATGTTCCGGTCCGTGTGGGCGTAAACCAGAAATAGGTGACCATACCGGGGACCATATCCATCTTAGCCCTGAACTCAGGCACGTAGAAATCGTGCAGGACGTCGATGGAGCGAAGCAGCATCTTCACCGGTTTCCCGACGGGTACATGCAATTCGCCGCCTTCGATGATGATGTCATCGAGGCCAGACGCATCGTTCTTGTTCAAGCCTAAAGGGTTGTCGCTGCTGACGTCGCGAGTCTCTGACGTCCCGAGCTGTCCATTGGCTCCGGGTAAGCGATAGCTCCATAACCATTGCTGGCCCACAACCTCAACTTCGGTGGCATCGCTTGGAACGGTCACAAATTGATTCCAGACGAACAAGCCAGGCGCCAGCATGGCGACGACCCCAATGGTGGTCACTGTGGCAAGCCAGAATTCAAGCTTCCTGTTCTCAGGCTCGTAGTGTGCGCGGTTTCCCGGCTTGTGCCGGAAACGGAACACGCAATAGGCAACGAATAGTACAACCGCGACGAATACGAAGCCTGTGATCCAGAATGTAATGATGATTGTATTATCGATGTAGTGCCAGTTTGACGCGATTGGCGTCCACCACCACGGACTCAAAAGATGAAACAGAACTGACGCAACCGCTACTAGAACCAGAATAAGTACGACAGCCATTTCTTGTCCCCTCCCTGCCTAATTGGCTGTGGACATGAACTCGCAATACGTAGAAATTTCAGCGTAGCATTTCACAAAGCAGAAATACAGGTAATCAAATCAGCTGAGGTGATGACGACCTGGATATCAACAATCGGACGCACATTTACTATCTTCAGCATGCCGAAATGTGCGCCGATGTCTGCAAGATGAGCCAATAGTGGGGCGGATAGTGCACTATTGGCTATAGTTCCACGAACGACTCGAACCCTCCGAATATCATCCGTTTGCCGTCGAACGGCATAGTCGACATGTCTCCCTTCAGTCGGGGATCTGCAATGACTTTTGCATTTATCGCGTCGCGCTGTTCGCGGGATGCATAAACGATCCAGGAAAAGACAACGATCTCATCATCGGTCGCCTGTACTGCGCGTGGAAAGGAAGTAAGTTCGCCATAGGGCACATCATCACCGGTGCATTCGACATAAGCCAGCGCGCCATGTTCTTTCCAGACCTCCCCGGCCATTCGTGCCAATGCCTTGTAGTCATCAATTTTTTCCTTGGGGACTGCGAGTAGAAAACCGTCGACATAGGACATGTGTGCCTCCTTTTCATTTGACCAATCAAGGAACGTTCGGGCGACCAGCAATCCTACAATGTTCTGTAAATTTTTTCGTTCCAGCAACCTATTGCGGATGCATGCTTTGCCACAGCCAGACGATAACGGAACCGGACCGTCCCCGGATTTGTGTTTCCAGCGGCCCCGTAAGATTCCCGGATTGGTAAGGGGCGCTATCTTGACCGGCAATCTGCAATATTTCGGTGCTCAACGCGAGCTCGGTACCGTGGCTCGCAGCGACTTCCATCAAGCGGCTCGCCACATTGACCGTATCACCGGTCGCCGTGATTTGCTGGCGACTGCCGCCACCGAGCCTGGATGCTATCACTGTCCCGAAGTGCGCGCCCATCTTGAAGCCGATCCGCGAAGCAATGGATTCTGGCAGCGACGCAAGCCATTTCCGGGTACTGTCGCAAAGCCTGACACAACAGCGCGCGGCGTTGAAGGCATCGTCGACACCGGGTTCCGGCAGGCCGAACAGGATCATCGCTCCATCGCCCATGAAGCTGGTGATTGTTCCTCCGCACGCCGCGACCTCCTCATCCACCAATTTATAGAAACCATTCAGCAACTCGCGCGTCGCATTCGGTCCCAATGTTTCGCTCAATCCGGTAAATCCGGAGAGATCGATGAATATGACGGCGGCATCCTGGCGAACAGGTTCCGCCAGGAATCCGGGGTTTCGCGCAAGCCAGTTTCCAAGGCCCGGCGCCTGAATCTGTTGCAGAAGTTTGCTTTGTCTGGCGAAATGCTGAACTCGCCGCTTCCCAAGCCAGAGCTGGATCGCGCCAAAGATGACAGCGGGTGGTATGGCGGCGGTCATCGGTAGAGCTGCACTGAGCCAGATACCGTTTGCAAATGCGGCCATGTTGATGGCGAGCCAGGCCAGAACGGCACATACGATCATCACCAGGCCGATGACGTTGCGTCGCCAAGCCAATAGGGCGACGAGCATCAGTGGCAGTCCTACTGCAAAGCCAGCGTCGACAAGACGAATATTGCGGTCACGGACAATCCCGTCTCCACTCATCAAATGCGATATCGCTGTCGAAATGACTTCGACGCCGGGCAATACCGGATCAAACGGAGTCGGGAAGACGTCACCGCCACCGGTCACGGTTGTTCCGAGGACAACGATGCGGTTTTCGATACTGTCGGGGGCGAATTGACCGTTCAAAACGGCGGCGGCACTAATCGTTCGAATTGTGCCGCGAGGACCGTAAAACGTCAACGGCAGGGTTTGGCCGATATCAGTCCTGACCACTTGTTCGCCGAGCAGAAGACGGTCAGGTTCGATGGCTGGTTCGACTCCCTTCGCCACGGAGACAACCCGCAGCGGAAACGACGCCTCGATGTGGTCGCCGCTTTTGAACAGCATCGGAACCAGTCGCGGGGTGCCATTCCGATCGGTGGCGACATTCACCACACCGACAGCTGCGACATCGGCAAACGGTTTCAACGGCAGCAAAAATCGCTCGGCGCTGGGAACACTGGCGAGCGGATCGTCTGGATTTGTTTCTATGCGCTGTTGGCCTTCGGGAAAGACGGCGGCAGCAGCGAGCACGCTGGCGGTTTTGCCGAGCGATTGCGCCAATGCCCGATCGCCATCGTCCGATCCCGGATCGACTAGCAGCATGTCGACACCGATAACCTTTGGCTTCAGGCGTGCGATTGCGTCGATCAGTTGGGCGAGCTTGGCTCGCGCAAGCGGATAGCTGCCCTCCTGGCGAACGACCTCATCATCTATGGCCACGATGGTAACTGTATCCGGTGCCGGCTTCTGTCCACCAATAACTGTCCGAAGATCGGTCATCGTGGCTTCGACACGGTCGAGAAACCACATGTCGCCGCGCATATGCGCTATGCCGAGACCAGCTCCCCAGAGCCCTGCGAGTAACAGTGCGATCAGCGTCTGAAACGCTCGTCCGCTCATTTGACTCACTGACCGAAGCGGGCCATCAACGCCGACACGCGTGCTGCCGGCCAGCGCTTTACGGTCAAGGCGCCGGTTCCTTGATCGACATCAACACCTTCGCCAGGACCAAGGAGAACGCCGGCGCTCGCGACCGGCCGCCGCACCGTGACCTGTCCCCTGACGACAAACACTGAGGTCTTGCCTGAGGCAACGTCCACCGCCCATTTTGTACCGCGGACCGCGGCAATGGCCTGTGGCGTGCTCACTTGAAAGCCGGCTCCAGACGAGCCTTGTGCAAAATCCAGCAGAAGCGCTTTGCTCTGCAATCTGGCCGCGTCCGCCTTGCCGTCCCTGTTGCGATCCGTCAGTGTGTACCTGGCCCCGCTTTCTGCGATGATGGTCAGACCGCCTTGGCAGCGCAGGAGTTGCCGGGAGGTCCCCCCGATGGGCTCCAATGCGCATCCGGATTTGTTGGATTGGGCCGAGGCAGTGCCCGCGCAGAGCGCAAATGCAAACAGTGCAGGCACCATGCCGCGGAAAATTCTAACCAATGCCATGGAAGTCTCTCCTTGCTCATGCCGCATTTGCGAGGCGTCCCCGTCCTCAGTATAGCCAATTTGCTGTGCGTCGTCCGTTATTTTGCGGCCGAAGAGCCAGCCCACCATTCGAGCGCACAGGACGTCCAGCTTCAAGTTCATTATCTGAATCAGCCATCGAATTTGTCGATGCTACCAAACATATAGCGACGCTTCTTTAGGGCAGCGATAAGTGATTGCAGGTTTGTGGCGCCGTTGTAGCTGTCCTGAAACATCTCGTCGTGCATGAGCAAAATGAGCTTGTTCGGTTGCGCCAGCTTTCCGTAAGCGAACAGGTGATCGATTTCGTTGACCAAATGATCCACCGTCTGGACAGGTTTGCCCTTGTCGTCATGCACCCATTCGTGATCCCAGCCATAGAGGTAATAGTCGGACGCTGCCACAAATTCGAAGCCCGGCTCCTCGCGATGATCCTCGGGTTTCCCGATCGCCATGTCGTCGGATGACATACCCGGTAGGCGATTCCTGCCAGGCAAGCGCGCATAGATCGGTGGTCCCCTTTAGTCCAAGCGCCTCGTTTGCCTTGTCGAGATCCGCGAGCAGTCCTTCAACGGATGAATAGAAATAGCGATAATGATTATAGGCATGGGTGTTGCTGTGGTTGCCGACGGTCACAAGCCGCATCGATTTTGCCTTTGCAACGAGTGCTTTACGATCCTGGCTTGCGTCTGCATGCATTCCCACCATGAACATGGTGGCAGGAACCTCCTCCCGGTCCACTACCTGGAGGATGTTCGATGTTCCATTCAGTGGACCGTCGTCGAATGTCAGGTATATGGTTTTTTCAGTGGCGGCCGCAGGCAGTGCCGTGAACAGGAATGGGACGACGAGCAGTTTCCGGATGACTGACTTCACGTTGGCATCTTTCGCGCAGCAACTTATGATTGCAAGGTATTGTCCGGCCATGGCCTGTCAAGCCGGATGGCAAAATATGACCCGTCATTGATGTGTGGCACCTGTATCCGGGTAGAGCTTTTCGAAAAAGGGTAGGCACTGTGCGCCCTTGCGGCTGAGAAAATCCTGGAATGCTCGCATGGCCGGCGACAAGGTGCGGTCCGTGCGCACCACGGAGAACCATTGCCTGCGGATAGGCATACCGATCACATCAAGCATCACCAACTTGCCGACTTCAAGTTCCAGGGCAATCGTGTGGGCTGAAATGAAGGCGACGCCAAGCCCCGCCATGACCGCCTGCTTGATCGTCTCATTTGACGACATCTCTGTACCGAGATCATCAAGCCGTCCGGGCAATTCGCTTAGAAAGATCTCCAGCGATATGCGCGTTCCAGATCCAGGTTCGCGGACAAGGAAGTGTTCCTGCGCTATGCGCTCCTTGGTGATATCCCGGCATTTCGCAAGGGGGTGGTCCGGCGCGGCAATCATGACAAGTGGATGGTCTCCGAAAACCGATGGGCGAAGCGGAATGTCCTTCGGAGGGCGACCCATAAGCGCGATGTCGACCTCATGATTCTTCAGGCTGGCGATGGTCTCCGCCCTGTTTCCGATCGCGAGCTTGATGGCAATGTCCGGATGTTCGTTGCGAAATGTCGCCATCAGGCGTGGTGCAAAGTACTTGGCTGTCGAGACGACGCCCAGAGTTAGGCTACCGACGCGCAACCCTTTGATTGCATCGATTTCATCGTCCAGCTGGCGCAGGCGTTCTTCGATCATTTGGGCCGCATCGAGAAAAGCCAGACCGGCGACGGTCGGGCGCAAACCCTCGTTCGTACGGTCGAACAATATGATGCTCGCATCTTCTTCAATAAGCTTGAGCTGGATCGTTACCGCCGGAGGCGTCAAACCCAGCGCATTGGCCGCTGCGGCGATGGTGCCATGTTTCATGATCGCCTGGACGGCACGGAGTTGTTTGAGTGTCAGGTTGCGCATGATTGTAACTTAAAATAATTTATCACATCAGTAAATATATTAAATTTTACTTATCACGATGTAACTGTTTCCATACTCCCGAAGTTCGACGCTTGAAGACGATCGGACACGGGAGGAAGACCATGACAACGGCCACACTGGATGCCTTCCTTGGATCTTATGCCGGAAGCGGTGATCCGCTCCACGTTGCTGTGTCATCTGTCGTCCGTCAGCTCTCGCTGACGGCTTTCAAGGTCCGCAATATCATCAACCAGGGTGCGCTCGGAAAGGCATTTGCCAACAGTCATGGCAGCAAGAATCCGGATGGTGATGCCCAGAAGGACCTCGACGTCCTGGCTGACGACATGTTTCTGGAAGCCATGCGGCAGGCGCCGGTCGCGCTATATGGTTCCGAGGAGCTGGAGCATCCGGCGTTGCTCGATCCCCGTGCACCGCTCGCGCTGGCGATCGATCCGTTGGATGGATCTTCGAACATCGATACCAATGTCTCCATAGGGACAATCTTCTCCATCCTCCCGGTGGTTGGCCAACCGGACAGCGAGCCTGGCGCTACGTTCTTTCAAAAAGGGGAGCGCCAGCTCGCTGCCGGCTTTTTTATCTACGGGCCACAGTTGGCCTTGGTTCTTACCCTCGGCAGCGGCACGCATGTGTTCGTTTTCTCTACACGGCTCGGTACTTTCGTGCAGGCTTATGAGAGCATCGTCATCACCGACCGGGCGCATGAATTCGCCATCAACGCCGCCAACTACCGGCATTGGGACGAAGCGGTACGTCTCTACGTTGATGATTGCCTGAAGGGAACCGAAGGTCCGCGCGAACGTGACTTCAACATGCGCTGGATCGCTTCTCTCGTTGCCGAAGCCTATCGTGTTCTCGTGCGCAGTGGCGTGTTCCTCTATCCCGGCGACAAGCGAAAGGGTTACGGCGAAGGCCGGATTCGCCTGATTTATGAGGCCAATCCAATCGCCTTTCTCATCGAGCAGGCAGGCGGTGGGGCGACTGATACGGTCAACCGTATCCTCGATCTGACACCCAAGAGCATGCATCAGCGCGTTCCGCTCATATTCGGATCCGCCAGGGAAGTTGCGCGGATCGGGAGGTACCACACCGAACCCAGCAATATTGGCGAGCGCGCACCGCTCTTTAGCAACCGCGGCCTGTTCAGGGCGTGATGGGAGGAGGATATCATGTCAGCAAAACATCCCATCATTTCCATTACAGGCTCATCCGGTGCCGGAACCACCTCGGTCAAGCGCATCTTTGAACTTATTTTCCGTCGCGAGCAGATCGAAGCCGCATACATCGAGGGCGATGCGTTTCATAAGTATGACCGCAATGCGATGAAGGCGAAGGTCGCGGAGGAGGAAAAGAAGGGCAACCCCAACTTCACGCATTTTCATGTCGACGCCAACGAGCTGCAAAAGCTCGACGAGGTCTTCGAGGAATATGGCCGCAGAGGGACGGGCCAGACGCGAACCTACATTCACGATGATGAGGAGGCCGAGCGCTATAACACGCCCGCAGGCACCTTTACGGAATGGCGCGATTTTCCGCCGAGCAGTTTGCTGTTCTATGAAGGGCTCCACGGCTGCGCGGTCTCTGAAGGTGTCAATCTTGCTCGCCACGCGGACCTGAAGATCGGCGTCGTGCCGGTCATCAATCTTGAATGGATCCAGAAGATCCATCGTGATCGCTCGACGCGCGGTTATTCCACAGAAGCTGTGATGGATGTCATCCTGCGCCGCATGCCGGATTATGTTCGCTATATCACGCCGCAGTTCACGCTTACGGATATCAATTTCCAGCGCGTGCCCATTGTCGATACGTCGAATCCGTTCATTGCCCGCTGGATACCGACACCGGACGAGTCAATGCTGGTCATCCGTTTTGCCCGGCCGCGCGGGATCGATTTCCCCTATCTGCTGTCGATGATCCACGATTCCTTCATGTCGCGGGCCAACTCGATTGTCGTCCCGGGCAACAAGCTGGATCTCGCCATGCAACTCATCCTGACGCCGCTGATCATGCAGTTGATCGAACGCAAAAACCGAGCCTCGTGAGGAGAAGACGATGAACACACAAGCTTTCCTTCAAGAGAACCCAGACATCGAAACCGTATCCGAACGCGATATGGCTAACGCCATTCGTGCGCTCGCGATGGATAGCGTTCAAAAGGCAAATTCCGGTCATCCCGGGATGCCGATGGGCATGGCTGATGTTGCAACGGTCCTCTTTAACCGGTTCATCAAGCTCGACCCCCTGCATCCCCAGTGGCCAGATCGCGACCGTTTTGTGCTGTCTGCCGGTCACGGCTCGATGCTGCAATACGCGCTTCATTATCTGATCGGCTACCCCGATATGCCCATAGAAGAGTTGCAGCGTTTCCGTCAGCTCGGCGCCAAGACGGCTGGCCACCCCGAATATGGCCATGCACAGGGAATCGAGACGACCACCGGCCCGCTTGGCCAGGGGATTGCAACGGCCGTTGGCATGGCGCTGGCCGAACGGCTGCTATGTGAACGTTTCGGCGAGGACATTGTCGACCACCATACCTATGTGATCGCCGGCGATGGCTGCTTGCAGGAAGGCATAAGCCATGAAGCAATCGATCTGGCCGGCCATCTGAAACTTTCTCGGCTCATCGTCTTCTGGGACAATAATTCCATTTCGATTGACGGGCCGACATCGCTCTCGACTTCCATGGATCAACTCGCGCGCTTCAAGGCTGCCGGCTTCGACGTGCAGGAAATTGACGGTCATGATTTCGAAGCAATCGCCGATTCCATCACCCGGGCAAAGGCATCGGACCGGCCTTCGCTGATTTCCTGCCGGACGATCATCGGCAAGGGTGCACCCAATCTGCAGGGAACCGAAAGGACCCATGGCGCACCGCTGGGCGATGCGGAAATAGCGGCGGCGCGCCTTGCTATCGACTGGCCGCATCGGCCATTCGAGGTTCCGGAAGCCATCGTAGAGACCTGGCGCAATGTCGCGCGCAGAGGGGCTGACGAACGACGCGAATGGTGTGTTGGTGTGTCCGCCTCATCGCGCGGTGACGAGTTCAAGCAAACGATTCAGAAGCAGTTGCCTGCGACACTGTTCGAAGAACTGACGGCATTTCGCCGTGACCACGTCGAGAAGGCGACCAAGGTTGCCACCCGCAAGGCATCGGAAATGGTGCTTGGCGTCATCAATAAGGCCACCGAACTGACGATTGGCGGTTCGGCTGACCTGACCCATTCCAATCTAACGATTACCCCCGGGATGCGGGAGGTCTCACCGGCGGATTTTTCCGGTCGCTATATCCACTACGGCATTCGCGAACACGCCATGGCAGCAGCGATGAACGGCATCGCACTGCACGGAGGCTTCGTCCCCTACGGCGGAACATTCCTGACTTTTGCCGACTACGCGCGGGGAGCCATACGGCTTTCGGCTCTGATGGGCCAGCAGGTGATCTACGTCATGACGCATGACTCGATCGGCCTTGGCGAGGATGGCCCGACGCATCAGCCGATCGAACATCTGGCAATGCTGCGTGCGACCCCAGGTATCAATGTGTTCCGGCCAGCTGATATTATCGAGACTGCGGAATGCTGGGAGTTGGCCCTGAGGTACCGGGATCGGCCGAGCGTTATCGTATTGTCACGCCAGAACCTGCCGATGCTGCGCCACGCCCATGGTGATGACAACCGGTCAAGCCGCGGTGCCTATGTCTTGCGCGAAACCGCGGAGCCGCGTGCGGTCACGCTTCTGGCAACCGGATCTGAAGTCGAGATCGCCTGCGCCGCTGCGGATATTCTTCGCGTGCAGCACAAGATCGCAGCCGCGGTCGTCTCGATGCCGTCATGGGAGCTCTTCGAAGCGCAAACACCAGCCTATCGTCGGTCGGTTCTGGCTGCGGCGCCCCGCATCGGGATTGAGGCAGCCGCTCGATTGGGCTGGGACCGTTGGATTGGCGAGAAGGGCGCGTTCATCGGAATGCAGGGCTTCGGTGCCAGCGCCCCCGCGCCGGATCTCTATCGCCATTTTGGCATCACGCCCGAAAATGTCGCCGCGACGGCACGCAAGCTTATCAACGACAAGGAATAATGATCATGGCTCGAATTACCTTGCGACAATTGCTCGATCATGCTGCCGAATATGGCTATGGCGTTCCTGCCTTCAATATCAACAATATGGAACAGGGCCTCGCCGTAATGGAAGCGGCTGCGGCCTGCGATGCGCCTGTCATCCTGCAGGCATCGCGTGGTGCGCGGTCCTATGCAAAGGACCTGATGCTGGCGCGGATGATCGATGCCCTGGTTGATATCTATCCGGCCATACCGGTTTGTATGCACCAGGATCACGGCAATGACGAAGCCACTTGCATGACGGCAATACGCCATGGCTTTACCTCGGTGATGATGGACGGGTCGCTCGAAGCCGATGCGGCAACACCAGCGTCGTACGAGTACAATGTCGAGATAACCAAGCGAGTCACAACGATCGCGCATTGGGTTGGCGTCTCGGTCGAAGGCGAACTGGGTGTCCTCGGCTCGCTCGAAAGTGGTGAAGCGGAAGCCGAAGATGGTCATGGGGCAAGCGGTGTGCTGAGCCACGACCAACTGCTGACCGATCCCGATCAGGCGGTGGACTTCGTCATGCGTACCAGGGTGGACGCACTGGCCATCGCCTGTGGCACATCCCATGGCGCCTACAAGTTCACACGCGCGCCTGACGGCGATATTCTGGCGATGGGTGTCATCGAGGAGATTCATCGCAAGCTCCCCAATACGCACCTCGTCATGCACGGCTCATCGTCTGTCCCGCAAGCCTTGCAGGATGTGATCAATAGGTTCGGCGGCGAGATGCCGCAAACCTATGGCGTTCCGGTCGAGGAGATCGAGCGGGGCATCCGCCACGGCGTGCGCAAGGTCAATATCGACACGGACTGCCGCATGGCCATGAGCGGGCAGTTCCGCCGGATCGCCACGGAAAATCCGGCAGAGTTCGATCCGCGAAAATTCCTCAAACCCGCGATGGATGCGATGCGTGACCTCTGCCGCGACCGCTTCGAGCGGTTCGGAACGGCGGGCCACGCCTCGAAAATCAAGGTCATCGGGCTCGATGACATGGCCAAACGCTACGTCGCGGGCAAGCTCGATCCGCAGATCGCCGCAGCCAAGGCTGCTTGAGACTGACATTAACAGGAAAGGACCTCACCATGTCGAACAAGTCGGAAACGGTCACAGGAAAGGACCGCTACAGGTCCGGTGTCATGGAATACAAGAAGATGGGCTATTGGGAGCCTGATTACGAACCGAAGGACACCGACATCATCGCGCTCTTTCGCATCACGCCGCAGGATGGCGTGGATCCCATCGAAGCTGCCGCTGCGGTGGCTGGTGAATCGTCTACTGCCACCTGGACGGTCGTCTGGACCGACCGCCTCACCGCGACAGAAAAGTATCGCGCCAAGGCCTACCGCGTTGATCCGGTTCCCAATGGTGAGGGCCAGTATTTCGCCTACATCGCCTACGATCTCGATCTGTTCGAGCCGGGCTCCATCTCGAACCTGACCGCGTCGATCATCGGCAACGTCTTTGGGTTCAAGCCGTTGAAGGCGCTGCGGCTCGAGGACATGCGGCTGCCAGTTGCCTATGTCAAAACCTTCCAGGGTCCGCCGACCGGCATCGTCGTCGAGCGCGAACGTCTGGACAAATTTGGCCGTCCCCTGCTCGGCGCAACGGTGAAGCCAAAGCTTGGCCTGTCCGGCCGCAACTACGGTCGCGTGGTCTATGAAGCGCTGAAAGGCGGCCTCGATTTCACCAAGGATGACGAGAATATCAACTCGCAACCTTTCATGCACTGGCGCGAACGCTTCCTCT
The DNA here is from genome assembly GCF_002764115.1 of Phyllobacterium zundukense. Classification (NCBI taxonomy): domain Bacteria; kingdom Pseudomonadati; phylum Pseudomonadota; class Alphaproteobacteria; order Hyphomicrobiales; family Phyllobacteriaceae; genus Phyllobacterium; species Phyllobacterium zundukense. The sequence goes on along the minus strand of NZ_CP017942.1, from coordinate 287,096 downwards.
ATTGCATGGAGGCCGTCAACAAGGCGCAGGCCGCGACCGGTGAGATCAAGGGCAGCTACCTCAACGTCACCGCGGCGACGATGGAGGACATGTATGAGCGAGCCGACTTCGCCAAGGAACTGGGCTCGAACATTGTGATGATCGATCTGGTGATCGGCTATACGGCGATCCAGTCCATGGCGAAATGGGCGCGCCGCAATGACATGATCCTGCATCTGCATCGTGCCGGCCATTCCACCTATACACGGCAGAAGTCGCATGGCGTATCATTCCGCGTCATCGCCAAGTGGATGCGCCTTGCCGGCGTCGATCATATCCATGCAGGCACCGTCGTCGGCAAGCTCGAGGGCGATCCCGCGACCACACGCGGCTACTACGACATCTGCCGCGAGGATTTCAACCCGATGCGGTTGGAGAACGGCGTGTTCTTCGACCAGCACTGGGCCTCTCTCAACAAGATGATGCCGGTGGCGTCCGGTGGCATCCATGCCGGCCAGATGCACCAGCTTCTCGATCTTTTGGGCGAAGATGTCGTCCTGCAGTTCGGCGGCGGCACCATTGGCCACCCGATGGGCATTGCCGCCGGTGCCACGGCCAATCGCGTTGCGCTCGAATGCATGGTGCTCGCGCGCAATGAGGGCCGCGATATCGTGCGGGAAGGCCCCGAGATACTGCGGATGGCTGCGCGCAATTGCCAGCCTTTGCAGCAGGCGCTCGAGGTCTGGAAGGACGTGTCCTTCAACTACACCTCAACCGACTCGCCGGATTTCGTTCCGACGGCAACAGCAGCTGAATAGGAGAAGAGACATGCGTATTACCCAGGGAGCATTCTCGTTCCTGCCTGATCTGACCGATGAGCAAATCGCCAAGCAGGCACAATATTGCATCGATAATGGCTGGGCGGTGAGCCTTGAATTCACCGATGATCCTCATCCCCGCAACACCTATTGGGACATGTGGGGTCACCCCATGTTCGACAATCCGGATGCCGCGGCCCTGATCATGGAATTGAAGGAATGCCGCAAGGTCTATGGCGATAGCTATATCCGCTTCGTCGCCTTCGACAACAGCCATGGCTGGGAGTCGGTAAAACTCTCGTTCCTCGTCAACCGCCCTGCGGAAGAACCCGGGTTCCATCTGGCGCGCCAGGAAGGTGAAGGCCGCGTTGTGCGCTATACGACGAGGGCCTACTCCACAGACAAGCCAGCGGGGCAGCGCTATGGCTGACGCCAGCATCACACAGCTTGTGGAGGGCAGCGCGGAGATTCCCGCTGCCATCGACCTGCGCGCCGAATATGTTGAGTCGGGCGTAAAAGAAGTCCTCGACGAGCTCGACCGCGACCTGATCGGCCTGAAGCCGGTCAAGCAGCGCATCAAGGAAACGGCCGCCTTGCTTCTCGTTGAGCGGGCGCGCCGCCGCATGGGTCTCGCACACGAAACGCCCACGCTGCACATGAGCTTCAGCGGCAACCCCGGTACCGGCAAGACCACCGTGGCGCTGCGAATGGCGGATCTCTTGCATCGCCTCGGCTATATCCGCAAGGGACATCTCGTCTCTGTCACGCGCGATGATCTTGTAGGGCAATATATCGGCCATACGGCGCCGAAGACCAAGGAGATCCTCAAGAAGGCCATGGGCGGCGTATTGTTCATCGATGAAGCCTATTATCTGCACCGGCAGGAAAACGAGCGGGATTATGGGCAGGAGGCGATCGAGATACTGCTTCAGGTGATGGAGAACCAGCGCGACGATCTCGTCGTTATCCTGGCGGGCTACGCCGATCGCATGGACAAGTTTTTCGAAAGCAATCCAGGTTTCCGCTCGCGTATCGCCCATCACATCGATTTTCCGGATTATAGTTCCGACGAGTTGCTCAGCATCGCAGAAACAATGTTATCGAAGCAGAACTATACGTTCGATGCGGAAGGCCGCACCATCATGGCGGACTACATCGAACGCCGTCGTCTGCAGCCTCACTTCGCCAACGCGCGCTCTATTCGCAACGCGCTCGACCGGGCGAGATTGCGTCATGCCAACCGGCTGTTCGAAGCATCCAACGGGCCAACTGATGCAGCGGCGCTATCCACCATCACTGCTGACGATATCAGGGTCAGCCGCGTGTTTTCCGCATCACCAAGGGAGGAGCAAACGCCATGAATAGAAACGTGCTTATTGCGCCGTCGGTTCTTTCCGCGGATTTTTCCCGCCTGGGCCAGGAAGTCGAAGACGTCATGGCTGCCGGAGCCGACTGGGTGCATCTCGACGTGATGGACGGACATTTTGTCCCGAATATTACCTTTGGGCCGCAGATCATAAAGTCCATTCGCAACCGTACATCCGCGATATTCGATTGCCATCTGATGATCGCCCCAACGGATGCCTATCTCGGAGCCTTCGCCGACGCGGGATGCGATATCATCACGGTTCATGCCGAGGCGGGACCGCATCTCGACCGCTCGCTGCAGGCCATTCGCAATCTTGGCAAGAAAGCGGGCGTGTCGCTCAACCCGTCAACGCCGGAAAACGTCATCGAATATGTGTTGGACCGGCTGGATCTCGTTCTGCTCATGACAGTCAATCCCGGATTTGGAGGGCAGGCATTCATCCCGTCGGTCGTCGAGAAGGTCCGGCGCGTGAAGGCGATGATCGGCAACCGCCCGATCCATATCGAGATCGATGGCGGCGTGACGCCGGATACTGCGTCATTGGTTGCTGGCGCCGGAGCCGATGTGCTGGTCGCCGGTTCTGCCATCTTCAAGGGGAATGGCAAGACAGCCTATGCTGACAATATCGCCGCAATCCGTCATGCTGCCGATCATGCAAGGCACCAGAAGGCGGCCTGACCAAACCGGAGGGAAGAAATATGGCGGCGACACCACCAGTATGCAATTTCGGCTGGAAAGCTGTGGATGCCAGCCTGATCGGAACCGACGGCCAGAACCATTCAATTCTGGCGCAAGCCGGACGCCGGGGCCTCGTGGTTGCCTTCATCTGCAATCACTGTCCCTATGTAAAGGCCGTCATCAAACGCATCGTGCGTGACGCTCGCGACCTCAGGGAATTTGGCGTGGGGTTCGTCGCTATCAATTCGAATGATGCCACTGCCTATCCCGCAGATTCCTACGAGAACATGAAGCTTTTCGCAGCGGAAAATGCTTTCCCCTTTCACTATCTGCACGATGCTGACCAGAAAATCGCTCGATCCTACGGTGCAGCCTGCACGCCGGATTTCTTCGGCTTCAATGGCGCCAGCGAACTGCAATATCGGGGTCGGCTGGATGCGTCGCGCAAAGAAGAGGACGCATCCGATCTGCACCGCGATCTTTTCGAAGCCATGAAGCAGATTGCCAATTCGGGGCAGGGACCGCGCGAGCAGATCGCGTCAATCGGCTGTTCGATCAAGTGGCGTGAGATTGCCTGACGTGAGGCGCGGTGCCGCCGGCAAATCAGCCGGCGGCGATTTCGGCTATTTGAATTGGTTCAGATAAGCTTCAAGGTTGGTGATATCCTTATCGTCCTTCAAGCCGGCGAAAGCCATCTTCGTGCCTTTCACCTTTGCCTTTGGATCGTGCAGATAATCGCGCAGGCTGGCCGTATCCCAGACAAGACCAGCAGCGCCTGCCTCTTTCATCGCGGGTGAATAGGCAAAGCCTGGATGGGTGCCTGCTGTTCTTCCCATCAGTTTAAACAATGAAGGTCCGACCTTGTTTTTGTCGGTGTCAGCCACGTGACATACAGAACATTTTTTGAACACGACTTCTCCTGCCTTGGCATCACCGGCATCTTGGGCGCGGGCTCCAGCTACAGACAGAATCGCTGCTAACATACTAATCAGAATGGTAGAATAACGCATGGCATCTCCTCATTTTCGCCAAGGGTGCCCTGGACGAAGACCGGCGCCAATTTTCCATGCATTGGCGCCGCCAATTTTTTAGAACGCTTCCAGAAGTTACCGTTGGCTCCTGATAAGTCAATCGCTTGGCCGGTGAAATAACGCCGCAGCATCACGATTACGTTTTCCTCTCCGTCGCGATTGACGTCTTGAGGAGGGAACCGTAACTTAGTGATATATTTCTCATTCGGGCACCTTGAGAAACCAAAAAGACGATTGCTCCTGTCAATACCCCTCCAATTGTTGGCGGTAATACAGGCGAACGTGGTCGGGAGATGGGAGGGTGCCAAATTGGATGTGATTGATCTCGTCATAACGATTTGTCTCGTGTCGAACCCGTCAAGCTGCCGGGAAGAACGACTGCACTTCGAAGACAAGGGCGGCATGCTCAATTGCATGTTCCTTGCGCCAGCTGAAATCGCCAGGTGGTCTGAAGGACATCCCAAAGTTCGAGTTGTCCGGTGGAAGTGCGCCTATCCGACGAAGGAACTGACACTATAGGAAGACACAACGATCTGTCTGGGAGGACATCGTGACAAGAATATATCAACGCCTCTTTCGCTTCTTGTTCTTGTTTATGCTGGCTTTTGGCAGCCTTGGCATGTCGGTGAGCTTTGCTGCTGAAACAATTCGGGTCGGCGTTCTCAAGTTCGGCACGGTGAACTGGGAACTCGACACGATCAAACACCACAAGCTCGACGAGAAACATGGCGTGAATGTCGATGTCCGCTTCTTTGCCGGTGAGGATGCGACCAATGTTGCGATGATGGCGGGTGACGTCGATATCATTGTGAGCGACTGGCTTTGGGTGTCACGTCAGCGCTCGTCCGGTGAAGATCTGACTTTCGTGCCGTATTCCAGCTCTGTCGGCGCGTTGATGGTTCGCGACGGGTCGCCACTGAAGGATCTTGCCGATCTCAAGGGTAAGAAGATCGGTGTCGCGGGCGGACCTCTCGACAAAAGCTGGCTGCTCATGCAGGGCCTCGCCAAACAACAGCTGTCAATCGATCTGGCGGCAGAGAACGAGATCATCTACGGCGCACCGCCACTGCTTGCCGAAAAGGCGCAGCAGGATGAACTCGATGCGGTTCTGAATTTCTGGAATTTCTGCGCAAGATTGGAGGCCAACGGATTTCACCGATTGATCAGCACAAGCGAGGCCGCCAAAGCGCTTGGCGCTTCGGGCACGGCATCTGCGATTGGCTATATCTTCCACGAAAAATGGGCAAAAGCGCACTCACAAGCGATCGCTGGCTTCATTAGTGCCAGCCGTGACGCGAAGGCACTTCTCGCAAGTTCCGATGAGGACTGGCAACGTCTGGCACCAGTTATCAAGGCCGAAGGCCGCGAACTGGAGGTATTGCGTGACCGCTACCGGGAGGGCATTCCCAAGGCGACCGCCGAAGAAGAGGAAGCAGATGCAGCGAAACTCTATGCTGTTCTTGCTGAACTCGGAGGTTCCCGGCTTGTCGGCCCCGCCAGGACGCTGGCTCCCGGCACGTTCTGGAAGGAAAAATAAATGGGGCCAGTGGCCACTGAAACCGGACAGACTCTGAATGCCGGCCAGCCCGTCGCCGGATTGCGCCGATGGAATTCATCCGTGATGGTCGTGCTGTCGTTTGTTGTTCTGCTTGTCGTGTGGCATTTGGCAGCGACACTATGGCCAAGCCGGTCTTTTCCGGCACCTTTGCTTGTGTTGCGAACGTTCCTCAGCGAGACCGCGAGCGGCGATCTGCCCTATCATTTGGCCATTACCTTGTGGCGTGTTGCAGCCTCCTTTTTCCTCGCAATGATCATTGGCTCGGTGATTGGCGTCCTGCTTGGCAGCCATCGGCGTGCCGACCAGTTCTTCAACCCTTGGCTCATTCTCTTTCTCAATATACCTGCGCTGGTGATCATCGTGCTCGCCTATATCTGGTTCGGCCTGAATGAGGCCGCGGCGATTGGCGCGGTCGCAGTCAACAAGATTCCCAACGTCGTCGTCACGATACGCGAAGGAACACGCGCGCTTGATCCACGCTACGCAGAAATGGCTCATGTCTATCGTCTCGGTGCTCTTGATCGCCTGCGGCATATCCTGCTGCCGCAACTGCAGCCCTATATCGCCGCCGCATCGCGTTCCGGCGTTTCACTGATCTGGAAGATCGTACTCGTGGTCGAACTGCTTGGCCGATCGAACGGCATAGGCTTCCAGATCAATTTGTTCTTCCAGCTTTTCGATGTCGCCGCGATCCTTGCCTATACTCTGGCCTTCGTCGTTGTGATGCTTTTCATAGAACTTGTCGTGGTGCAGCCTCTTGAACACACATCCACTCGCTGGCGCCGCCGCGCGGCTTAAGGTCGATATCGAGCAGAAATCGTTCCGCTCTTCGAATGGCGGAACGATCGACGTACTGCACAATCTGCGCTTCGAAGTGGCGCAGAATGAATTTGCATGCATCCTCGGTCCTTCTGGATGCGGAAAGACGACGACGCTTCGTATCCTGCTTGGGCTTGAGCGGGATTATCGGGGAACCATCCAGTTGCCTGGCATCGCACATGCACGCATGGGTGCCGTGTTTCAGGAGCCGATGCTTCTGCCGTGGCGAACAGTCGAACAGAACGTGCGGCTGGCGCTGCCAAAGGATTTGAGAAATACGAATCTGGATAGCTTATTTGGGCAGCTGGGTTTGTCAAAGATGCGCGCATTCTATCCGGCAGAACTCTCCCTCGGTCTCGCTCGCAGAGCTGCGATCGCGCGAGCGCTGGCGATTGAACCGGATATTCTCTTGCTTGATGAGCCTTTTGTGTCGCTTGACGAGTCAACGGCGCAGCAGCTCCGGCATTTGTTGATGTCTGTGTGGTCGGAACGCCCGACAACTGCCTTGATGGTGACGCATAATCTGCAGGAAGCGATCATGCTCTCCGATCGCATAATTGTGTTGTCGGATCGTCCGGCGCATGTGATCGGCACTTTCGATATCCGTCTTCCTCGCCAATACCGTAACGAACAGGTCAAGGCTGATCTTCTGAGATCGTTCAACGAGAAATTCACGGCTATCAGGAACGTGCCATGAACGGACCAACACGGCGAAGCGTCCTCAAAACCGGAGCCTTATTCGCGTGTTGCGGGATGACGCATACCCGGTTTGCGCGGGCGCAAGCGGCGCCCAACGCGGTTCTGCCCGTTACAGAGATCGCGGACGGCGTGTTCGCCTTTGCCGGCATTCCGGCAATGATGACGGCAAACAATGAAGGCGGGATTTGCAACGTCGGTTTCGTTGTCGGTGCGGAAGCCGTTGCTGTGATCGATAGTGGAGGGAGTGTCGCCGAAGGCCGGGAGCTGATTGCAGCAATCCGTGCCGCCACGGACAAACCCATCCGTTATCTGATCAACACGCATATGCATCCCGATCACATATTCGGTAACGCTGCATTCAGCGATACTGGCGCTGTTGTCGTCGGCCATCGCAATCTGCCGCGCGCACTTGCGAGCCGCGGCGATTATTATTTGCAGAGCTTCCGCGACAGCATGGGCAGTGCCCTGATGGCGGAGATAAAAATCGTGCCGCCAACCAAACTTGTTGTCGATGAGGAACAACTCGACCTCGGCAAACGGCATTTGACCTTGAAGGCCTGGAACCCCGCCCACACGGACAATGACCTGACCGTTCTCGATCAGCAGTCCGGAACGTTCTTCACGGGCGATCTTTGTTTCATCGACCATCTTCCAACGATGGATGGATCGTTGCGCGGGTGGATTGCACAGCTGGAAGCCCTGAGGGCCATCAAGGCAAAACTTGCTGTTCCGGGACATGGTCCGGTGCCATCAAAATGGCCGGAAGCGCTTGAACCTGAGCAGCGCTACTTTGATGTCCTCGCCCGCGACATCCGCAAGGCAATCGCCGATGGCGTACCCATTGCGGAAGCCGTCAAGACAGCTGCTCAAAGCGAACGGGGGAACTGGCAGCTCTTCGACGAATATAACGAGCGCAATGCCACGGCTTCCTTTGCCGAGCTTGAATGGGAATGATCGTGCTGTTTGCCAGATCATCCAGCAAGGTGATATACTGATGCATGGCCGGGCACCGCCAATTTTTCTTGGTGGAGGCACAAAGATAATGACGATTAATTCAATAAACCGACGCAGCCGGATAGTTGCGGTCGTTCTTTTGACACTGCTTGGAACTGCGGTTTCCATGAATGCTGGTGCGCAGGATACGAGCGTTCCGGCAAGCACTACCTGGAATGGTTTGAAAGGTGACGTATTCGGCCAGAAGGTGATCGGGCCTGCCGATAACATTATCTCCATCGAAGCCCCGAAACGTGCTGAAGACGCAGCCATCGTCCCCGTTGATCTGCATTTCAAAACCGATGCAAAGACCGGTCGGATCAAGGCTGTCACATTGATCGTCGATGAAAATCCGGCGCCTGTCGCCGCCGTGTTCACATTCGGAAAGGATGCGGGCGTAACCCATCTTGCAACACGGTTGCGGGTCAATGCCTATTCCTATGTCAGGGCGATAGCGGAGACGGAAGACGGCAAGCTTCATATGACGGAGACGTTCGTGAAAGCGTCAGGAGGCTGCTCCGCGCCTGCGATGAAAAACCAGGCTGAGGCGATGGCTTCGCTCGGGAAAATGAAACTGCGGGTGTTCCCCACCAACGCACCCGGCACCGAGCCGATGACACGCGCAACCGAGATGCAGCTGATGATACGCCATCCCAACAATTCCGGCCTGCAGATGGACCAGATCACCCGCTACTATATTCCCCCGCATTTCATTCAGGGACTTACGGTCTCGCAAGGCGATCGCCTGATCATGTCCATGGAGGGCGGGATATCAATTTCGGAGGATCCGAACTTCCGGTTCGAATTCGATGCCAAGCCTGGCGAGGATGTCAAGGTCGAGGCAGCGGACACGAAAGGCAAGAAATTCCAGGACGAATGGCCGCTGGAATCGTCGAGTCTTTGATCCTGGCCCGACAACCTTCTAGAAACACCGCATATCGGCCTCGGCCTGGGCGCGCTTCAACTCGCTTGTTGCAGCCTTGGCCGGAGCGCTTTCGCGGAAGAGCACACCGTTCTCCCCAGGGACCTGTCCCATCTGTTTGAAAGTTTCTGCAGCCACGTAGTGGTCATAGGTTACAACGGAGGCAATCACATCGATCGAACAGGAGCAGCGTTGAAGCATATCGCGGTTCTCACCATTGGCTTTCATGCACCCGTAGACGTATTCGGCAAGCGTCGAAGTGGGGTAATCTGACGCAGCCTTCGCCGGCAAAGGGGTCGCAATTGCTGCAGTTGCTAACAAGGCAATATTCGCGATTTTTGGCGTGATCATGAGATATCTCGCTTTCATCCAGTTAAAATATACATTTTATAAGTAGATAGCAAAAAATAATATTGATTGGCAAATATTAATGCGGATCAAAGTATCAAATTATGTGACAGCGGCGTTTGACAGAATATGTCAATTAATGCGGCTACTTACTGCATTGCAAAAATAGTATATTGCAATGCAGCAAATATAAATTGATAATCGTGCTTGCGTAATGCATTTCTTTCTCCTATCGTCCACTTGTTTCCGGCTTCAAGGACGTTGCCGTCAAGGGAGTGGTGACAGTCTTCGTAGGCCAAGCGAGGTGGGCAGTAACGGTGCCCTCTGCGCGCCTGGCTTTGTCGTGACACGCTGCCGGAAATACTTCCCCATTTGCGTGAGCTAATGGAGCGAGCCCGCTACTGAAACGGATTCGTCCGATGGTTCATAAATGTGAACTTAGGGAGGACTCAAAATGCGTGTACACAAGAATTTAATGGGAATTGCATTGGCTACGACGGCCATGTCGTTCTCATTGGCGGGTGGAGCCTTAGCCAATGATGACGTACAGGGATTGATCTCTGATTCAAAAAACTGGGCGATTCAGACTGGCGATTATGCCAATACCCGGTACTCCAAACTCAACAAGATCACCAAGGACAACGTCAAGAACCTTCAGGTTGCCTGGACGTTTTCGACCGGTGTGCTACGCGGCCATGAAGGAGGCCCTCTCATCGTCGGCGATGTGATGTATGTCCATGCGCCTTTTCCAAATACGGTGTATGCACTCGATCTGAACAATGACGGCAAGATCCTCTGGAGGTATGAGCCCAAGCAGGATCCAAACGTTATTCCAATCATGTGCTGCGATACAGTCAATCGTGGCGTCGCCTACGGCGATGGCAAGATATTCCTCTACCAGGCGGATACGACGCTCGTTGCTCTCGACGCAAAGACAGGCAAGGTCGCATGGTCGGTCAAGAACGCTGAAGTAATAGACGGCAGCAAGGGCGAGTCTGGAACCTCAGCGCCAATGGTTGTGAAAGACAAGGTCATTGTCGGTATTTCCGGCGGTGAATTTGGTGTTCGCGGCTCATTGACAGCCTACAATATCGCGGACGGCAAACAGGCCTGGCGTGCATGGTCAATGGGTTCGGACAAGGAAACGTTGATCGATCCGGAAAAAACCACGCATCTCGGCAAGCCGGTCGGTGCTGACTCCGGTACCAATACCTGGGAAGGCGATCAGTGGAAGATCGGTGGTGGTACAACATGGGGTTGGTATTCATACGATCCCAAGCTGAACCTGATTTACTATGGCACGGGTAATCCATCGACTTGGAATCCGAGCCAGCGTCCCGGCGATAATCGCTGGTCCATGACCATCATGGCACGCGATGCCGATACAGGGATGGCCAAGTGGCTCTATCAGATGACCCCGCACGACGAATGGGACTATGATGGCGTCAACGAAATGATCCTGGCCGATGGCATTGAAATCGAGGGCAAGCCTCGGGATGTCCTCGTACACTTCGACCGCAATGGCTTCGCGTATACGATGGATCGTGCAACGGGTGAACTTCTGGTCGCAAAGAAATACGATCCAGCGGTCAACTGGGCGACTGAAGTCGATATGGATAAGGACAGCAAGACCTATGGCCGTCCGAAAGTCGTGGACAAGTACTCGACACAAGTGCAGGGCGAAGACGTCAATACGACGGGCATCTGCCCGGCGGCTCTTGGTACCAAGGACCAGCAGCCGGCGGCCTACTCGCCAAAGACCAAGCTCTTCTACGTTCCAACGAACCATGTCTGCATGGACTATGAGCCTTACAAGGTAAACTACACCGCCGGTCAGCCTTATGTCGGCGCAACGCTTTCCATGTATCCGGCTCCGAACAGTCATGGTGGCATGGGTAATTTCATCGCCTGGGATGCGGCAAAGGGTGAGATTGTCTGGTCCAAACCCGAACAGTTCTCGGTTTGGTCAGGTGCTCTCGCGACCGATGGCGATGTTGTCTTCTACGGAACGCTCGAAGGCTATCTGAAGGCGGTCGATAAGGACGGAAAGGAACTTTACAAGTTCAAGACACCTTCCGGCATCATCGGCAACGTCACCACGTACGAACATAAGGGCAAACAATATGTTGCCGTTCTGTCCGGTGTTGGTGGCTGGGCAGGTATCGGCCTTGCTGCCGGGTTGCTGGCGCCTGAAAACGCCACGGCGTGGCACGGTGCCGTTGACCAGGGCAGAGCCCAGGGCGACGAAGCTGCTGTCATCGGCACGGCGGGTCTGGGCGCTGTCGGCGGCTATGCCGCTCTGGCGGACTATACAACCTTGGGCGGTCAGCTGACCGTTTTTACCGTTCCCGAGTAATTCCGGAACGATGTGGACACATTGAGCTTGCAGATGCAGGCCTGGAAAATAGGGTGCCCGGTTCCAACCAGGCCGGGCCCCTTGTGTCACCAAAATTGATGATCAATCACAACCGTCGAGCCGGTGCCGGGAGGCGCTGACTGTCGGATTGGAATGCGAGGATCCCGAATGCCTATTAGAATGACATTTCTTGCCGTTACTGCCGGACTTGCCCTGTTGGCGTCTCAAGGCAGCACCTATGCCGACGACAAGGCAGCCGCTGCGGTTGCCGCCGACGACAACGGCAAATATACCGACAAGGAGGGGAGCCCAACATTCAAGATAAACGACGGGACCGTCGACTGGTATACCTATAGTGGTTATCGCCGGTTCAACTCAGAATGCCATGTATGCCATGGGGCCGATGGTGCGGGATCGTCCTTTGCGCCGGCTCTGGCCGAGTCCCTGAAGAACATAAACTATGCGGACTTCATGTCGATTGTCGCTGCGGGACGCAAGAACCTCAGTGCCGGCAATGAAAAAGTCATGCCTGCCTTCGGCGAAAACAAGAATGTATACTGCTATATGGATGATCTCTACGTCTATCTGCGGGCTCGTGCCGTTGGCGATCTTCCGCGAGGCCGTCCTGCAAAACACGAGGACAAGCCACAAGCTGCCAAAGATGCGGAAGCATCCTGCATGGGTGGATAAGATGATGCGGCATAGGCGAGCTTTGGTGAAATGGATTGGCGGTTGCATGATGGCGGCAGTGATCGCCGCCCCGTCCGGCGTTCTCGCTCAAGGGGCTGGTCTCGGTGCTGCCGGCGAACTAGTCGATCCGGATGTGCTTCGCGTTTGTGCGGATCCATCCAATATGCCGTTCTCGGATGAGAGCGGCAAAGGGTTCGAGAACAGGTTGGCTGATCTTGTGGCCGCGAAGACTGGACGCAAATCTGTGGCCTATACTTGGTATCCGATGTCGACAGGATTTGTGCGTAATACGCTGCGGGCAAATCGCTGCGACATCATCATGGGTTATGCCCAAGGCGACGAACTGGTGCAGAACACCAACGCCTATTACCGTTCGACCTATGTCATGATCTACAAGAAGAACAGCGGTCTCGATGGCGTCGAGCTCATTGAAGACCCGAAACTGGCAGGAAAGAAAATTGGTGTCGTCGCCGGCACACCGCCGGCCGCCAATCTGGCCAAGGCGGGCTTGATGCGCAACGTGCACCCCTATCCGCTGATGGTTGATACACGCCTTGCGCCTTCCATGGCTGACGTCATGCTGAAGGAACTGAAGAGCGGCGTGATCGATGCAGCCATCCTTTGGGGGCCGATGGCCGGATACTATGCGAAAGAAATCGATCCAGATCTGACAGTTGTGCCGCTGGTGAAGGAAAAGTCCGGGCATATGGCCTACCGGATCACCATGGGTGTCCGTCCTTCCGACCAGGAGTGGAAACGCACACTGAACAAGGTGATCAGAGAGAACCAGGCGGAGATCAACAAGATATTGCTCGATTACCAGGTTCCGCTGATCGATGAGAATAACAAGCCGATTACGCAATAGCCGGACACTGAGCACTGCGGACAGGGAGTGATGTGAGAAAACTGATTTGGAATTGTTTTGGAGCAGTGACTGGTTTGCTCGTCATGATGACGGCTGCAGTATCTGCGGCTGAGACTGTTCCGGAACCAGAAGGATACAGGACGGAGGATTATCGCGCCCCGGTTCCTGCGACGCTGAAAGGGGCAATGGTTGCGACGACCGATGAAACCATTGCCCTCTGGAAAGACAAATCGGCAGTGTTTGTTGATGTCCTTCCCCACGATCCTAAACCGGCAAATCTCCCGGCGGGAACGATCTGGAAGGAAAAAATACGGGAGGATATTCCCGAAAGTATCTGGCTCCCCAATGTGGGATACGGAGTCATAAACAAGGAGACGGAAGCCTACTTCCGTAAGGGGCTGAAGTCTCGATTGGGAGACGACATGAATCGAAAGGTGCTTTTCTACTGTATGGCGAATTGCTGGATGTCCTGGAACGCGGCCAAGAGGGCCGTCGAGTGGGGATACCGCTCAGTCTTCTGGTACCCCCTGGGTACCGACGGCTGGGTAGCGGCGAATCAGCCTACACAAAGAAATGAACCCTATTAATTCCAATCCTGCGCCAGGGTGGCGTATGATGCCGGAGAGAAAAGATCAGATCTCTGATCTTTGAATGAGAAGGAGGAAAGCATGAAGAAAACATGGACGAAGCCTACCATGTGCCAGGTTGCTGCAGGGATGGAACTTTCCCGTTACCTGCCAGCCGAACTGAAAGCGAAGAAGTAAACTCCAACCATCGCCCTGCGTGATCTGATTGCGCGGGGCGACTTGGGTTCGATGATGGCGCTGGAAACGTGTTTCCGGCAGAGGGAAATTTGCCCGTAATGCGATTGAAAATCATCGGCTCCGCGGCAGGGGGTGGATTTCCGCAATGGAATTGCAATTACCGATTGAGCCGTGGAGCGTGGAACGGCGAAACGAACATTCGACCCCGGACCCAATCCAGCCTTGCTGCCAGCGTGAACGGGAGTGACTGGGTCTTGTTCAACGCATCTCCCGACATCCGCCAGCAGATCGCGGCAACGCCGGAGCTTCAGCCCCGAGTCGAGGGTCCGCTGCGCGCAACACCGATCCGGGCGGTTATTCTGACCAATGCCGATGTCGATCACATTGCCGGGCTGCTTAGCCTGCGCGAGCGCGAACCTTTCGTCATCTATGCGACGCGCCGTGTGCTGCAGGTCCTCGAAGCCAATTCTATTTTCAACGTTCTCGACCGTTCCGTCGTCCAGCGGTGTCAACTCGTTCTGGGCGAACAGACCGACATCATAGGTGTGAACGGCGAGCCCACCGGCATCATCGTTGAAACATTCGCCGTACCCGGCAAGGTGGCCCTGTTTCTCGAAGACCAGACCAAGGCGGTCAATGGTTTTGGCACGGAGGAGGGCGATACGATTGGGTTGCGCATTTCTTCGCGGGCAGATGATCGTGCGGCGTTCTATATTCCGGGTTGCGCGCGCATCGATCACTCCCTGACGCAACGACTGTCGGGTGCCGATTGCCTTCTCTTCGACGGAACCGTCTTCACCGATGACGAAATGATCACTGCGGGTGTGGGAGCAAAGACCGGCGCGCGCATGGGCCATTTACACATTTCTGGTGAGGATGGCTCGATGGTTTCCTTGGCGGATATTGGCATCAAGCGGCGGGTCTATGTTCACATCAACAATACCAATCCAATTCTCGACGAAACCTCGCCCGAACATGCGGCAGTAAATGAGGCGGGATGGGAAGTAGCCTATGACGGCATGGAGGTTCGGCTTTGAGCGAATTTGGCGATGCGGCGCGCAATGGATTGTCACCGGCTGGTCTTGAAGCAGTGCTGCGGGAGGTGGGCGCTGCCCGTTACCACAATCGGCATCCATTCCATCACCAGATGATGAGCGGTGCCTTGACGAAAGCGCAGATGCAGGCCTGGGCACTTAACCGCTATTGCTACCAGTCCGTCATTCCACGCAAGGATGCGATGATCATCGCGCGCTCCGACGATCCGGAATTTCGTGCGGAATGGCGCAAGCGGGTCGAAGATCATGACGGCAGCGATGGCTGGAATGGCGGTATCGCCCGCTGGCTGAAGCTGGCGACGGGCCTTGGCCTCGATGCCGACGCCGTCAAGAGTGAAAAACTCGCGCTGCCCGCCACACGGTTTGCTGTCGGCGCTTATCTTTCCTTCTGTACCAATCGCACACTGCTCGAGGCTGTTGCATCGTCACTCACCGAACTCTTCTCGCCGGTTATCATCGGTGAGAGGGTTCCGGCCATGCTGGCGAAGTATGACTATGTGACCGCGGATATTCTCGCCTATTTCGACAAGCGCCCGACCCAGGCGTCGCGCGACTCCGATTTCGCGCTGGCCTATGTGATGAACCATGCCGACAATCCTGAAAGGCAGCAGGCAGTGATCGACGCCCTGGTCTTCAAGTGCGACGTACTGTGGGCGATGCTGGATGCTCTGGCTCATGCCTATGGTGAGAAGGGCAATATTCCGCCCGGTGCCTTTGATCCGGAGGCGGCATGATCGAGACAACCCGCGTTCGCACAGTTCTGTCGATGCAATCGAAACCGGTTTTGAAGCGGCATGTGCGGCTGCAGTATGATAGGGTGCGCGGAGCGTGGGCGCTCTTGTCGCCGGAGCGGGTGTTCTGGCCGAACGAAGTCAGTCTCGACATCCTGCGGCTCTGTGACGGCCGGTACAGCGTGGCGCAGATGATTGCCCTGCTGGGCGATCAATATGGAGCGGACGAAGCGGAGATTACGCCGGATGTGACCGGCTTTCTCCAGGAATGGTCCGACAAGTTTCTGGTGACGCTATGACGGAACCTGTTCTACCCCCGATCGGCATGCTGGCGGAATTGACGCATCGCTGCCCGCTGCAATGCGCCTATTGCTCCAATCCCGTCGAACTTTTGAAGGCCAATCGTGAAATGGACACGCAGGGCTGGATTTCGTTGTTCGAGCAGGCAGCAGATCTGGGTGTCCTGCAGGTCCACCTTTCTGGCGGCGAACCAACCTTGCGAACCGATCTTGCCGAGCTGATTGCCAGTCTCGCCGGGCGCGGTGTCTATACCAATCTCATCACAGCGGGCGTTGGAATTGCCGAGGGCCGAATTGAAGCCTTCGCAGAGGCAGGCCTCGATCATATCCAGCTCAGTTTCCAGGGTGCCTTTGCGGCGACGACGGAAAAGATCGGCAATTCTCGCGGCGCCCATGAGAAAAAACTTGAAACAGCCAGACGCGTACGGGAGATCGGCCTGCCGCTGACGATCAATGCGCCGATCCACCGTCACAACATGGAGGAAGTGCCGGATTTCATCGCGCTCGCGCTGTCCCTCGGCGCAGAACGGCTGGAAATCGCCAATGTGCAATATGCTGGGTGGGCGCTTCTCAACCGCCAGGCATTGATGCCGGAACGCGAAGCCGTCGAGCGGCAGGTTGAGATCGTCGAGGAAGCGCAGGAGCGGTTGCGCGGCATCATGACGATCGACTTCGTCACGCCCGACTATTTCGCCATTTACCCGAAGCCATGCATGGGTGGCTGGGCGCGCGACGCGTTTATGGTTGCGCCAGACGGTACGGTCCTTCCGTGCCATGCCGCCGGCACGATCAAATCCCTAAGTTTCGAGCGCTTCGGCGATTGGGATCTCAGCCGGATCTGGCATGAATCATCGGCGTTCAATGCTTTTCGCGGGACGGATTGGATGCAGGAGCCATGCCGGAGCTGCGAGCGCCAGGAGATCGACTGGGGTGGCTGCCGCTGTCAGGCGATGGCAATCGCCGGCGACGCTGCGGCGACCGATCCCGCCTGCATCAAATCTCCGCTGCATGCGCGGATGGGAGCACTGATCAAGGAAGCGACGGATACGAAGTCAGCCGATGCTGGATCGGATGCATTCACCTACCGCCGTATCGGCCGCAGTGTCGAACCTATTGCTTGATCATCGACTGGCCGATGGTTTTTGACAGGCCGTAGAGCCGCTGTTCGATGATCGTTGGGACCTCGCAGACATAGGTCAAGGATTGCACCCGTTCCTCGAAAATGCGGGTTTCCCATTTCAGCCGCTCGTCGCGACGGTCCAGTTCCTCCGGATTGGTATCCGGCTTGGCACGCATCGCATCGATTTCGGAAGCCTCCTTGCGCAGATCGGCAGCAAGGTCGCGTTGTTTGCCGGCATAACGCGAAATGCCGGAAATCACCTGTTCGCGCTCCCGGTTCAGCGTATCGAACAGTCCCTGGAACAGCATATAGAGCTTGTCGTTCACCTGGTCCTTCGGCAGACCGGCAGCAAATTCGACGATCTGCTTTTGCGCCACATCGACCGGGTTGCGCCGCGCCGCCAATTCGCCAACCAGGTCATCGATCGTCGGATCGGCATTCCAGTTTTTCGCAGCTTCCGGGATGTCGGGGCCGTTCCATACCTGACCAACTGAAAGTTCCGGTACCTTGCGCTGGATGCATGGCCAGCTGGGGTCATTGCTTGCTGCCGAAAACGTTGTGTCGGGTGACGCAACAAGCAGGAGGAGGCCGGCAGAAGCACCGATGATGATGCGTAATCGTTTCAATTGTTTCCGCCCTCCTGCTTTTTGATAACGAGACCGCGTGACGGGTCATAGGCAATAATGGCGCCTGCAATGAAGACGACGGTAAAGCCGCAGACTACGGCGAGCGAGGTCCATTCGATCTGCCCGTAGAAGGCAAACCGGATGAGTTCGACCGCGTAGGTGAAGGGATTGAGCAGGCATATCTTGTAGAGGAGGGGGCTTGCCTCCTGTACCCGCCAGAGCGGGTAAAGCGCCGACGACGCGAAATACATCGGGAAGATCACGAAGTTCATGATGCCGGCGAAATTCTCGAGCTGCTTGACCAGCGAGGAGAGCAGCATGCCCAGCGCACCCAGCATCATACCGGCAAGGAAGAGCGCTGGTAGTGTCAGGAAATAGCCGGACACAGGCGCCTTAACGCCCCAGAACCAGGCGATGAACAGAAATGCATAGACCTGGATGATCGAAACGGCGACCCCGGCCAGAAGTTTGGACACCAAGAGGAACCAGCGCGGGAACGGACTGACAAGCAGCGTGCGCATGTTGCCCATCTCCCGGTCATAGACCATCGAGAGCGATGATTGCATGCCGCTGAACAGCAGGATCATCCCGCAAAGACCGGGTGTGATATAGACCTCGTAGAGCACATAGGTCTGATAGGGCGGAATGATCGAAACGCCGAGCACCTGCCGGAACCCTGCCGCGAAGATGAAAAGCCACAGCAGTGGCCGGACAAGCGACGAGATGAAGCGCTCGCGCTGATTGAGGTAGCGCAAACCCTCGCGAATGAGAATGCCCTTGAGACAGACCAGATATTGCATCACGCCGAAGCGCTTCCGCACCGCTGGTCGCGCAATCTGGCCGTGATCTGTGATGTCAGTCATGGCCTGTGCCCTGGAGTGAAGGTGACGATACCGGTAAGTCGCGAAAAGGCTTCATTGATCGTCTCGGCTCCCGCCGCCTTGACCACATCTTTCACCGCGCCATTGG
The DNA here is from genome assembly GCF_002764115.1 of Phyllobacterium zundukense. Lineage (NCBI taxonomy): Bacteria > Pseudomonadati > Pseudomonadota > Alphaproteobacteria > Hyphomicrobiales > Phyllobacteriaceae > Phyllobacterium > Phyllobacterium zundukense. The sequence continues at coordinate 268,407 of NZ_CP017942.1, read as the reverse complement.
CTACCAGTCTGCCCCTGTCGAACACGATGACCTGATCGGCATGACCGACCTCATCGATCAGGTGCGTGGCCCAGAGAACGCTGATCCCATTGTCTTGCACCAGCTTGCGGATATCAGCGAGAATCGTTGCGCGCGACTTAATATCGAGTCCAACCGTTGCTTCATCGAGAAGCAGCAGCGATGGCTGGTGCAGCAGGGCCCGCACGATCTCGATACGCCTGATCTGTCCGCCGGACAGACTGCGGGCCTTTTCGTAGAGGCGGTCACTCATGTCAATCGACTGCAGAAGCTCGTGAATGCGCTGGTTCGCTTCACGCGCTCCGATCCCGTGCAGCGATGCATGGTAGGACAGGTTCTGGTGCACCGAGAGGTCGAGATCGAGTGTTCGTGCCTGAAATACGATCCCGAGGCGCCGTAGCGCATCACCCGGCCTGCGATTGATATCGTGACCAAACACCTGGATCCTGCCATTTCGGGTAGCGAAGAGGTGACTGATCAACGAAAACAGTGTCGTCTTGCCAGCCCCGTTCAATCCGAGCAGCACGGCAAAACGGCCAGGTGCTATGGAAAAAGAAATGTCGTCCAGCGCCTGCCGTTTCCCGTAGGCGTAGCTCACTGCGGCCAGGTCAAGTGCCGGAACATCGGCTTCCGGCAATGATTTGCCTTGAACGTTGGTCAATCCGGCATTCGTACCCATCGCGCTCCACCCTTGGCACCTTATGCAGCTGTCAGTCAGAGACTGTCTGACGCCTATTTGATCGTTATCTTACCCTTCATCCCCTTGTCGGCAAGGTCTGGAACCGACCAGGTATATTCACCGGGGCGCACTGCCGTGAACTGTACGTTGATTGTGCCCGGCGCGTCGAATTCAAGCCAGGCCGGCCCGCCGTTCATGTGCACTTCGAGATCATGGATGACAATCTGGTTCATCCAGACATTGCGAAAAAGATCCGTGACGAACTTGTACTCCAGACCGGCAGCGGAAGTGATCTTCCAGCGGTAGCCCTGTCCGGCCACCAGTTCAAAATCTTTCTGGTTCACCGAAAAATCATCCGTCTTCGAGCCAAGGATGAGCTCAGGCACATTCTTGCTGGCGCGGCTGACTGCGGGCGTCTTTGCCTGCGTCTCGGCGTTGGGCTTAGGCGCAGCCTGGTCGTCATCATCGTCATCCGCCTGCGCAAATGCGAAGGATTGGGCGACGACGATGCTGAGAAATGCAGCCAATGCGAGCGATTTATAGTTCGTCATGTTATTCCTCCCTTTGGATAATTCTGAATTAGTTCGGAGATACCGCCACACCCCATGGCAATTGCCCGACCGTCACCGATTTGACGGCCTCGTCGCTCGCCGTGTCGATGAAAGTAATGTCGTTGGACAGACCGTTCGTACTGATGATGGTCTTGCCGTCGGGCGTGAAAGCCAACTGCCAGACCCGCTGGCCGACCAGTATGTATTTCTCCACTTCGTAGGTTTCCGCATTGACGACGGCAACGCGATTGGCCGGACCAAGCGCGACATAGGCTTTCTTCCCGTCGGCTGTGATGCGTACGCCGACTGGCTGGATCTGCTCGGTTCGTAGCCCCTGAATTTCGAAGGTGATCTTGTGCGTCACCTCGCGTTTTTTGTTGTCGATGACCGAGACAGTCCCGCCAATCTCCGCGGATACCCAGACCTCCGAGCCATCTGGCTTGAATTGTGCGAAGCGTGGGCGGGAATCGACGAGCACGTTATCGGTTATCTCATGCGTCGTTGTGTCGATGAAATGCGCCATGTTGGTCGTTTCGGAGGTGTTGACCATGGTCTTGCCATCGGGGCTGATGCCCATGCCTTCCGGCTCGACACCCACCGGTATTTCCGCAATCACGCCTTTCGACTCGACATCGATCACCGTGACGAGATTGTCGTCCTCATTGGCGACGTAAAGCGTCTTCCCGTCGGGCGACAGCACGAAAAGCTCCGGGTCGGGTCCGGACGGAAGCGAGCCGATGATCTCATTGGTGCTGGTGTCGATGATCTCCACCGTATCGTCATCGCTAGCGCAGACGTAGAGCAGTTTCCCGTCATGCGAAATGGTGATCCCGCGTGGACGCTGGCCGACATCGATTGTCTTCACCACCTCCATCGTTGCGGAATCGACGACGGTTACCGTATTGTCCTTCTCGTTGGATACGTAGACCATATTTGCCCATGCGGGCTGTGCAAAGAATGGCAGCGCCACGGTCGCAGCGAGCAAGCACAAATGTCGTCGCATTTCTTTCCTCCCATTACGATTCTTAGTTCAGCTTGCACTTGGTCTCCGGGCGGTCGATCCCCAACGTATCGAGCTCGGAAAATTGATGCAGGAAGCCTTCTTGCGGCGATGTCGAGACGACGCCGTGCGCGTCGCCAAGCAGGATCGGTTGTCTCAACTGCCAGTTCCAGTTTCGAAACGTAACCTTCTGTCCCTTGAAGGCTGCAATCGAAAACTCGTCCGCCTTGATGAAGGCTTCAACTTGGGCCGGGTCATTTCCCTTGGTGCGCGTGACAGCTTCGCCCAATATTCGAACTGCCGTCCAGGCCTGCATGTCTTTCGACCGCATCCGGCGCCCGGTCGCCTTGTCGAAGCGGTTCTGGATCTGCGAGCCGCCCCATTGTTCACTGGCTGGATGCCAGCTCGAGGGAGTAAGTCCGGCCGTTCCTGCAACAGGACGTGGTGTCCATGTCCGGTAGGGAACATAGCTGCCGAAAACCTCGCTCTCGTCCGCCACAACCACCACGTCATGTTCAGGCAGGTTTTGCGTGAAGACCGGCATCTGCTTTTGCACCTGGATCACGCCTGTATCAGTTCTACGGGCGCTACCCTTGTCCTCGTACAGGCGCTCCTCGACGATTGTTGCACCGAACCTTGCCGCCGCGCGGCGAATGGCATCAGCGTACAGTTGATCGCGTTCGTGCGAGCCATAGAGCAGCACCCATTTGCGCCATTGTTTCCAGACTAGGTATTGAGCCAGGCCGTCAGCCAGCATGGTGCGTGTTGGCGCCGTGTGGAAGACGTTGGACCGGCATTGCTCCTCGCGCAGAATGTCATCCGTGGCGCCGACATTGAAAAGCAGCACACCATTGTCCTTCGCGAGGTCGGCTATCGACAGCAATTGCTTGGCCGAAATGTCGGTCAGGATGAAGCGGTCGCCGCGGGCAAGCATTTCCTTGAAAACAGGAACGACATCCGCCTCGAACTTCGTCTCCGCCACGTCGAGCGCGAAAGCCTGGCCAAGAAATTTTCCGGTGGTGTTGTTGTCATTGATTGCGACACTGGCACCGGCTACACCCTCGTCGCGGGGAGGAATATCGAGAACGGAAAGCGCCAGCTGCGGTTCATAGGCACGCAGGTAACCGATCTGCGTTTCAACCGTTGGCTTTGCGTTCTTGTCGGTCGATGTCTGTTGAGCAGACAGCTCAGACACGTTGACGAAGAGCAAAAAAAAGCCGATTAAAAACGCAAGAGTGTGTGGCACCGTACTCTTCATGACCATACCATTCAGATATGCCGCCATTCACGTGATGGCGATCGCTTAAGAACAGAGGTGCCCAGAGTGTTTTTAAACAACCCCGCAATAATCTCAACCCTCCTTGTCAGCTTTTCTTGGCCGACGGACGAGATTCTTCATCGCTACGACAGGGCACGTCCATGACCAAAATGCTGGCGAGTGTGCGGAACCGGCAGGAAGCGGAAATCGTCTTTCAGAATGGTGCGGATATTATTGATCTGAAGGACCCCGCAAACGGGGCGCTGGGAGCGGTTGAAGCGGACAAGCTCTTGGAAGTTATCGAATTTATTTCCGGCAGACGGCCCGTCAGCGCCGCATGTGGCGATCTTCCCATGCAGCCTGAAATCATTCGCCGCAAGGTGGAAGAAATTGCTGCGACGGGAGTGGACTTCATCAAAATCGGCTTCTTTCCCTCTGACCAATTGGCTGCTTGCGTGGAGGTGGTGAAGCCGCTCACCTCGCACAAAAAATTGATTGCCGTTCTCTTCGCTGACCACCGGAACGAATATGACGACGACTTGCCTGAACGATTTGCAGCGGCCGGTTTTCACGGCGTGATGATCGACACAGCCAACAAGTCCGCAGGCCGGCTGCTTGATCACATGACGCCCGACCAGATTGGCCATTTCGTCAAGGATTGCCAGTCGCATCGATTGATGTCCGGTGTCGCGGGGTCGCTCGAGGCGCCAGATGTGCCAAGGCTGCTGGCTTTCAAGCCGGACTTTCTCGGCTTTCGCGGAGCACTGTGCGCCGGGCTCGGCCGTAACTCGCCCATCGATGCGCAGGCGACCACTAAGATACGGGCGCTGATACCCGAAGCACAGGGGCTGGGGGCACCAACCGGAGTCGACTACAAGCTCCTGGCAGCGCGCGGCTATTTCCCTGATCCAGCCGAAGCAGGGCTTGGCACCGACAAGATTTTCGTCCGTGATTTTGTTCTGCCGGTACAGATAGGCGCCTATAGTTTCGAGCACGGCAAGTCGCAGAAAGTGCGTTTTGACGTAACGGCTGATGTCTTGCGGGTGACGCGCAATCCGGAAGACATGCGCCATGTCGTTTCCTACGATCTCATCATGGATGGCATCCGGGCCATTGTCGCGCAAGGACATGTCGAGCTGGCCGAGACGCTGGCGGAGCAGGTGGCGGCATTCGTACTGGACAATCCGCGCGTAACCCGCGTGGTGGTACGAGCCGAGAAGCTTGAACTTGGACCTGGCGGTGTTGGTGTCGAAATCGAGCGGAAAAACGACGCAAGGAACTCGACACGGTCCAGGCATTCCCCAGGCAAGGCCGAGCCGGTACACGCACACGGAGGCAGGAAGGGCGCCTCGTCATGAAGCCACTCGTCGTGAAACTGGGAGGAAGCACGGCGGGTCAGGAGGAAATGCAGCGCTGGATCGAGGTCTTGGCGACCGCCGCCTTTCCGCTCGTCATCGTGCCTGGTGGTGGTCCCTTCGCTGATCAGGTCAGGGTTTCGCAGAAGCGCCTGGCCTATTCGGATAAGGCCGCTCATGCGATGGCGATACTCGCCATGGATCAGTTCGGCATTGCCATTGCGGACCGTAACACGCGCCTGCAGCCTGCCCGCTCGGTCGTCGAAATTCATGAGGTGCTTGACGCGGGGAACATGCCCGTGTGGCTTCCATCCTTTATGACGATTGACGCATCGGATATTCCCTGTTCCTGGGATGTCACCTCGGATTCACTCAGTGCCTGGCTGTGTGGACAGTTGCGCTTCAATTCACTCCTGCTGATCAAGCAGACTGACGAGTATCAGCACTATGCCAGCGTTACGGATCTTGCCGAAGCGGGCATCGTCGATAGCCTGCTGCCTGCCATGCTGTGTGAGGGCACACGCGTTCACGTCGCGGGTCCCCAGGCGTTGGATTTGCTCGATTTGCCCTTGGCATCTATCCCCGGACGCATGATCATGCAGTACAGAATGGCCGCCGAAGGATTCGTTGCGCAATGACACGACTTCATACACCGCGCTGGGCGTGGGCGCTGACCGGCTCGGGCCATTTCTTCGTGGAAAGTTTTGATCTGATACGCACGCTGGAGCATTGCGATGTCTTTGTCTCAAAGGCAGCGAATGAAGTGCTGCGCATGTACGGGCTGAAACTCGATTTTCCGGAAACCATGCGGGTATTGCACGACAAGACGGCAAGCTCCATTCCGATCGGCGGTTTCTACCACGGCGTCTATCATACGGCGGTAATTGCACCCGCAACATCGAACACAGTGGCGAAATGCGTGGTCGGGATTTCCGACTCGCTGCCGACCAACGTCTATGCGCAGGCGGGCAAGTGTCTGGTACCGTCGATCGTCTTTGCCTGCGATACGGCGCCCGAACTTGAAACCATGGCGCCGGGCGGTATGGTCAAGGTCTACCCCCGCCCGATCGATCTCGAAAACACCGCACGGCTCAAGACATATGAGCGCACACATGTCGTTGAATCGCTTGCCGAGCTGCAAGCGGCGATCGCTGATCGCCAGAAAGCGATCGCAGGCGATGGCTGAGCGTCTGTTGTTTCTGACCGGGCATCTGGCCCGATCAAGGTTGGAACGGGTTCTGGCAGACCTTGGGCAGACGGCGTTCTCCTATGAGATCATTGATATCGGTGTGAAAGTTGCGGCGCTCATGACCGAGGAGATCATTTCCCGTCGCCTGAAGCCGCCTGTCACTGCCGACAGGGTTATTCTTCCCGGCCGCTACAGGGGCGATCTTGACCGGCTGAGCGAGCGGTTCGAGGTTCCTTTCGTGCGCGGGCCCGACGAAGTTGCTGATTTGCCGGTTTTTCTCGGGCGGGTTGGCAAACCGGTTGACCTTTCGCGGCATGAGATGCGCATCTTCGCGGAAATCGTCGACGCCTCGGCGCTGTCACTTGATGCGTTGAGGCAGCGTGCTGCAACGCTGGCAGCTGCCGGAGCTGATGTCATCGACCTTGGCTGTCTTCCGGAAACGCCGTTTCCGCACCTTGCCGAAGCCGTTCGCCTGCTCAAGCAACAGGGCCTTTCCGTCAGCGTCGATTCGGCGAACCTTGAAGAACTCGAAACCGGTGCTGCTGCCGGCGCAGACTATCTTCTCAGTCTTACTGAGGAAACGATCGGCATCGCCATCAAATACGGCGTTACACCAATTCTCATCCCGGCCATTCCGGGCGACCTCAACTCGCTTGGCCGTGCCATCGATGCTGCGAAGGCTGCGAATATTTCCTTCATCGCCGACCCAGTGCTCGATCCCATTCACTTTGGCTTTGCTGCATCGCTCGGACGCTTCCTAGAAGCGCGACGCCGTTGGCCCAATGTCGAAATGATGATGGGCACAGGCAATCTGACGGAACTCACCGATGCGGATTCGTCTGGTGTAACGGCAATCCTTGCCGGTCTTTGCTCCGAGCTGTCGATCGGCAATGTGCTGGTGGTCAATGTCAGCCCGCACACGGTGCGCACGGTCGAGGAACATGATCGCGCTCGCCGCATCATGTTCGCGGCCAAGCAGGACCATGCTCTGCCGCGCGGCTATGATGCCGGCCTGTTGCAGATCCACGACCGCAAGCCGTATCCCAACAGTATCGAAGATATCGACGCACTCGCCGATGATGTGCGCGATGCCAATTTCCGCATCATGACCGCACCGGACGGCGTCCATATCTTCAATGGCAAGGGCCACCAGGTATCCAGGGATGCATTTGAACTTTTCCCGGGCCTCGGCGTTGAAGGCGACGGGGCGCATGCTTTCTATCTGGGTGCAGAGCTGACCAAGGCCGAAATCGCCTGGAAGCTGGGCAAGCGCTACGCACAGGACGAACCGCTCGCCTGGGGTGCGGCGGCGCCGGAGAAGCAACAAGACCGCACGCGACTGGCCGAAGCAGGCCACACATTGCGAACGAAGAAGGATGTGGCGCCATGACCTACATCAGGGAGACTATCGTAACGACGGTCGATGTCCGGGGCATCGCCCATATCGCCCCGCTCGGCATTATCCAGCAAGACGATGGCTGGATTATCGCCCCGTTTCGCCCTTCAAAGACGCTGGAAAATCTGGCTACTGTTCCCTATGCGATCGCCAATTACACGGACGATATGCTGGTCTTTGCCGGCTGCCTGACCGGGCGCAAGGATTGGCCGACCGTTGCCGTCAAGAATTGCCCGGTGCCGCGACTTCAGTCTGCGCTCAGCCATTCGGTACTCAAGGTCGTCTCAGTCAACGATGATGGCTTGCGCCCACTCCATTTTTGCAAGGTGGTTTCGGAAGCGACGCACGCCCCCTTTACGGGACTCAATCGCGCCAAGGCCGCCGTGCTCGAGCTCGCTATCCTGGTCAGCCGGCTGCATATGCTTTCTCCGGAGAAAATAGATGCGGAAATCGCCTATCTGACCATAGCCATCGAGAAGACCGCGGGGCCCGACGAACAAGAGGCCTGGTCATGGCTCATGCAGCGGGTCAAGGATCACCGCGATGCTGCCGATGCAAAAGGCAAGGATGCGGTGGTGCATCACCACGGAGGCCATATTTAGATGGGACTATGCTCCCTGCAGATGCATTGAACCTAGCAAAGCGACCGCTGCTGCAGGCGCTGCCTTGCTGGCGTCGTCCCGGGCGTCCTCTGTGGCAGGGATCAGCGAACCGAAATCCAAGTAAGGCCGTTCAAGGCGCTTCGCGAGCTCTTTGATCTGCGGGCGTCCGATGCCTGCACCGATCACCGGCGCCGTGCGGTCCGGCGAGAGATTGCGTGCGACGCGGAATGCGGCGTCATGGATCATGCGCAGCTGGTGTTCGCTGAACCACCGCGCGATGTCGATCCACTCATCCTCGTCGAGATCAGCACTGTCACGACCGACCATCCGCGCCAGCCGCGCGATCGATCCAGCGACAGATTTCGCTTGACGATCGGCCGACGGATATTTGTCATCCGCTTCGTCGAGCGTACCGAGGATGCGGCCAAGGTCGGCGGTATTGGCGAAATATTCGTTCATCAGTGGCGTCATCTGCCCTCGTACCGGGACGAGACCCGCGATGCCGATAAGAGCCGAGCGGGCAAACCCGGTATAGACCAGTTCGCCGGTCAAAAGCCGCTCGGCATCGGAATAGCCATGATTGGCCAGTTCGCCATTCTTGAGTGCAAGGATGTCCGTCGTGGTCGAACCCATGTCGACGAAGAGTCCTGTGTCTGAGAGCTTCGCGCTCAGGGAAGCTGTTGCGTGCCAGTTGGCCGATGCGACATCACCTCCAAGGCTACGCGCTGAACCCACATCGCAAAAACCGGCGCGACCGGCATAGATCAGCGTACTCGCCACACCGAACTCTTCCTCGACGAGGTCGAGCAAACTGGCAATTCCGGCATCGCGTGAGGCGAAGGTATCGGAGAGTTCGCCGGTCATGGTGAAGACATTGAAATTGTTCTCCACGCGCAGGGGGCCAAGTTCCCGCAGGGCTTCGCGCAACTGATCGACGCCGAGCCAAAGCGGCGTTTTCAGGATTTTTGCCGAGACAATCTTGCCGTCCTGGCATTGGGCCATCTTCAGATGGGCACCGCCCAGATCCCAGCCGGTAACCAGGGGCTTTCCTTCGTTGGCAAATCGGGATTTCATGGGCACATCATTCCTTGGATTCGACAAGTGCATATCATTCCCGTACTCGACATAAAAGAAGGTCTCGTCGTTCGCGCCCGCATGGGTAACCGCGATGCGTACCAGCCTATTGAAACGCCGATCAGCTCGACGGCCAATGTCCTCGACGTGGCGAACGGCCTGCGTGCGCTCCATCCTTTTCCGGTTCTCTACGTTGCCGATCTCGACTCAATACAGGACCGCCCATCGCCCCGGAATGTCTTGAACCAATTGATGCCACTGCTTACCAAGTCCGATATCTGGCTCGACGCAGGCTTCAGTGAAAGGGCTCAACTGGAGCCCATTCTCGCAACGCCCGGTATCTTGCCGGTTCTGGGTTCCGAGTCCCAAACAGACCCTTCCGTGCTCGCAACGCTATGCACAAACCCGCGCCTGATCCTGTCTCTTGATTTTCGCGGCGACGAGTTCCTAGGCCCCCGGTCGATCCTCGAGGACGCGGAGAATTGGCCATCCCGAGTGATCGTCATGACTCTCGGCCGGATCGGCGCCAATGCGGGACCGGACTTCGATCGTCTTGCAGAGATCAAGCGCCGCGCTGAAGACCGAACCGTCATCGCTGCTGGAGGTATACGTAGCCTGCATGATCTTGAACGGCTGGAAACAATGGGCATATCGGCTGCGCTCGTAGCAACGTCGCTCCACAACGGCGCGCTGACACCGGAAGCGATTTCGTCTCTGATGAAAAACGAGAACATCCGGCACGGTTGAGAAGGGGAGGAAGAGTGCTCCTTCTCCCCTTTCTCCGTGCTAGAAACCCAGAAGTTTTGCCAACCGGCGCAACAGGCCATCCGGTTCGCCAGAGGGCGTGCTCTGTGCGGGGTTGTCTCTTGTCTAGGCGCTAAACGGATGCTTGACAGAGTCGCGCTGAGCGGTTGCTTCCGCAGCAGTCGGCTTGCCCGTCACTGCGCGTTGGATGGCTTCCTTCGTTGCACGGTAATTGAAGTCCTGGATCTTGGCATCGCTTTCGGCCTCCCAATGGATGAAGACGCCAACACAGATGAAAATGTCGTCAGCTTCTTCAGCCGGAATGGTGCCATCGGCAACACTGTCCTGAACTGCCTTTGCAACGGCGTGCTGAGCAGGTCCGAACATCTGGACCGCCTGCTTGGCGCCCTTGATCGTAACCTTGTTGAACATCACGGTGTTCGGCTTGCATGCCAGGTTCGGTGCGATAACGGCAAGAAGGGAGGTGAATCCGTCCTTGTTGTTCGTCAACGCATGGCAGAATGCCGACTCGACCGCGCTGCCTCGCGGTCCGATCAGAAGATCGATATGCGCAACTTCATTTCCGTCGCCAATAAGCGACTCGCCAACCATAACTTTATTGATTTTCGCCACGGCCTAATTCCTCCCTATAGCGGTCCCAAATGGTTTGTCCAAAGACGCCGTACCTCTCGAGACACGACTCTCGATGGACAGCTATCCTTGTTCGCAGCACCCTTGAGTTGGGGGTCGGTTGGCCAGATAGCAGCGGATGAAATCCGCTGTCGAAATTCAAGCATTTACCTCAACATTATGCAAGGCCAAGTTGAGTTTTAATGCAAAAAGCGTGGCAACTGTCAGGTCGGCGGAAGTCCCTGGATTGATGCCGTCGGCTTTGAGCTGCACATCAAAAGCAAGAAGTACTTTTTCCCGCTCTTTTCCATCGGTCAAACCTTCAATGCGCCTGAGATTTCGCTCGCCTTCCTGGCGTGTTTTCTCGGCAACGAGATTGCCATGCTTGCGGATGATGTGGCTGTCGGGAAAGGCCGACAGGAAGTGCAGATAGATGAAAACGGCAGGCCACATCCCCCGCTCGTCGCGGTCGACCGCAGCTTTGTGCGCCTTGAGCCCGCCAGTGAAAATGTCGGCAAACCCGGTCACATATTGCCGGGCAATCATGTCCCGGTCAGCAGCCTCCCGCATTGCTTCGAGGAGCGATACTTCCGGCTCTATCGACACATCGTGTTTCGGAGCAGAACCGAGCCCGCCCGGCTGCGCCAGCACAATTGCCGAAAACACGTCGCGTGCATCATCGATACCCAATTTCTCAAGCGTTGTCGTGACGCTTGCTTGCAGATCCGGGTCGCCGGTTTCAGCAGCCTTTGCCAGAGGAACGCATAGCAGCAGAATACCGAGATTGGTGTTGGTTCCGATCTTGTTTCGCGTTGCCGTGACCGCGGCGAGAATGCGCTGACCCGTAGAAAGGGCAGGGTCACTCACGGCATGGGACGACACCTGAGCACTTTCAAAAAACTGCCCGGCGTTCATGCGATGACCATCAGCAAAACGATGGACGTTCCCCGGTTTCAGCGCCTCGATTTCTTGGTAACAAGCGTCGATATAGGCTCGCCTGATCTGTTCGCGCGTCGGTTTCACGCCGCCGGTCTCTCATCCAGTTGAGGCACGATCCGGGCGGCGAGGGCATTGGCGATGCAATCAGCAATCTTTACAGGAACGACCGATTGCAGCCCGGTCCAGGCCGGCATGCTGTTGACCTCGAGAACCAGAAGCCGTCCATCCACAGCCGGGACAATATCGATACCGGCGAAATCGGTGCCGATTGCTGCGGAAGCAGCCAGGGCGAGGCTTTCCAGCTTGGCACGCAGCGGGCCCTCAACAGGTTCCGCCTTTGCTCCCTTGGCGATATTGGTGATCCATCCCTCGGCGCGACGCGTGATCATGCCCAGCACTTCTCCGGCGCAGGTGAAGACCCGGTAATCGCAGAAGGGCGGTCCGGAATGCGCCACGAAACGCTGGAGATAATAGACATCATCGATCTCTTCCGGTGCGGGCAGGTCTTCGATACGGCGGATAAGCCGGATACCCTTTCCCTGCGAACCGAACAGCGGTTTCAACACAAGCGGACCGTGACCGAGTTCACGCTCCGCCACAGCCTTCGCATTTGCGAGACTCTCGACGGCGAAGGTCTCCGGCGTGGGCAAGCCCGCCTGCGCCAGAAAGAATGTAGTGGTTGATTTGTCGACGCAGCGCTCGATGGCCTTTGCCGAGTTCCAGACCGGAACGTCTAAATGGGCAAAGGCATGCAATATGCCGAGACGGCGGGTAATCGCCTCGAATGTTCCCGATGAAATGGATCGAACAATCACTGCCGCAGGCAGGCCGCCATTCATCCCTGGAATTGCGATACCCGATGGATATCGGCTGTCGAAACCGATATCCGCTAAAGCGAGTGCCAGGACGTCAAATCCGAGCGTCTTGAACGAGGATTGAAGCTGCCTCACCTGACGATCAGGCCGGTCGGATAGGATCAGTATCGTGTCTGGCATTTTTGTGTCGTCACCCCAGGGATCGTTCCAGCATTGCAGTATCAGAATTGCCACTGCGGAAGGTATCACCCGTTTCGATGGCGGTGACAATCACCTCCGCAGGGCTGAACAAATGCGGGTCGATGGCGTAGAAATCGCCTTTGAACTTCTTGAAGATATCAGCGAACGGCTGCCCGTGGTCTCGGGATGTCCGGCTCGGAAGCTGTTCTGCCAGATCGCGTGCGGCTGCAGAGCTGCCGCGCACATAGAGTTGGACGATACCACCATAGATGATCGCGTCATTCGTCCGGCCCATGGCCTGCAGGAAATCCGGATGCGGGGCAGGGATAGGCGCCCGCCCGGCGCCATCAACGATAGCCTCGAGTGGAAAGTTGAGGTCGTGTGCCTTATGCAATGCCACCTCGAGCACCCGGCCGACGATCTGCATGGAACCTGTCAGGCTTTGTGTCGGCGCATAGATGAAAGTCAGTTTTTCCGGATCGAGACCCGTCGTTTTCGATACTTTCTCGACAATTGCCGCGGGCGGAGGCGCTGCGGTTTCGAGCACGACGACTGACGATTCCGCATCCGGTTCGCGATAGGTGATTTTCTCGAAAAGCGGTTCGACGCGTGCAAGTGCCCGTACCGGACCGGATCCCATGGCAAAATACTTCTCGTGCGAAAGATTCCACCCGGCATACTGGCTGCCAAGGCAGGCAAGCACCGGTTGCGAAGAGCGAACATCGACGGAATACGGCCATTTGCCCGCACCAAACGCTGCCGACACCGTGCCCAATCCGCCCATGCAGATTTCAACGATCCGCAGGCCAGCCTCGATACCGCCCGGACTGCTTGCACCGGCGTCTATCAGATGTTCGCCAAGGCTGCCGCGGCTGTGACCAACACCAAGCCGGTCCGCATCCTCGATCATCGCATCGGCAATGCGTTGCGCACTTCTGTTCAGATAGGCCTTACCGTCCCTCATCGGAAATCCTCCCTCCAATGGACTGCGAGTTCCTTGACGCGGCTCTTGACGGCCTTCATCGCGGCAGCAGCCGAATTTGCTGTTGCGAAAACCGTGCAGACGGGATCGCCCGCTCGAAGTGCGGTGCCCGACAGCTGGTGGTCTGCAGTCATTGCGGGCCACGCAACTTGCGGAAAGGCGCTGATGGCTTTCGCGGTATAGGCAATCGCCGATGCAGCCGAGCCTCGATAGGCTGGTATCGATAAATTGCACCCCATGGCTGCGCGCAAATGCTCCCGAATCAGCGGCGTTTCCTCGCTGTCGAAAATGTCGAGCGTTGCGCCCGGACGCGGATTGATCTCGATGAGATGGAGGCCGCAATCGTCCTCGATGAAGTCGGCACTGCACAGCCCGGCGAGGCCCGTACGCCTGGTCAATGCTGTCAGCCGGTCCTCGATCCACGCAGCCTTTTGCCCGTCGTAGCGTTGAAGCCGGACGGCGCCGCCATAGCGGAACGGCGTGTTTTTTGAGCGCGAAGACCATTGGCGGCTGAAGCCGACAATATGGGCTTTGTGCCTGTCGGCGAGAAAAAGCGCTGAAAGATTTTTCCCGGAAATGAAACGCTGAAAGTAACGTTCGGGCCCGGAAGCATCGCCATTCGCCGGCTTCACATGCGAACCACCCGCCCCGCCTGTCAGTTTCGTCAGCCATTCCTGCGGGTTTTCGGGGATATCAAAACGAATGTCAGGATGCGGAATTTTCAGCTCGGAACAGAGGCGGGAAAGACTGACCGGATCCTTGACCAGCCGGATCGTTTTCGCGCTGTTTCCGGACACAGAGAATTCTTTCGAAATCGCGTCGATCATTTCCGGTTTTCGTTCGAAACCGGAGCCGAAGACGACGGCAACAGGCTCATCACCACCCGCGAGTTCGCTCAGCGTCTCGACGATCCGGTCTTCATCGATTCCGGCCTGCAGGCTGCCCGACAGCTTCACCGCACGATCCGCCAGTGCGAGCGTGTCCGCATCGTTGAAAAGGTCGGCGACAAGCGGCCGGAATCCCCCCCGCCTCGCTGCTGCGGCAAGCGAGCGGCCCGAGATTGCGGCGATCAGGATCGCGGCGTTATTTGGCAAGGTCGCGAGCAAGGGTGAATGCATCCCGGAAATCTAGGATGACCGGCTTTTCGGCCTTGATCATCCGTTCGAACAAACCAGCCTGCGTCTTGTATTTGACGTTGCCAATGGAGAGCGGACCAATGCCGACAGCCTGTGTCGCATCGAGTTTCTCACCATTGGCATTGACTTTCAGCCCTTCGATACCTGCCGGGGGAACTGCATTCACATCTGCGACAACCAGCAGCCCGCCTGCCGAACCGAGCTGCGCTTTCGAGATCACCTGCACGCCTGCCTTTGCTGCCGCAAGAACAACCTCCGTGCCCTCGACGATGGTAGCCTTTTTGGCTTCCGTGGATCCATCAGCCGCTTCGACTGTCACATTGAACCGCTGCTTGATCGAGGCTGCAATCTCCTGCACGCGTTCAATGCCGTCGTGGCCAACGATTGTCACCATTGCACCTTCGCCAGCCGCAATAACCGCCGTACAGTACCCGACCACGCCGGTTGCGCCAAAGACCGCTACCGAGGTTCCGTTGAGTTCGCGGTCGTGGTGTTTGATCAGCGCTTTCTCGACCTTGGCAACCATGGCCGCTGCGGTTGTGAACGATCCGGCCGGATCGGCAAACACCGAGACTTCGAAGGGCGGCACCATGGATTTCCTTGCCGCGTCGAGCATGTCGAGCGCCAGCGGGGCATCCTTGCCGGCAAGGAAAATGCCGGTCGCGACACCTGCATCCGGCGGGCGCGAAAAGATGGCATCCTGAACGAGGTTGCCGACATCGGAAAGTTCGACATCCGTATAGGGGATCACCGCATCATAGCCCGCATCGAGCGCCATGTTGACGTCGAACGGACTCATGTGCCGAAGGGGTGTCAGCATATGAAGGATCGTTTTGCGGCTCATGTTTTCCGCTCCTCTTTGACCATAGTGCCCATGGTTCAAGCTCTGGCGAGGTTCAAGGCGGTATGCGTGATATCCGCGCCCGCATTTCTGCCCGCAACAATCTGGATGGTAGTGCCGGGAGTATGTCCACCGATCTCGCCGACGATGCGTTCCGCATCGGCCTGTGAGGCGGCAAAGGCAAAGCCCGTCGGCCCCCATGAACTCTGGCCGATCCCGACAGCACCAGCCTTTGCAAGGCGGTGCAATGTGGTCTCGACCTGCCTGCTGGTGAAAACGCCGCCCTGTGCCGGTGAAAAGTAAGTGCCGATTTCGGTCTGGACGGCCTCCACCGCGCTGCCGAACGAGGCGAGGTCCTGTTCGACGAGAGCGGGCATGACGCTCATCAGCACATGACGGCAGATCAGCGCCGAAGTCGCTGCCGGGAACGGCGGCAATGTGCGGAAGGCTTCGAGCTCGGCTTCGCCATGAATGCCCTGCGTCGAGGTATCGAGGACAAGGATGATGCGCCAGGCTTCTGGAAACGGAATGCGCGAAATGACTGTCGGCGCCTGTTGACCGAACCCTTTGCCCGCGTCGACGATCACGCCGCCGTCTTCGAATGCAGCTATGCCGATCCCCGATCGCGAGCCACGTCCGAGCAGGACCGCATCATTGGCGGTGTCGAGTGGTAGCGCATGCAGCGTCCGCAGCCCGGCGGCTACCGCAAGGGCTATCTGCGTTCCGGAACCGAGGCCGATATGGCGCGGGATGGCCCGCTGCACGGTGACCCGGTGCTGTGCCTTGATGCCAAGATGAGGGCAAAGCGTCGCGATGTGCTGCGCGATACGGGCCTGTTCCTCGCCATGAATGTGTGTGTCTGTCGCACGGGAAATTGTCAGGACTGTCGCAATATCCTGAATCGGCAAGCCAACGCTTCCAAACCGGTCTTGACCTGAGCGCGGTATATCGAGAAAGCCGAGGTGCAGGCGAGCGGGCACTTTGATCGTGACGGATTCCGACATTTGTTTAATCTTTACACAATCTCAAAAATCGGGCCCTGCACTATGATATCGTCTTTCAAACGAGGCGCAAGCATGATGCGCAAAGAATAGGGAGTAATGCGAATGACCGATGAAACAAAGGCGGCCAAACCCAAGGAAAAAGTCTATTCGGAAAGCGAAATTGTCGCAAAGCTGCAAAGCGATTTGCCGCATTGGCGCTATGAGAACGGCTGGATTCGGCGCAAATACAAGACACATGGGTGGAAATCGACACTGATGGTCATCAACACGGTCGGGCATCTGGCGGAAGCCGCCTGGCATCACCCGGATCTCAAGGCCTCCTATGCCTGGGTGGAGGTTCTGTTGCAGAACCATGCGGCAAAGGGCATCACCGACAAGGATTTCGAACTCGCCAGGAAGATCGAAAGTGTAGTTCAGTGGCAGCCCGGCAAAGAGGCGGGATCGCTGGAAGGAACGCCGCAAACCGACCAGCGCTTCGCCTATGTTAAGTACGACGATTGATCGCATGATTTTTTGCTGGGCCGCAGGGTTCACATTCGAGAAAAATTAGTTAAGCTCAGGTTGGCACCAGAAAGTTGCGGAATATGTCGGTTGCATGGGTTGGCAGCCAGCCGGTCTCTTTGATGGATGCAATTCAGAATGCTGCGAAGCTTCTGGCATCAAGCCGCTGTCCAGTTTTTACCCTCGATACGGATGTGCATGGCACACGCAGTGCCATCGCGCTGGCTGAGAGGTTAGGCGGTGCTTACGATCATGCGCTGGGCGAGACTCTCGCCAATGAGGTGTCCCTGTTCACCGACCACGGCGGGATGTTCACGACGCCGGGCGAAGCGCGGCGGCGCTCCAGCCTGATCGTCCTCGTCGGGGACATTCCCGCGTCGCATCATGACATGCTGGTGACATGGGCATCCACGCAGCCCGATCTCGGCGATCGCCAGCAGCGCAGCTGGTTCCACATCAATGACTCTGCAACAAATTCCGCTGACGCCAGCAAGCTCGGGCGCAAACTGAAGGCCGTTTCTCTTGGAGCGGAGGGCCTGACGCTCGGCGGAGCGCTCGCCGTTCTTCGCGCCCAATTGCAGGAGCGTCAGGTTACATCTTCCTTGAGCAATATCGACCGGCTCAGGAAAGCCCTGACCAAAAGCCAGTTTCCGGTCTTCGTCTTTTCCGGCGCTTCCGGCGAAGCGGCAAGCCTTGTCATGCTGCAGGGTCTGATCGCCGACCTGAACAGGAAGGGACGCGCGAGCAGCGTGTTTCTGCCCGCCGATGACGATGCATGGGGCACCGCTCTCACCTCCCTGTGGATGACCGGATTTCCACCCCGGACAGGTTTCTCGAATAGCCTCCCAAGCTATGACCCCGTGCGATGGGACATCCAACGCATGATCCGCGACAAGGAAGCGGATCTTCACGTCTGGATGTCGACGAGGGGCGGCAAAACTCCCCCCAGGGGGGGCAGGATTGCCTTGATTTCACTGAGCAAAGATGAAGGTCCAACTGCTGGAGCAGCGGTCAGCATTTCAGTAGGAAAAGCCGGGGTCGATCATGACGGCGTCAGCTATTCCAGCAGGGTAGGCACATTCAGGGCCGTCGCGGCGTCCGCGCCGTCGCTATTGCCAAGCCTCTCGAGCATCGTGCAGCAATTGGCGGAAGCCTTGCCCGGCAGGAGGGCCCTGCCATGCTGACCCGGCTTGTCGGCGGAGAGGTTGTCGATCCTGTCAATGGCGGAACCCGCCAGCGCGACGTCTGGATGAGGGATGGCGTGCTGATCGATGCGCCGGAAGGCGAGGCGGCCGAGCAGACGCATGATGTCTCGGGCTGCATCGTCATGGCCGGCGCCATCGATATCCACTCGCATATTGGCGGCGGCAATGTGAACACGGCCCGGCTGCTGCTGCCCGAACATCATGCGGCCCACCAGCCCCGACCTGCCAATACGCCGCTTTCCAATGCCGGCTGGTCTACCTTCCAGACTGGCACTCTCTATGCGCAAATGGGCTTCACTACGGTGGTCGAACCCGCCATGGCGCCGTACACGGCCCTGCACACGCATCTTGAACTCGCCGATATTCCGATCATCGACAAGGCGACGTTGGCAATTCTCGGCAATGACGATTTCACCCTGTCGCTGCTTCGCAATGGTAAATCCTCGGCGATGCTTGATGACTACATCGCCTGGGTCGTCGGTTCGACCCGCGCTCTTGGGGTCAAGGTCATCAATGCCGGTGCGGCCGCGGCCTTCAAGGAGAATGTCCGCTCCTTCTCTCTGGACGATGTCGTGCCCGAATATGGCGTCAGTTCGCGCAAGATCGTCAAGTCGCTGCAGGCTTCGGTGAGCCGTCTCGGAATACCGCACCCGCTCCATGTTCACGCCAACAATCTCGGCATTGCCGGCAGCGCCGATACGGCCGCTGACACCATAGCAGCGACCGAGGGCGTGCCGCTGCATCTCGCGCATCTGCAGTTCTATGGCTACGGCACGGAAGGCAAACGCAAGTTCTCCTCCGAGGCGGCGCGACTGGCGGAACTCGTCAATGCGAACCCCGATGTCACCATCGATATCGGTCAGGTGATGTTCGGCCAGACCGTGACGATTTCCTCCGACGTGCTGCGGCAGTTTACGGCCATCGGCAACGCCAATCCGAAGAAAACCGTTATCATGGACGGCGATGGCAATGGCGGGGGCGGCATCGTTCCCTATCGCTACAAGCAGGATTATTACGGCTCTTTGCAGTGGGCAGTGGGGCTTGAGCTTTTCCTGCTCATCACCGATCCATGGCGGGTATTCTTCACAACCGATCATCCGAACGGCGCGCCTTTCACTTCTTATCCGGAACTCTTCGAACTGTTGATGAGCAGCAGTGCTCGTGATGCGAAATCCGCGGAGTTGAACGCAACAGCACTGGAGTTGACAACGCTCGCCTCAGTCCGGCGTGAATACAACTTTGAAGAAATTGCCATCATGACCCGTGCGGCTCCGGCCAAATTACTCGGTCTCAAGGATCGCGGCCATCTGGGAGCTGGAGCCATCGCCGATGTTGCGGTTTATCGCAAGGGCAAGGACATTGCCAAAATGTTCCGGGAGGCGGCGCTGGTTTTCAAGAATGGCGATCTCGTGGTCAAGAACGGCAAGGTTACCCATTATCGTTGGGGCAAGACGTTGCGGCTCAATCCGCCGCCGGACAAGGCGATGGTCAAGCGCATGAAGGATTATCACGAAGAGCGCTATGGCTTGTCGCTCGATTGGTTCACCTTCCCTGATTCCGCGATCCAAAGAGATGCGCCATTTGCGGAGGTCTCATGCAACAACTGACCCGCAACGGCGTATTGATCGACGACACTTTTGCCGAGGCTTTCGGCATGCGGGCGACGGCGATTATCATCACTGCGCCGACGCTGAAATGGGCCCGGCAGGCTGCCATCACCATGACCGGTTATGCGACGTCGGTCATCGGCTGCGGTTGCGAGGCAGCGATCGACATGGACGTGCCGGAGACGAGGACGCCGGACGGTCGCCCGGGCTGCCGTGTCATGATTTTTGCGATGGGCACGGACGAGTTGCAGAAGCAATTGAAAAGCCGGCTAGGACAATGCGTCCTGACATCGCCCGGCAGCGCCTGCTTTGCTGATCTTGAAGGTTCGGCGCCGCTCGATCTCGGTAATTCGCTGCGTTATTTCGGCGATGGCTGGCAGATATCGAAGAAATTCGGTGGCAGGCACTACTGGCGCGTGCCGGTCATGGATGGGGAATTCCTGTGCGAAGCGACGACGGGACTGACCAAGAATGCCGTGGGTGGAGGCAATCTGTTGTTTCTCGCGGCCGACAACGTCAAGGCCTTGCATGCTGCCGAACGTGCTGTTGCTGCGATCGAGAAAGTGCCGGGAGCGATTATGCCGTTTCCGGGTGGCATCGTCCGCTCCGGCTCGAAAGTCGGCGGCAAGTACAAGGGCATGATGGCATCGACCAATGATGCCTTCGCACCGACGCTGCGCGGTGTTGTCAACAGTGCCTTGACGCCTGACGTCAATGCGGTTCTGGAAATCGTCATCGATGGCGAGACCAGTGATGCCGTTGCGGCAGCGATGCGGGCAGGGTTGAAGGCTGTCATTGATCTTGGCCCGAAGAAGGGTGCGCTTCGTATCAGCGCCGGCAATTACGGCGGCAAGCTTGGCAAGTTTCACTATCATTTGAAGGACTTGCTGCCATGAAAGCGCTGACCTTCTCTCTCCTCGCAGATCCGGAAGCGCGACTGGATCTTTCGGTTCTCACGCCAGTGTCGCTCACCGGACTTACAGCACTGGAGATCGCCAAGCTGCGCGTTGGCACAGGCCGCGATCCTGCTTTGGTCGGCGATGTCTTCAAGGTCACCGGCAAGGATGCGAACAACCTCGTGCTCGATGGAAGCAGTTCGCGATTCGACAAGGTTGGTTCCGGACTGACTGGCGGTTCGATACGCGTCACCGGCAATGTTGGCAGCCAGGCGGGCAGGAAAATGTCCGGCGGGTCGTTGCTTGTCGAAGGCAATGCTGGTGATCATGCCGGGTCGGGCATGGCTGGCGGCCGTATCGAGATCCAAGGTAATTGCGGAGACAATCTCGGCGGGCCACTCGCGGGGGAAGTCACCGGCATGGAAGGCGGCGTGCTGATCGTTCGCGGCAGGGCTGGTCATTATGCAGGAGACAGGTTGCGCCGCGGCATGATCGCCATCCTCAAAGGGTGCGGCGACCACGCAGGATACCGGATGATTGCCGGAACCATTGTCGTGACCGGGCGTGTCGGTGCAATGCCAGGCTATCTGATGAAACGCGGCTCCCTGCTGTTTGATCGCCGCCCCGAACAGCTCTCGCCAACTTTCGTTGCCTGCGGTGAATCGGACATCGCATTTTCCAGCCTTTTCGATCAATTTCTCATCAGCGAGAAGATTCTGGACAAGCCACTGCTCGGCCAAAAACCCGGCAAATATGGTGGCGACAATGCGGTGTCGGGCAAGGGTGAGATCCTGTTCAGACGCGGGCGCTAGAGGCAAGAACAGCAATTCCACCCCGCCCCGGACCTGCGGTCCGACCCTCCCCCTGATGGGGGAGGTCGTAGCGAAGCTGCGGGTGGGGGTGAAACAGTCATTCCGAAAATAATCGTGGCTATTTATCCAACACCTTCAAACCTCGTTTATCCTATTCCCGTCCTTTCCATGGGGAGCTGCTTCCGGAGCCGTTCGAAAGTGGGGGAGGACGGCGTGTCGATGTGCGGGCAACGGACCCGGGCATTGGCCGACCTGTTCGTCTTCGGAGGTCAATCTGCCTGACACACAGATATTGCCTGCGTTGTTGATGCCGACGCCAATTGTGCGGACACTGCACCGACGGCGACGATGGGCCCGGACTCCAGGCGCTCATCCACTCGCCCCGCGGAACAGGCAGAAGCCGGCCGGCAGGGGGAAAACGTCAGCGGGCGGTCTTCGGATCGCATTATACTTCTACAAAGACGCGCTTCGACGACCGCCCGTCTTCCCAACCATTCAATGGCCAGACGCAAAAGCGGGCGTGGCAAGGGAGGGGATATGCAGGAAATGGATGTCATCGTTGAACCACGCCCATCCGGTTTCCCACACTTCCTTAAGATTGAAAACGTAAGTTGAATGAAGAGCTTCGCTATAGTGACTGGCATTCGGGACCGGCTCGACTATAACGGGATTCTACGAACACCCAATCTTGCCAAAACAGGAAAGTTGATGAGGTGACTGACCGAAAATCACCACTCGCTCCGTTCAAGCACGAGACCTTCCGGACTATCTGGATCGCCAGCCTTTCCTCCAATTTCGGTTCTTTGATCCAGGCGGTCGGCGCGGCCTGGATGATGACGACCATCTCGAATTCCGTCGATATGGTTGCTCTGGTGCAGGCCTCGACTGCATTGCCGATCATGCTTTTTTCGCTGATCTCGGGCGCATTGGCGGATAATTTCAACCGGCGCCGGGTCATGCTCGTCGCACAGTCCTTCATGTTGGCCGTCTCGGTGCTGCTGACGGTTTTTGCCTATCTTGACCTCATCACGCCGTGGCTTCTTTTGACCTTCACCTTCCTTCTCGGTTGTGGAACGGCACTGAACAACCCGTCATGGCAGGCCTCGGTCGGTGATATGGTCCCGCGCGAAAATCTGCCGGAGGCCGTTGCTCTCAATAGCATGGGTTTCAACCTTACCCGCAGCGTTGGTCCGGCGATCGGCGGTTTGATTGTCGCCGTGGCGGGCGCCGCCGCCGCTTTCGCAGTCAATGCAGTCAGTTACCTGCCTCTTATCTTCGCGCTGCTTCGCTGGCAGCCCCAATATCCCCCAAATCCCTTGCCGCGTGAAACACTGGGCCGAGCTGTCTCTGCGGGTCTACGTTATGTGGCCATGTCGCCAAATATCGGCAAAGTCGTTTTTCGCGGCTTCGTCTTCGGTTTCTCGGCCAGTGCTGTGCTCGCGCTCCTGCCGCTGGTTGCACGTGATCTTGTCGGTGGCGGGCCGCTGGTCTACGGCACCATGCTCGGTTCATTCGGTATCGGTGCCATCGGCGGCGCGCTCCTCAGTGCGCGGCTTCGCGAATTTCTGTCGAGCGAAGCCATTGTGCGCATTGCCTTTGCGGGATTTGCCGTCAGCGCCACGATTGCGGCATTGAGTCCAAGCGCTTGGACAACCAACGCCGGGCTTCTGTCGGCCGGCGCTTGCTGGGTATTGGCTTTGTCGCTGTTCAACATCACGGTGCAGCTCTCGACACCGCGTTGGGTGGTTGGCCGTGCCTTGTCGCTGTACCAGACAACGACATTCGGCGGCATTGCTGGGGGCAGCTGGTTGTGGGGTATCGCGGCCGCAGAATACGGGGCGGACAAGGCACTGCTTGCCTCGAGCGCGGTCATGCTTCTCGGCGCCGTCATCGGGCTTCGTTATGCATTGCCGGAATTCAACACGCTCAACCTCGATCCGCTCAATCGCTTCAGCGAGCCGCTGCTGGCGTTGGATCTCAAACCGCGCAGCGGCCCGATCGTGATCATGATCGACTACGTCATTGCTGAAGAAGACGTCCCGGAATTCCTCGCCGCCATGGCCGAACGGCGGCGTGTGCGTATTCGCGATGGGGCAGGGCACTGGGCGTTGATGCGCGATCTGGAGAACCCCGAGATCTGGACCGAGAGCTATCACACGCCGACCTGGGTGGAATATGTCCGCCACAATCAGCGTAGGACCCAGGCAGATGCGGCAATCGGCGACCGGATTCGAGCATTCCATCGGGGTGTCACCGATCCGCGTGTGCATCGCATGATCGAGCGGCAAACGATCCTTCCGCACGATATAGCCGCTCACAAGACTCCGATCGATATGTCATAGGTCGTGTCGTGGGCGCCTATGGTTTCAGGTCGAATGCGCCCTTGAAGCTGCCGTCCATGTAGAATGGCACGGAGGTATGGACATGGGCGATGCGCCACGTGCCGCCTTGCCTGATCAGGCCGAGTGTCTGGCGAAACCAGACATCGACCTGCATACCGTCGGTCTTGGTGCCGGTCATGCGCACGAGGCTCCTTGCGAAAGCCACATCGCCTCCGGCGTGGATCTCGACGTCGCGCGCCTCGCCGCCGATCGGGCCTCGCCAGGTGGCGAACCAGCCCTGCAGGTCTTCGGCATCCTTGCCTGTGTATTGCAAGGGCGGAGCAAGCGTGAACTGAACCACATCGTTGGTCAGATGCGATATAACCCGCGCCGCATTCTTGTCGCCAATCGCCTTCGACCAGTCATCAATCACAGCTGCAACCGCAGCCTTTTCGCTTGTGGGCGTCATGTCGTTCTCCTTCCATCAAAGCTTCGAGACAAGAGCTGCAAGCTGGTCGGCGCAGATGCCCCAACCCTCGTGAAAGCCCATCTTCTCGTGGGCTTCGCGGTCCGCAATCGTCCAATGACGGGCGAGCGCGGTGTACTTGGTCTTTCCGCCATGATCCTCGAAGGTAAGGATCAAGGTCATGAAGGGCTTTTCGGAAGGTTCCCAGGCTTTTGTGAAAGCATCGGTGACGACGATCCGCTCATTCTCGACGACTTCGAGATAGACGCCGTGGTTGGGAAACTCATTGCCATCAGGTCCGCGCATGATGATGAAGTTGGCGCCGCCAACACGGACATCGAGTTCCGCATGCGGCGTCGTATAGGGCAGGGGTGCAAACCACTGTTTCAGCAGTTCAGCATCCGTCCAAGCCTTGTAGACTTTCTCGCGCGGGGCATCGATGATGCGGGTCAGCACGAGATCGCGATCGGGATTCGGGATGGTATCGTAGGCCACTGGTGTTCTCCTTGTTTGATCAGTTCTGACCCAAGGACGAATGAGCAGCTGGCATTCCGACACTACAGGCGAAATTTTTACAGGGAAATAATATCGGGCAGGCACTCAGTCCTGGGCCAGCCTGTCGAGATGCATGCGGATGTGCGCCGCTTCGGCAGCGGTATTGGCGAGGGAAATGGCGCGGTTGAAAGCCTCGCGGGCCTCGTCGGTGCGGCCAATTTTCATCAGCAGGCCGCCTTTCACGCCAAAGAAGTGGAAATAGCCGGAGAGTCGTTCTTCGAGCGGCTCGATCAGGGCCAAGGCCTCGGCGGGGCCGCGCACCTTTGCGACCGCAACGGCGCGGTTGAGAGTGATGATCGGCGACGGCGTCAAACGCTCGAGCGCAGTGTAGAGCAGATCGATTTCTGCCCAGTCGGTATCGTCGGCGTGCAACGCCCGCGCGTGGAGCGCGGCGATGGCCGCCTGGATCTGATAGGGTCCGGGACGCCTGTGCCGCATGGCCTTGTCGATCAAGGCAAGTCCCTCGTTGATCATCTTCCGGTTCCACAGGCTCCGGTCCTGGTTTTCCAGCAGTATCACCGACCCTTCCGCATCAAAACGAGCTCCGGCCCGGGCATTTTGCAAAAGCAGCAGGGCGGCCAATCCCATGATCTCCGGCTCGGTTGGAAAAATCCGCAGCAGCAACCTCGACAGCCTTATGGCTTCCTCGCAAAGAGGGAAGCGGGTTTGTTGCTCGCCGCTGCCAGCCGAATATCCTTCGTTGAAGATCAGGTAGACCATCGCCGCAACCGCGGCGAGCCGTTCCGCCCGTTCGATGGCATCCGGTGCCTCAAACGGTACCTCGCCGGCGCCGATACGGCTCTTTGCGCGGGTGATGCGCTGTTCCATTGCGCTTTCACTGACGAGGAATGCCCGCGCGATCTGCCGGACTGAAAGGCCGGATACGATCCGGAGCGCCAACGGGATTTGCTGCGTGGCCGGAAGATCGGGATGACAGCAAATGAACAGCAGGCGCAGGATGTCGTCGCGATAGTCGGAGCCGTCGATCTTCTCTGCGATTGCGGTTTCAGCGTCCTCGAGGTCGGACAAATGTTCTTCAGGAGGCAGCGGCTGCTGCTTTGCCTGACGCCGTACCCCGTCGATAGCGCTGTTACGCCCAACGAAAATCAGCCAGGCAGTCGGGTCTCGGGGTGGACCATTTTTTGGCCAGTTCTTCAAAGCGCGCAGGCAGGCTTCCTGAAACGCCTCTTCCGCCGTATCGAGATTGCGGAAATACCGAAGCAGCGCGCCGACCGCCTGAGGGCGGGCGGCGGTGAGGGCGGCATCGATCCATGCGGTATCGCTCATGGGAAGTTCGATCCTGGCCTGAAAATGGCAATTGGCCGGATTTCGTATGAACCCGTCCCAGGGTTCGCTCGTGCGAGATCGCGTGCGGTGTCGATGGCTTCGTCCAGCGAAGCGCAATCGACTACATAGAAGCCGAGGAGTTGCTCCTTCGTTTCAGCGAAGGGTCCGTCAATAATGATGGGATCCTCGCGGCCTTTCCTGAGCGTTGTCGCGGCCGTGGTAGGAAGCAGTCGCGCAACAGGGCCGAGGCGTCCCTGCTCTCTGAGCTTCTCCTGGACAACGGCAAGTCGATCCATGACGGCGTCATCTTCTTCCTTGCTCCAGGAGCCGACGACATCTTCGGGATTATAGCAGAGTATGGCATAAAGCATTCGGATCGTTCCTCCTTAAATAAAGACGATCCAGTATGGCCAATCCCGACAGCGGGTCGAGAAAAATAATGAATTTTCGTGGGCCGCTGTATTCATTACAAAATGGGGGGCGATTGCGACAGCAATGCCCCCTGTCATCAGGCGTTGCAGTTTGAAAAGACCTATCGGCAAGGGTACCCGGGCGCGATCCTGCAAGTCGGTCGCGGGCGATATGGCGGCCTTGGAAGAGGAGGGCGGTGCCCGTAATATGGCGGGCGGACAACAATTGTCGGCCGAACGACGATCGTTGGTCGTATGACAGCCGAGCGTTCAAGATAATTCGCTGAGAGCCAGCCTCGCATGCCTTGATATCCAACTTGGCACCAGTTTGACTGGCACGACAAAATGGTAACGCGCAGACCCGCTGCCAGAGTTGCAACTCGGCCATAGGTTGTACCGGGGCCTGTGCGGAGATTAACGTTCCCGGTTGTGTATGCGACATCAGCGGCTGCATAAGCCGGCCACGCAAACAATCCGATACTAATGAAAATTGCTGATAGCAGCTTCCTGCACGTCATAGCCCCTCCCATCTTCGTCTATGTTTCCTGGTGGAAATCAAATGCGATTTTCAAGATTTTGTCTAGTCGACTTTCTCGCAATTTGGCAAATTTGCTTGTTATAGATTGTCTGTTAAGGAGAAAATATACAGTGTTTATGATATACAAGAATATATACGCAATTATTATCAAGTAAATCTTTACTAATTTTATTATAGTTTGTTCGAAGTAAAAATATGCCTTGTTATAATTTGTAAACGCAATCTTGTATTGCGACAAACATCTAATTTATGTAAATAATATAATATATCCATCAGTAACGGGATCGTGAATTAATATTAATATGATAAATAAATAATTGGGATTACATCAAATACAAAAGTGAACTAATCTGATTGATGGGAGGTATCCATAATCACATCAACTTGCGAGCTGGTTTGTATGCCAGGCTTTTGCTCCAACCCATCATGTTTTGGTATCGCTTCCTTGTAGCGCAACCTCTTGGAGGATGCAGTGGTGCGAGTAGTTTCTGTTTTCCGAGTACCCATTTGGGCTGGACTGCTACTGGCGGTAAGCTCAGTCTCTTTCGGCAACGCATATGCCGCGTCAGGTATTTGTGCCACGCTGAAGAAACAACTTGTAGCTGTATCAAATAGCAGTGAAGGGTCACAAAAATATAACCGTGGCGCACAGCAACAGGCCCTGCAGCTTCAGCAGATGCGGGCAAAGGCGAGCAAGCAAGGTTGCGGCGGTTTTCTCTTCTCTCGCGGCGACCCAGCTTTGTGCAAGCGGTATGCGCAAACCATCGATAAGATGTCCGCCAGGCTCGCAAAGCTCCAGAACGCCAGTGATCGATCTCGAGGGCCGTCCCGCCAGCAAATTCTCGCTTCAATGAGTGCCAATGGCTGCAACGGCGGCGCGATCACGGCGCGTAGCAATGATCAGCCGTCTAGTACTGGTCGCAAGACCCTCTTTGAGGTTTTGTTTGGCCCGAGCAGCGGGCGGAATTCTGGCCCGTCGGCAAACGAGCTGGCGAAACGGCAAATTGATGAGCGTGCAGCACAACGAAAGAACCGGTTGACACATGCTCCGGAGACGCTTGCCACATCCTATGAAGGGACCGATCCGGCTGGGAACGTCATTGTCAAGAAGGGAGGATATCGAACACTTTGCGTTCGCACGTGCGACGGCTATTACTTCCCGATCTCGTTTTCAAGCCAACCGCGAAATTTTGCCCGCGATCAGAATGCTTGCACCGCGATGTGCCCAAGCGGGAATGCGCAATTGTACTATCATGCGGTGCCGGAACAAGAATCCGATGACATGATATCTGTTGCAGACAAGAAGCCCTACAGCGAGCTGCCGAATGCGTTCAACTATCGCACGTCGGGCCTGAGATCAGTACCGGGTTGCAGCTGCCACGCCGCGCAGGGAAGCGTACCCATCGTGTCGGAACAGTCGACATCCGATCCGCAATCGCAATCATCGAGCATAATGGCTGTGTCCAAGGAAGACACGGATCCGGGTGTTGTCGCGGCAGTCCCGATGGAGGACCCTGCTCAAGGCGACATTGATGAAACAGAGACAGAGCCGCAAGATGTAAGAATGGTCGGTCCGGCGTTCTTTCCAGTGGAAACCAAAGCCACCGATTTCAGATCGCCGCCACCAGAGAAGGGAGTCAAGGAAAGCAGCGCTGGCCTTCTCACTCCGGAAAACATTGTTAAGACGATTGCATCAGATATTATGAAAAGAATTCAATAACGGATGATGGCTTTGGACGTCGTTCGTTCGAACGAGCGAGAGGCCGATATGGCAAAGCCAGCATGGTCGCCGGGACAGTATCTTAAATTCGAGGACGAGCGCACCCGCCCGGCAAACGATCTGCTTTCCGCTGTTCCCAACAGGGAAGTTAAATTTGCTGTCGATCTTGGGTGCGGTCCGGGCAACTCCACCGAGGTGCTTGTGAAGCGGTTTCCACAGGCCGTCGTTCTGGGCATCGATTCTTCTGCAGAGATGATTGCAGAGGCCCAATCGAGACTACCCAGCTGCAATTTTGCAACGGCCGATGTGGATAGCTGGCAGCCGCACCAGAATGCCGATCTTCTCTATGGCAACGCTGTGATGCAATGGCTGCCAGACCACGAGCGGTTGTTTCCAAGATTGATGGGTTTTTTGAATGCAGGCGGTTCCCTGGCGATACAGATGCCGGACAATCTGGAGGAGCCGACGCATGTGGCGATGCGCGAAGTAGCCTCAGGGGGAAGCTGGGCAGACAGAATGGCAAAAGCGGATTTCGCTCGCACCACGATAGGAAACGCCTCCTTCTATTATCAATTGCTCCGGCCGCTTAGCCAACGAGTCGAGGTCTGGCGTACCACCTATCATCATCCCTTGCAGGGGCTTGATGGTATCGTCGAATGGTTCAAGGGCTCCGGGCTGCGGCCATATCTGTCCTTGCTTGACGAGGACGAGCGATTGCCCTTTCTTGAAAAATACAAGGAGCGCATCTCACAGTCTTATCACCTGATGAAAGACGGCATGGTACTCTTGCCATTTCCACGTATTTTCATCGTTGCCACGCGGTAATATTGGCGGCTTCTTCCAACCCTTCCGGGTTTATCTGGCGTTCTTCGAAATCAATAAAATATTGAAGCTGTTTCGCAAATGAATGCGGAATAGGTGCCTAGTATCGCCGAAGCGAAAGACGCACAATCATACTTGCGGTGGCAACACTGAAGAGTTGACTGGCATGCGGAGGAGTGTGTGCCCGTCATCTCTTGATTGGAGAATTATCGAAAACTCAATATCGGATGCCGGCAAATAGCGCTCGGAGCGTCACGCGGCAACCAGAGGCTTAGGCGTTTGCCAAGGGGAGGAATTATGCTCGAGAAGCTTTTCAAGCTTAGCGACCACAACACGACTGTGCGTACGGAAGTGTTGGCCGGACTGACGACATTCCTGACGATGTCGTACATTATTTTTGTCAATCCAGAGATTCTGTCTTCCACCGGCGTGGATCGCAATGCGGTGTTTGTCGCAACCTGTATCGCGGCTGCTCTCGGCTCGGCGGTCATGGCTATGGTAGCCAATTGGCCCATCGGTATGGCTCCTGGGATGGGCCTCAATGCTTTCTTTGCCTTCACTGTCGTGGCGGCCATGGGCTTCACCTGGCAGCAGGCACTTGGCGCCGTCTTCATTTCCGGCTGCATCTTCCTGCTGCTTACGGTGACAGGGATACGAAGCTGGCTCGTTGCAGGAATTCCCAAATCGTTGCGCAGCGCGATCGCGGCCGGTATAGGTCTTTTCCTCGCATTCATTGCTTTGAAAAATTCCGGCATCATCGTCGCCAATCCCGCAACATTTGTTGGGCTTGGCCATCTCGGCAGCACTGGTACGCTGCTTGCTATTCTTGGCTTCTTCGTTATCGCTGCGCTTGATGCACTCAAGGTGCGCGGATCGATCCTGATTGGCATACTGGTCGTGACCATCCTGTCGATGATCCTCGGGGTGAGCGAATTCAAGGGCGTATTCTCGGCACCGCCAAGTCTGGCGCCAACCTTTCTTCAGCTGGATATTACCGGTGCTTTGCATACGGGGCTCCTGCAGGTCATCCTGGTATTCGTGCTCGTTGAAGTCTTCGACGCGACCGGAACCTTGATCGGTGTCAGCAAGCGCGCCGGGCTGATCGAAGAGGGAAAGCCGAACAATCTTGGCCGTGCCCTGTTCGCCGACAGTACGGCGATCGTGGCCGGCTCCTTGCTCGGCACCAGCAGCACAACGGCCTATGTCGAAAGCGCATCCGGCGTTCAGGCAGGCGGGCGCACCGGACTGACTGCCTTGACCATTGCGGTCCTGTTTCTGGCGGCGCTGTTTATTGCACCTCTGGCAGCATCCGTACCCGGCTATGCAACCGCCCCGGCCTTGCTTTACGTTGCTGGTCTCATGATGCACGAGCTTGTCGATATCGAATGGAGCGATGTCACCGAATCGACGCCTGCGGCGCTGACCGCATTGATGATCCCGTTCACCTATTCGATTGCCAACGGCCTCGCCTTCGGCTTCATCAGCTATGTGGTGCTGAAGACGTTCACAGGTCGGGTAAGTGTTATCCATCCGGCGACATGGCTGGTTGCGATCCTCTTCGTTGTGCGATTTGCGCTGTTCCCTGCTTAAAATGCCGATACGAGGCGGATGGGGTGATTGCGCCGCATCCGCCTCGTTGTTATTTCAAGGGGTCGAACAAGCCACTGAACAAGGTTCTCCAATGAAGCAGCTGACCTCAACAACGAATATTCTCGACGCGCTGCTGGACGCGATGGAGCACCAAATTATTCCAATGACGGAAGAGGGCGTTGCGGCAGGCAACAAGGTTTTTGGCGCGGCCTTGCTTCGCAAATCGGATCTTTCAGTCGTGCTTGCAGAAACAAACAATGAAACGGAAAACCCGCTCTGGCATGGCGAAGTCCACACGTTGAAGCGGTTCTACGAGATCAGTGACGGCAGGCGTCCTGATCCATGCGATCTGATTTTCCTCTCGACCCATGAACCCTGTTCAATGTGTCTTTCGGCGATAACCTGGGCGGGCTTTGATAATTTCTATTACTTCTTCAGCCATGAAGACTCGCGCGACGCATTTGCCATTCCGCATGACCTCAAAATCCTCAAGGAAGTTTTCACCCTGGAGCCTGGCGGTTACAATCGGGAGAACGCGTTCTGGAAAAGCTACTCCATCCACAAGATGATCGCCGAGCTGCCTGAACCAGATAGGGACAGACTGCAGAAGCGCGCGGCAGCGATCAGCGACAAATATGCCGAGCTTTCGCAGCTTTATCAGGCTGGCAAAGACAAGAACTCCATTCCGCTTAATTGACCAGGCTCAATCGATCGTTCAACTCGTTAAAGTAAGATCTGAAGTTTGTGAGAACAGAAAAATGGCCGCGATTGAAGCGGCCATTTTCCTTGGGTGTCAGCGAATGAGAAACGGTTCGCGATAGAAATGCTCTTGCAGATTGATGCCATCACCACCGCGGTCGATGACGACGAAATCGGAGTGGCCTTCGAGCGGTGTCAAAATGCCATGCCAGATATTGCGATGGATATTTACGCCCTGGCCAGTCTTCGTCAGAAAAGCGACTGGATCACCTGGGCCGTCCGGCTGTTCATGAGCGGCCACCACCAGAAAGGGATTCTGCGACAACGGCACGAATGCCTGGCTGCCGAAAGGGTGGCGCTCAACCATTTCAAGCCTTAGCGGCAATTCGTAAGGCTTGCCGCGCAGCAGGCTGATCAAGGTCCGGGCATTTTCGCCCGTCGTTTCGACCTTGGCCAGGTCGTGATAGCGCATGCACATGCCATGGTTGATCGGAAAGCTGTCAGCCCCATCGATCTCGATAACATCCCCGAAAGGCCGAAAGGCCTCCCGGGTCAATGGTTGAACAAGGATCTCGCGCATGTGCCTATCCGCGAACGATCTTGCCAAACAGACGTAACCTGCTGACGCCACCATCCGGGTAGATGTTGAATCGCGCGTGCGTTACCGCACCGTTTTGCCTGATCTGATTGGGTCCATATTCATGGACAGTATCGGCAGCCAGTTTTTGCTGCGGCAGGATTTCTTCCCAGAACATGGACGAGGCGACAACCAGCTCATCGAGGCTCTCGCCGGCATCGCCAAGATCGGCGACCTGGATGGAACAGGCATCCGGGTAATTGCCCTTGAAATATGCGGTATCGACGATCGCGCTTTCGATTGTTCCGCGGGCTGCAAGCTTGATGATGATCCAGTCATTGCCCGGTTCACGGCGACGGCGCGTTTCCCAGCCGTCACCCATGTTGAGTCCCCGGCCGGGTGCCAGAAGACGCTGATGACCATAATGAGCGTTCGACATGGCGACGACACGCCCGCCGAGGAGCGACGAGGCGAGATCGACGGCTGAACCGCTGACATTGCTCGTATCCAATGAGGGCTGGCCGTAAACCCGCAGCCGCGCCACACCGCCATCCGGATGGATATGCAGGCGAACATGGCTCCAGACCGCGTTTGACGCGCAGGCAAAATAATGCTGTGCGCTTGGCCCCAACTGGCTCAGACCGAGCACCTCGGTCCATTCGGTTGCATCGTCGGGTTCACCCGTAGAATTGCATGCTTCAATGCGGCAGGCCGGAGGATAGTTTCCGGTGAAATGCGCGGTGTCGACATCGAAGCCGGCGATCGTTCCGGGAGCAGCAAGTTGGACAATCGCATAATCATGGCCGCTGCTGCGGCGCCGGCGTGTCTCCCAGCCGTCCATCCACTTGCCGTGATCGTCGAACTTCTCGGGATAGAAGATCGCGGGATCATCGTTCAGCATACGCTCCAAAGGGGCAAAGAACTCGTCGGTTGCAAAAAGCGGCTTTGCACCCAATCCCGCCGAGGCGAGATTGATCGAATTCTTTGCGAATGCGGGTAGGTCTTCAACGGGACTTGACATTTTAACTCCTCAGTTTGGCAGCATGGCCTGAAGCCGGAGAAGGGCGATCCTCTCCACCTCTCGGCACGCAGTGTTGAATTCGGTTTGGCGATCGTTGGAGATCCGGGTCCGGAAGGCGCTAAGGATTTCATCCTTGCTGCGGCCCTTGACCGCAATGATGAAGGGGAATCCAAAAGTCTCGACATAGCGCGCATTGAGTGCGGTGAACTGCTCGCGCTCGTTGTCAGTCAGGGCATCGAGGCCAGCAGAGGCCTGTTCCCTTGTCGAGCTTTCGGTTAGCCGCTTGGCTTGCGCCAGCTTGCCGGCAAGATCCGGGTGTGCGTTCAGGACGCCGAGACGTTCGTCGCTCGAGGCGCTGCGAAAGGCGACAGTGAGTGCAGCATGAAGCCCGACAGCATTGTCATGCGCTGGCGAAAGTTCCGCGGCATAGGCGCGGCGGGCAATCCAGTCCGAATGCTCGAAGACACCGCCGAAGCGTTCGACGAATGCGGCTTTATCAAGAGCTGACGGTCGGGTGCCTTGCGGCTTGTATGGGTGATTGATCGCCCAGTGCCGCGCAATGTCGACGCGGCGTGCAAGCCAGATTTTTTCGTGACCCTGCACATAATCGATAAAACGGGAGAGGGCGGCAACTCGCCCTGGCCGGCCCGCAAGGCGGCAATGCAGACCGATGCTCATCATTTTTGGGAAACCGGCTTCGCCTTCCGCGTAGAGGGTGTCGAAGCTATCCTTCAGATAGGCGAAGAACTGGTCGCCTGAATTGAAACCCTGCGGCGTAGCGAACCGCATGTCGTTGGCGTCGAGCGTATAAGGAATGACGAGCTGGTGCCGACCGCCATGTTCGTGCCAATAGGGCAAGTCGTCGGCATAGGAATCGGAGACATAGTCGAAACCGGTTTCTTCCGTCACAAGGTCGACCGTATTGATGGAGCAACGGCCCGTGTACCAGCCGCGTGGGCGCGCGCCGGTAACGGCGCTATGGATGCGAATGGCTTCGAGCATGTGCTCGCGCTCGGCCTCTTTGCTGTAATCCTTGTAGTCGATCCATTTCAAGCCATGGGACGCGATCTCCCAATCCGCATCGAGCATGGCCCGCACTTGTGCCGGTGAGCGCTGCAGGGCTATCGCAATACCGTAAACCGTAGCTGGAACATTCTTCGCGGTAAGCAGCCTATGCAGACGCCAGAACCCGGCGCGCGCGCCATATTCGTAGATCGACTCCATGTTCCAGTGCCGCTGGTCGGGCCAGGCCTGCGCGCCGACGATCTCCGAAAGGAATGCTTCGGAAGCCGCATCCCCGTGCAAGACGCAGTTCTCGCCGCCTTCCTCGTAATTGACGACGAACTGAACTGCGATCCGTGCGCCATCCGGCCAATTGGCTTGCGGCGGGGTCGCGCCATAACCGTGCATGTCCCTCGGATATCTCATCAATGCCGTCCCTCCTCAGACGGGGTGCTCAATCACTCCCTTGAATAATCAAATTATAGGCGAAGCATTCCCCCAGAAAATTTTGAAAGTCCTGCAATCAAGCGCTCGCTACCCCGAGGCGGTGTCTGCGGGCAAACTGGGCGATGGAAAATTGAAAGTTCTCCTTGGGAGGGACGAACGCTTATGAGCCGACAGAACGAAGCAGCCGGACGCCTGACCACTCATGTGCTCGATACGGCGAGCGGCAAGCCTGCTGCCAAACTCCGGATCGACCTCTTTCGCATCGACGGCGATCGCTTGATGCCTTTGCACAGCACGCGGACCAATGAGGACGGACGCTGCAACAAGCCGCTGCTGACTGGCGCGGATATGCGTTCGGGCGCCTACGAACTTCGCTTTCACGTCGGCGAGTATTTCGGCAGTGAGCCAGCGATTGGTCAAACACCATTTCTCGACGTGGTTCCGATCCGTTTCGGCATCGATGACGAGAATGTGCATTACCATGTGCCGCTTCTCGTCGCGCCGTTTGGCTATTCAACCTATCGCGGGAGCTGATCGCACATGGAAATCCAGATCCGCATCAGCATCCGGTTTCTGCTGAACGACAAAATCATCGAACGAGCCGATGTTTCCCCGACGGAAACACTTCTCGATTTTCTCCGGCTGACACGTAAATTGCGCGGCACGAAGGAAGGTTGTGCAGAGGGCGATTGCGGCGCGTGCACGGTTCTCGTCGGGCGGCTGTTCAATGGCCAACTCAAATATGAATCGGTAAATGCCTGCATCCGGTTCGTCGGTTCGCTGGATGGCTGTCACGTCGTCACAGTCGAGGCGCTGGCTGGAATGGACGGAACCCTGCATCCGGTGCAGCAGGCGATGGTAGATACCCACGCCTCGCAGTGCGGCTTCTGTACCCCCGGTTTTGTCATGTCGCTCTACGGATTGTGGATGCAGAATCCGCAACCAAACACCCAGGAAATCGAGAAGGCACTGCAGGGCAATCTTTGCCGCTGCACCGGTTATGCAGCCATCATCCGCGCCGCCGAGAGTGTCTCGACAGTCGGGGATTTGAAGAAAGACCCGCTGGTGGCCGAACGGGCGCGCGTTACCGGACAACTGCTTGCGCTGAAAGACGGCAAGCGCGTTGTTGTCGGCGAGGGCAAGCAACAGCTTGTTCTTCCCGCCAACGTCGATGACTTCGCGGACGTGCTGGAGAACAACCCGAATGCCACCATCGTCGCAGGCTCGACTGATGTCGGGCTTTGGGTAACGAAGTTCATGCGCGAGATCGGGCCGGTTGTGTTCATTTCGCATCTGGACGAGTTGCGCCAGATCAGTGAAAGCGAGGGTGCTCTGACACTTGGTGCAGGTGTCAGTTACACGGAGGCCTATCCCTCCATCATCCGCCATTTCCCGCAATTGACGGAATTGTGGAACCGCATTGGCGGTGAGCAGGTTCGCAACATGGGAACGATCGGCGGCAATGTGGCCAATGGTTCGCCGATCGGTGACACACCACCCGCTCTGATCGGACTTGGCGCGACCGTCCTGTTGCGCAAGGGTAAAATCCGCCGATCGGTTCCGATCGAGGAATACTTCATTGAGTACGGCAAACAGGACCGTTCGCCCGGCGAATTCGTCGAAGCGATCCAAATCCCCTATCTCGATGCCGAAGATCTTTTCGGTGCCTACAAGATTTCCAAACGCTTGGACGAAGATATCTCATCCGTCTGCGGGGCATTCCGGATCGGTCTCGATGACCGAGGCAGGGTCAAGAGTGCGGTCATCGCCTTTGGCGGCATGGCCGGCACGCCGAAGCGGGCTTGCTCAGTTGAAAAGGTATTGACCGGCGCTGTGTGGGACGAAGGGACGATTGAAAAGGCGTCAGCTGCGTTCTCCGACGATTTCACACCGCTGACGGATTGGCGCGCCTCGGCAGACTATCGCCTGTTGGTGGCAAAGAATCTGCTGCGGCGTTTCTATCTCGAAACGGGTGGTGAGAAGAACATTCGATTGAACCGCTATGAAGCGGCGTTTGGGTGAGGAGCGCGCAATGAACTCAATTCAGCCGATAGCCCGCATCCGCGGCGGTGTTCACGAACAGCAGCCACATGAGTCGGGCCACAAACATGTCGCTGGCTCAGCCGAATACATTGATGACATGCCTGAGCCGTCCGATACGCTGCACGCCTATCTTGGCCTGTCACAACGCGCGCACGCCGAAATTGTGTCCGTTGACTATGAAGCGGTCAGGGCTTGCGCCGGCGTTATCGGGATTCTTACGGTTGATGATATTCCCGGCCACAACGACGTCAGTCCTGCCGGCAAACATGATGATCCGGTGTTTGCCATCAAGGTCGAATTCCATGGTCAGCCCATCTTTGCTGTGATTGCTGAAACACGGCAGATTGCGCGGCAGGCGGCCGCGAAAGTCAAAATAGAATATCGCGATCTTGACCATGTCACCGATGTGTTGGAAGCCGAAAAAGCCAATTATCCGCTGGTGATCGATCCGCTGAAGCTTGAGCGCGGCGATATTGCGTCGGGTCTCGCCAATGCCAAGAACCGCGTCCGCGGCGAGATGCGCATTGGCGGTCAGGACCATTTCTATCTGGAGGGTCACATCGCTTTCGCCATACCCGGCGAAGATGACGACGTGACGGTTTTTTCCTCGACCCAGCATCCGAGCGAAACGCAGCATATGATCGGCCACGTTCTGGGCGTTCCTTCCAATGCCGTGACGGTCAATGTGCGGCGCATGGGCGGTGGCTTCGGCGGTAAGGAAACGCAGGCCAACCTCTTCGCTGCTGTCGCGGCAATCGCTGCCAAGAAGTATCACCGGGCAGTGAAAATTAGGCCGGACCGGGACGACGATATGGTCGCGACGGGAAAGCGCCACGACTTCCACGTGACCTACGAACTCGGCTTTGACGATCAGGGCCGCATTGAAGCGGTGGACGCCACATATTCAGCGCGTTGCGGCTTTTCAGCCGACCTCTCCGGGCCGGTGACGGACCGGGCTCTCTTCCACGCCGATAATTGCTATTTCTATCCGAATGTGCGGTTGCGTTCGCGGCCCCTGAAAACAAACACCGTCTCCAATACCGCATTTCGCGGCTTCGGCGGCCCGCAAGGGATGGTTGGCGGTGAGCGGATGATCGAGGAAATCGCCTATGCGCTTGGCAAGGATCCGCTGGAAATTCGCAAGGCCAATTTCTACGGTGGCGAAGGCCGGAATGTTACGCCCTACCATCAGACGGTCGAAGACAACATCATCCCGCAGATCATTGCGGAACTTGAAGAGTCTTCCGAATACGCGGCGCGGCGCGAGGCGATTGTCAACTTCAATCGGCAAAGCCGGATCATCAAGCGTGGCATAGCGCTGACTCCGGTGAAATTCGGCATTTCTTTCACCAAGACCGAGTATAATCAGGCTGGCGCGTTGGTCCACGTCTATACTGACGGTTCGATCCATCTCAACCACGGCGGAACCGAGATGGGACAGGGGCTGAACACCAAGATAGCCCAGGTTGTTGCCGATGAATTCCAGGTCGATCTCGACCGCATCAAGATTACGGCAACGACGACGGCGAAGGTACCGAACACATCTGCTACCGCTGCATCCTCCGGCTCCGATCTCAACGGCATGGCGGCAGCCAATGCGGCTCAGCAGATCAAGGATCGCCTGGTCCAGTTTGCGGTGGAACAATACGGCGTGATGAAAGAGCAAGTCGTCTTCGAGCCGAATACGGTGCGGGCTGGTGATCAGCTCATTCCATTTCCGGAATTTATCAGGGCGGCCTACGGCGCCCGTGTGCAACTCTCCGCTGCAGGCTTTTACAAGACACCCAAAATCCATTGGAGCCGGGCAGAGGGCAGGGGCCGTCCCTTCTACTATTTTGCCTATGGTGCCTCCGTGTCGGAAGTCAGTATCGATACCTTGACCGGCGAATACCAGGTCGATCGCACCGATATCCTGCATGACGTCGGCAAGTCGCTGAACCCGGCGCTCGATCTCGGTCAAGTCGAAGGCGCTTTCGTTCAAGGAATGGGTTGGCTGACGACCGAAGAACTTTGGTGGGATGCCAAGGGCCGGCTGCGCACGCATGCGCCGTCCACCTACAAGATCCCGCTTGCGTCGGACCGCCCCCGCCAGTTCAACGTCAATCTTGCCAGCTGGTCCGTCAACCGCGAGGAGACGATCCGCCGGTCCAAGGCAGTGGGCGAGCCACCCTTCATGCTGGCGATCTCGGTGCTTGAGGCCATCTCCATGGCCGTTGCCAGCGTTGCCGACTACCGCATCTCGCCCCGTCTCGACGCACCAGCGACGCCGGAGCGCGTCCTGATGGCGATCGAACGGTTGAGAACGGCGGACAGGGGAAAGTGATCATTCCATGCCGACGAACCGCGACGATATCAGGGATTTTCTCAACCGCCGGAAACAGGCCGTTCTGGTCGAAGTGAAAGAGGCTGACGGCTCCACGCCGCGCGAAGCCGGGGCCTGGATGCTTGTTGCTGCTGATTGCATTTTCGGTACCATCGGTGGTGGGCAGCTTGAGTATATGGCGATCGACCATGCCCGCAGGGCGTTGAACAACGGGTTGGGCGCACAGGAAATGACCATCGCTCTCGGTCCGGAAATCGGCCAGTGCTGTGGGGGGCGTGTTGCGCTCAACTTCCAGCGAGTGGATCGAGGTGTAGCCATGACATTGATCGAGAAGGTCGATCTTGAGATTGCCCGGCGTCCGCATGTCTATATCTTCGGTGCGGGACATGTCGGTGATGCAATGGCAATGGCACTGTCATTGGTGCCGCTGCGGATCATATTGGTCGACACGCGCGAAGACGAACTTTCCGCCACGCAGGTTCCCGGGATTGAAACATGTCTCACGGCCATGCCGGAAGCGGTCGTTCGGGATGCACCAGCCGGAAGTGCCTTCGTGGTCCTGACCCATGACCACGCGCTCGATTTTCTGATTACTGCCGAAGCGCTTGCCCGGGACGATGCGTCATATGTCGGGATGATCGGGTCGAAGACCAAAAGGGCAACGTTCCGCAATTGGCTGACGCGCGAAGTCGGCCGTCCGGAGATATTCGACAGGCTTGTCTGTCCCGTCGGAGGAACTGCGGTCAAGGACAAGCGTCCAACTGTCATAGCGGCGCTCGCAGCAGCGGAAATCATGACCTCGGCGCTCAATCACCGAAATCCGCAAACTGCGGTTATCCGGGAACGCAAGCGGGTTCCTGCCTGATTAATTCAACTATTTCAGCATCTCGTTGACCAGGCGCTGGCAGCGCTCGGTCATGAAATCGATCATCAGCCGCACTTTCGGGTCCTGAAACCGCTTGTGCGGATAGATCGCCGCAAGCTGAATGCTGACTGGCGGCGTATCTTCGAGGATCGCTCGCAAAGTTCCGTCGTTCAAATGGCTTTTGACCTCAAACAGCGGTTTGTTGATGATGCCACGGCCATCCAGTGCCCATCGCGTCAGGACATCGCCATCGTCTGAATCATAGGGCCCGCTGACTTCCAGCTTACGCGGGCCTTCCGGTGTCTGCAGCGTCCAGTAATATTCCTTGGAACCCGGATACCGCAAAAGCAGGCAGTCATGGTGTTCAGATATCAGTTCGTCGAGCGTCGCCGGCGTACCGCGCTTTTCCAGATAGTCCGGTGATGCGCAGATTACGCGTTCGCAATTCATGATGCCGCGCATGCGCAAATTGGAGTCTTCGAGGATGCCGAGCTTGAAGGCGACATCAACACCTTCGCTCATGATATCGATGTTGTGGTCTGACAGCCTCAGCCGCACTTCGATATCCGGATACTTGTCGTGAAATTCCGGAATGCCCGATGCGATCAGGCGCCGGCCAATGCCGAGCGGGGCAGTGATACGGATCGCACCTTTCGGCTTCTTGGAGAGATCGGCAATTGCCGCCTCGGCCTCGTTGATGGCCTCGATGATCTTCACCGCGCCCTCATAGAAAACCTTCCCATGCTCGGTCGGGGTCAGCTTGCGCGTTGTGCGATTGAAGAGGCGCACACCAAGATGGCGCTCGAGTTCCTTGATGCGATTACTGGCCACCGCCGGTGAAGCGCGCTGATCGCGCCCGGCTGCAGAAAGGTTTCCCAGTTCGACGACGCGAACGAAAACACGAAGGTTATCAAGGTATGACATGGTTTTCGCTCGAAGACTTACACTGTCCAATCATCTAGCATTTTAAAGTTTTTTTTGAAAGAGATGGGTGCATTAGGGTGTTTCACATGAGCATAGGCTTTGGCACATACTCCCGGTAATAAATGGGAGAGCCGCATGTACGAATTCGCTATTGCCTGGGACTGGTTGAATTTTGCCTTTCGCTGGGTGCATGTCATCACAGGCATTGCCTGGATCGGCTCATCCTTCTATTTCGTGGCGCTGGATCTCGGTCTGCGTCAACGCCCCGGGCTTCCTGCCGGAGCCCATGGCGAGGAATGGCAGGTCCATGGTGGCGGCTTCTATCACATCCAGAAATATCTGGTGGCGCCCGAGCAGATGCCCGAGCACCTGACCTGGTTCAAATGGGAGTCCTATGCGACCTGGCTGTCGGGCTTTGCCATGCTCTGCATCGTCTACTATGCGGGCGCCGATCTCTATCTGATCGATCCGCATGTGCTGGACGTTTCGCGGCCTGTCGCCATCGCGATTTCACTTGCCTCTATCTTTGGCGGCTGGATCGCCTACGACCTCATCTGCAAGTCGCCGCTTGGCAGAAACGACACGCGGCTGATGGTTCTGCTTTATTTCATCCTGGTCTTCGTGGCGTGGGGCTATACACACCTCTTCACGGGACGCGCTGCATTCCTGCACCTTGGAGCATTCACCGCAACGATCATGTCCGCCAACGTGTTCATGATCATTATCCCCAATCAGAAGAAAGTCGTGGCAGACCTGATCGCTGGAAAGGTCCCGGATCCGGCGCTCGGCAATCAGGCAAAGCAGCGTTCGACGCACAACAACTACCTGACCTTGCCGGTGCTGTTCCTGATGTTGTCGAACCATTATCCGCTGGCGTTCGGCACGCAGTACAACTGGATCATCGCGTCGCTGGTCTTCCTGATGGGCGTCACGATCCGCCATTGGTTCAACACCCGCCATGCCCGCAAGGGTGAGCCGACCTGGACCTGGCTCGTGACCGCCATCCTCTTTATCATCATCATGTGGTTGTCGACCGTGCCGAAGATCTTGTCAGGCGATACTGAAGATAAAATCTCGGCAGTCCAAAAGCCATTCATTGCCGCCGAAGCCTTTCCCAAGGTACGCGATGCCATTCTTGGCCGGTGCTCGATGTGCCACGCGAAGGAACCTGGCTGGGAGGGGATCATCGTTCCGCCGAAAGGCGTGATACTAGAGACAGATAGCCAGATCGCCGCGCATGCGCGCGAAATCTATCTGCAGGCTGGGCGCTCGCATGCGATGCCGCCCGCCAATGTCAGCGGCATCACCGATGAGGAGCGGCGTCTCCTCGCCAGCTGGTACGAGACTACAGTTCAGGGAGGAACAGTCCAATGAGCAAACTGCTTTTACGCGGCCGGGTGCTGACTTTTGTCGATGAGCCCAAGAGCATCGACGATCAATCCGCCTACAACTATTTCGAGGATGGTGCTGTTCTGGTCGAGAACGGCAAGGTCGTTGACGTTGGCGAGTATGCTGCACTCATATCTGTCGCTGATCCCCAAACCGAGGTTGTCGATCATCGCCCGCATCTGATTCTTCCCGGCCTCATCGACACCCATCTGCATTTTCCGCAGACGCAGGCGATCGCCTCCTATGGCGCGCAGCTGCTCGAATGGCTCAACACTTACATCTTCGTCGAAGAGCAGAAATTCTCGTCCACCGCCCATGCCGATTTCATTGCCGAGCGGTTCATGGATGAACTGCTCCGCAATGGCACGACGACGGCGGCTGCGTACTGCTCCATTCATTTGGAAAGCGTCGATGCCTATTTCACGGCAGCCGAGAAGCGCAACATGCTGATGATCGGCGGTAAGGTCATGATGGACCGCAATGCACCCGATGCGCTGCGCGACACGCCGCAGTCCGGTTATGACGACACCAAGGCCCTGATTGCCAAGTGGCATGGCCGTGGTCGTGCGCATTATGCGATCAGCCCGCGCTTCGCCATCACATCGACGCCGGAGCAGATGGACATGAGCCGTGCCTTGGTGCGCGAACATCCGGAATGCTATGTGCAGACGCATCTCTCCGAAAACAAGGACGAGATTGCCTTTGCGACGTCGCTCTATCCTTCGGCAAAGGATTATACCGATATTTACGCCAGCTATGGCCTGCTCGGATCGAAGACGCTGCTCGGGCACTGCATCTTTCTTTCGGACCGGGAGATATCGGCGCTCGCGGAAACGAAGTCGGTCGCGGTCTTCTGCCCTACCTCCAATCTGTTCCTCGGCAGCGGGCTCTTCGATCATGGTCGCTTCCGTGATCTCGGTGCCCGCACCTCAGTCGCAACCGATGTCGGCGGTGGAACCAGCTTCTCGATGCTGGAGACCATGAGCGAAGCCTACAAGGTCCTGCACGTGCAGGGGCAGCGGCTGTCGCCATTTGCGTCATACTATATGATGACGCTCGGCAACGCTCGCGCGCTTGGCCTCGAAGATCGCATCGGCTCCCTGCATGCTGGCGCGGACGCCGATATCACCGTCCTCGACAGCCGGGCCAAACCGGCAATGGAACTGCGCATGCGCACGGCAACGACGCTGGCCGAGGAACTGTTCATCCTTCAGACGATGGGCGATGACCGGTCGGCGGCCGAGGTCTATGTTGCCGGCAAGCCCATGAAGAGCGGGCTCGATAAACCGGCCGCAACGAGCACTCGCACACGGTCTATGCCGGAATTGCAGACTGCCTGATATGTAAAAGGGGAGCGATGCTCCCCTGTTTATTCTATAATTCGTCCGGCCGTCTCCCGCCCATCGCCGCTGTCAGCTCGTCGGCGGTCCGGCGAATGACCGGGCCAAGCACATTGAGCTTGTCCTTCGGCAAGCGGACGGCCGGTCCGGAAATCGAAATCCCGGCAATTGCTTCGCCATGCTCGTTGAAGAGCGGTGCCGCGATACAGCGCATGCCGAGCGTATGTTCCTCATCATCGACCGACCAGCCGCGTGCACGGATCTGCTGAATATCCTTCAGCAGCGCGGGCAGCGTATCCAGCGTGTGGTCTGTGAAATGCGTCAGGGCCTTACCGCTCAGCGTCTGCCCGATATCCGTATCGGACCAGGTTGAAAGAATAGCCTTTCCGATGCCAGAGGCATGAATTGGTCCGCGACGCCCGGGACGAAAGAAGGCGCGCATGGGTGCGTGGCTCTCGATCTGGGAAATGAAGACGACGTCGCCTTCATCTTCGATAGCGACATTTGCCGTCTCTCCGCACTCATCCATCAATCGCTTCAGGAAAGGCCGGCTGATCGTTCCAAGCTTGCGATAGCGCAGGAAGGCGTTACCAATCTCAAAGGCGCGAACGCCGATTGTCCAGTCACCGGATTCCGGATCATGCGTCAGCATCCCATGATTGGCGAGCGACGTCAGCAGCCGGTGGACTGTGGAAGGTGCCATGCCGCTATGATCGGCGAGGTCGGTCAGCGTCGAACCATCATTGTCAGCAATGATACTCAGCAGATTGAGGCTGCGATCCAAAACCTGGACGGAGGAGGGTGCCGAGTTTTCCCCCGCCTTGCGGCCCCGTTTGCCCTTCAATGATGCCGATTGCGAAGCCATGGATTCCCCGGTGTCCTGTTTC
The DNA here is from genome assembly GCF_002764115.1 of Phyllobacterium zundukense. NCBI lineage: Bacteria > Pseudomonadati > Pseudomonadota > Alphaproteobacteria > Hyphomicrobiales > Phyllobacteriaceae > Phyllobacterium > Phyllobacterium zundukense. Next base: position 223,767 of record NZ_CP017942.1, on the reverse strand, counting down.
ATTTTCTCCCTTTGGCATAGCCGCGATGGATTCATTTTACCAGTTTTGTTGAAAATGTTTATTTCCATATCATGGGAATGATTTCCATATTTTAATTGAGAAGTCATCGGAATGGACTATGCTCTCATCAAATCTGGAGGAATGATCATGACCAAAATGCGTGCCGTTGATGCTGCCGTCCATATCCTGGAGAAGGAGGGGATTGCTTGCGCCTTTGGCGTACCGGGTGCTGCCATCAATCCGTTTTATTCGGCGCTGAAAGCCCGTGGATCAGTTCGCCATATCCTTGCACGCCACGTTGAAGGCGCTTCCCATATGGCTGAGGGTTACACCCGCGCTGAACATGGAAATATCGGCGTCTGCATCGGCACGTCAGGCCCGGCCGGTACGGATATGATCACCGGTCTTTATTCAGCATCGGCAGATTCAATTCCGATCCTGTGTATCACCGGGCAGGCTCCGCGTGCGCGCCTCGACAAGGAAGATTTTCAGGCCGTCGATATCTCGTCGATTGCCAAGCCCGTGACCAAATGGGCGGTAACGGTGATGGAACCCGGCCTCGTTCCCTATGTATTCCAGAAAGCCTTCCACATCATGCGCTCGGGCCGTCCAGGTCCCGTTTTGATCGACCTGCCGCTCGATGTGCAATTGGCGGAGATCGAATTCGATCCCGACACCTATGAGCCGCTGGAACCTTACAAGCCTGCAGCCACGCGAGCGCAGATCGAAAAGGCCCTGACAATGCTCAACGAGGCAGAACGCCCGTTGATCGTTGCTGGCGGCGGCATCATCAATGCCGATGCCTCCGATCTGCTGGTAGAATTTGCCGAAATCACCGGGGTTCCGGTCATTCCGACCCTGATGGGTTGGGGCACGATCCCCGACGATCACCGGCTGATGGCAGGCATGTGCGGCCTGCAGACATCGCACCGTTACGGCAATGCGACCATGTTGGCGTCGGACTTCGTTCTCGGGATCGGCAATCGCTGGGCGAACCGCCACACCGGCAATGTTGCGACTTACACAGAGGGGCGTAAATTTGTCCACGTCGACATCGAGCCGACGCAGATCGGCCGGGTCTTCTCACCGGATTTTGGCATCGTGTCCGATGCTGGCAAGGCATTGAAGCTTTTTCTCGACGTTGCGACCGAGTGGAAAACTGCGGGTAAACTGCGCGACTGGTCGAAATGGGCAGAGGAATGCCGTGGCCGCAAGCGGACGATGCTGCGCAAGACCCATTTTGACCAGACGCCGTTGAAGCCGCAGCGGGTCTATGAGGAAATGAACAAGGTTTTTGGCCGCGAGACTTGCTACGTAACAACCATTGGTCTCAGCCAGATCGCCGGGGCGCAGTTCCTGCATGTCTACAAGCCGCGAAACTGGATCAATTGCGGCCAGGCCGGCCCGCTCGGCTGGACCTTGCCGGCTGCGCTTGGTGTGCGAGCAGCAGATCCGAACAGGCCGATCGTAGCGCTTTCTGGCGACTATGATTTCCAGTTCATGATCGAGGAACTTGCGGTCGGCGCACAACATAAACTGCCTTATCTGCATGTTGTCGTGAACAACTCTTATCTGGGGTTGATCAGGCAGGCGCAACGCGGTTTCGACATGGATTTCGAGGTCAGTCTTGCCTTCGATAACATCAACGCGTCAGGCGATGCAGAGAAGGGCTATGGCGTTGATCATGTGGCCGTCGCAGAAGGACTTGGATGCAAGGCCATCCGTGTCCGCAGCCCCAATCAGTTCGCCGACGCGTTTGCCGAGGCGCAGGCCCTGATGGACGAGCATGAGGTACCGGTTGTGATCGAGTTCATCCTGGAGCGTGTTACCAATGTCTCCATGGGGGCGGATATCAACGCGGTCGTCGAGTTCGAGGAGCTTGCCGAGCGTAACGAGGATGTGCCGACTGCGGTCGCCGCATATCTTGACTGAGAACGCAATCCATTCCGGGAGGTATGTATGCCCAAATTTGCCGCCAATTTGACAATGCTCTTCAACGAAGTTCCGTTTCTGGAACGCTTTGCCCTTGCGAGCGAGGCAGGATTTGAAGCGGTCGAATACCTTTTCCCTTATGACTATAAGGTCGAGGAACTGAAGCAGGAATTGGCCGAGAACAAGCTTGTTCAGGTCCTTCACAACCTTCCAGCAGGCAACTGGGCGGCGGGCGAGCGCGGTATAGCAGTGCTGCCGGACCGGATCGATGAATTCCGGCGCGGCGTCGCAACGGCTATTGATTATGCCACGGCACTCGGTTGCAAACAGATCAATTGTCTATCGGGCATCGCCCCGAGTGGTTTGGCGGACAATACCCTGCGCACAACCTTCGTCCCTAATCTGCGGCTCGCCGCGCAAGAACTTGCCAAATACGATATCCGGCTGCTGATCGAGCCAATCAATAATTACGATATTCCGGGCTTCTATCTGAACACCGTCGAGCAGGCGGCTTCGATCATCGAAGAGGTCGGCAGCGACAATCTGTTCATCCAATATGACCTTTACCACCAGCAGCGGACGCGAGGCGAACTCGTTGCAACCTTTGAGCGGCACAAACAACGCATCGCGCATATCCAGCTCGCCGACAATCCGGGAAGACACGAGCCCGGCACGGGTGAAATCAATTATCCATTCGTATTCGCGGCACTGGATCGTGCTGGCTACGAAGGCTGGATCGGCTGCGAATATAAACCAAAAACAGAAACGCAACGCGGACTTGGCTGGTTGAACGAAGCTTCAACGACGCAAAAGCACGCGGACATCATCAGGATCAGGAGCTGAACATGGCGGATATAGGGTTCATTGGACTGGGCATCATGGGCACGCCCATGGCGCGCCATTTGCAGGATGCCGGGCACGACCTCTACACCTCGAAATTCTTCATCGAACCGAGGCAGGAACTGATCGATAACGGTCTGAAGATTGTCGAAAGCCCGAAAGCATTGGCCGAGAAGACCGACATCATTATCCTGATGCTACCGGACACGCCGGAAGTGAAAGACGTTCTCTTTGGCGAAAACGGTGTGGTATTCGGACTGAAGCCCGGCAAGCTGGTCATCGATATGAGCTCGATCTCGCCGATCGAGACCAAGGAATTTGCCAGGAAAGTCCGCGAAACCGGCAGCGAATATATCGATGCGCCAGTCTCCGGCGGCGAGGTGGGCGCCAAGAATGCAACACTCAGCATTATGGCTGGCGGTGAGCAAAGTGCCTTTGACCGCGCCTTGCCTCTCTTCAAGCTGCTGGGCAAGAACATTACGCTTGTCGGCGATTGCGGCGATGGACAGGTAACGAAGGTTGCGAACCAGATCATCGTGGCGCTGACGATCGAAGCCATATCAGAGGCGTTGGTGCTGGCGTCGAAAGCAGGCGCCAATCCGGCCCGGGTGCGAGAGGCTCTGATGGGCGGGTTTGCCTCGTCGCGCATTCTTGAACTTCATGGCGACCGCATGATCAAGCGAACCTTCGAGCCGGGCTTCCGGATATCGCTGCATCAGAAGGATCTCAACCTGGCGCTGCAAAGTGCAAAGACGCTCGGAGTCTCGCTGCCGAATACGGCATCGACGCAGGAGTTGTTCAACAGCTGCGCAGCCAATGGTGACGGCGGTCTCGATCACTCGGGCCTGGTTCGTGCGCTTGAGCGCATCGCCAATCATGAAGTCGCCTAAGCAGGTGGGGGTAAATGAAGGAGCGAGGGCCTGCTATCGGTAGGGTAGCGGCCCTTGCCGTTTGAGGGTTCACTCCCATTTTGCCTCACCAAGCGCGTCGAGCGGTATTTTCAGATAGCGCTTGCCATTGGCTTCGGCCTGCGGAAGCCGCCCGCCACTGATATTGACTTGCAGAGCAGCCAGAATGAGCCTCGGCATTGGCAATGTCTTGTCGCGCGCTGTTCGCATCGCAACGAATTCCGCTTCGGTCTTGCACTTCGACACGTGTGTGTTGCCGGATTTCTGTTCGGCCACCGTGCTTTCCCATAATGGCTCGCGGCCACCGGGTTGATAGTCATGACCGACGAAGACCCTGGTCTCCTCGGGCAGGGCAAGGATCGCCTCGATCGATTGCCACAGCTGCTCTGCGCTTCCGCCAGGAAAATCGGTGCGTGCCGTCCCGCTATCAGGCATGAACATTGTATCGTGGACGAAAGCAGCATCGCCGATGACGTAGGTGATCGATGCGAGAGTATGGCCGGGTGAGAACATCACGAAACCGTCCATATCGCCAATCTTGAAGCGGTCGCCGGCACTAAACAGTCTGCTCCACTGCGATCCGTCGGCCGGAAAGTCAGGCCAGTTGTAGAGTTTCTTCCACAGCGCCTGCACCTCGACAATATGGCTTCCGATTGCAGTCGCAGCCCCGGTTTTCAATTGCAGGTAGTGCGCGGCGGAAAAGTGATCCGCATGCGGATGCGTTTCGAGGATCCATTCGACCTTCAAGCCGTTTGCTTCCACATAATGCAGAATCTGATCCGCGTTGAACGTTGCGGTCGCCCCTGATTTTTCGTCAAAATCCAGAACCGCATCAACAATGGCACAGTGTCTGGTTCCAGGATCTGTAACGACATATTGGACGGAACTGGTCCGCTTGTCGAAAAATGCATGAACGTCCGGCTTTATGGCGGCTTCTATCATCTGCAGGTCCCCCGACTTGAAGGTGTTTGCAACTCTCTCCGGTTTTGGTTGGGAATGTCAATTGGCGGGCCGGAAATCTCAGGGACAGTTATTGCCAAGGAGTAAAGCAAGACGCTAACTGGGGCGACTTCTTCCATTCCGCACCAATGCCGCAAAAGAAAGCTTCAACCATGGCCAATCCGACAAAGTCACGAATTCTCTGTGTCGGAGCGCTGACCATGGATACAATTTTCCGGCTGGATCGACTGCCGTCCGGACCAGGGAAATTCATCCCCGTCGAGGCCGTCGAGATTGCCGCCGGGATGGCGTCTAGTGCCGCGGCGAGCATTGCCCGCCTTGGTGGCAATGTTTCACTCTGGGCCTCGACCGGGCACGACGATATCGGGCGGCGGGTGATTGCCGAATTGACAGCCGAGGGGGTGGATTGCTCGCACGTCCGACGTATCGATGGCGCTCGCTCGGCGTTTTCCTCGATCTTTGTCGATGCGACTGGAGAGCGGATGATCGTTCCGTTCTATGATGCAGCACTGTTATCGGTGCCCGAGGTGACGCCGTCGATCGCGGACGGCGCCTTCGACGTCGTGATGACCGACGTGCGCTGGCCGCTTGCCGCTGCCGAGGCACTGAAAGCTGCGCGAGAAGCCGATGTTCACGGCGTCCTCGATGCCGATACGGCGCCGCTCGAAACGCTGGAAATGCTGCTGCCGCTTGCCTCGCATATCGTCGCCTCCGAACCGGCAGCGGAACTGGTGACCGGCGAAAGCGATCCGGAAAGGGCGACCGTGGCTCTTGCAGCGCTCTATGGTCGCGATGGCACATTCATTGCCGTTACCGGCGGCGGTAGAGGATGCTTCTGGTACGATGAGCTTGAAGGCGAGGTGCGCCACATGCCTGCCTTTCAAGTGAATGTGGTGGACACGCTTGCGGCGGGCGATGTTTTCCATGGCGCCTTCGCCTGGGGTCTCGTTCGCGGCTATCCAATGTACCAGATCATGCGCTTTGCCAGCGCTGCCGCAGCAATCAAATGCTCCCGCTTCGGCGGCCGTCGCGGCGCACCGACAAAATCCGAAGTCGACGATTTCCTTTCCTGACAACACGGTTTGACGACCCGTCGGGCCGTAAAAAGTCAGCGCGGACATATTGACATGTGACTGACATGTTAGTACGTTCTTAGTCGTACACAAGATTGGGAGAAGCAATTGTCTGGGGATCGATTTGGACTTTCCGCCGCGCTAACCACGCCCTTCGATACCAAGATGCGTATCGACGTGCCGAAAGCCGTCAATCATGCCCAGCATTGCCTGCAGAGCGGTTGTACAAGCGTGACGTTGTTCGGAACCACGGGCGAGGGCTCTTCGATCGGCAATGACGAGCGTGAGATCGTGTTCAACGCATTCCTCAGCGCCGGGATCGAGCCGGCACAGATCGTCATCGGTGTCATGGCCAATTCCTATTTGGACGCAGCGGCACAAGCCCGCGTCGCACTTCATGCCGGATGCCGCGGCGTGCTGCTCGCTCCGCCTTCCTACTTCAAGAATGTCAGCGACGATGGATTGTTCGTCTGGTTCTCGTCGGTCTTTGCCGAAATCGGCACGTCGGCGAGAAGTGTCATTCTCTACAATATTCCGTCAGTAACAGCCGTTGAAATCTCGGTCGCTCTGGTTAGCCGGTTGCGCGAAGCCTTCCCCAATGTCGTTGCGGGCGTCAAGGATTCGTCGGGCAACTGGAGCTATACCGAGACGCTGCTGGCCAGGCACAAGGATCTGGCGATCCTCATTGGCGACGAACGCGATCTTGCTGCCGGCGTGCGACTTGGCGGACAGGGCGCGATCTCGGGCATGGCGAATCTTTATGCGGATCGTCTGCTGCCCATGATCAATGAGGGTCGCGAAGATCCGACGATGATTGAAGCGGTCAACGAACTTCTGAAATTTCCGGTTACACCGGCGGTTAAGGCGATGGTCGCGCACCATAGCGGCGACGATGGCTGGCGCCGGGCACGGGCGCCACTGCAAGCCCTGTCGGATTCTGATTTCAAGCGTCTTACCGGTATCTTCGACCGCTTGTTTGTCGCGGCCGCTGCGTAATAAAGGGAGTGACGAAGCGACTCGTCAGGGAGGTCGGGCATGGATGATGGTAACGAGCCGGTAAGATTGCGAGAGAAGGCTTATGCGAGCTTCACGGAGCATCTTCTGGCCCGTGATATCAATCCGGGTCAGTTCGTGTCACAGCGTCAGCTTGTTGCGATGACTGGAATGCCGCTTGGAGCCATTCGCGAACTGGTGCCCCGTCTGGAGGCAGAGGGGCTGGTCAAGACCATTCCGCAACGTGGCATCCAGATTGCGCATATCGATCTCAACCTGATCCGCGAAGCGTTCCAGTTTCGTTTGTTCATGGAAAAGGAGGCGATCGCACTGTTCTGCCTTTCCGCATCCGACGAACTGCTGGCAAAGCTGCGCAAGGAGCATGAAGACACGCTAGAGGAAGCCATGCAGGGCAGGGAGACACCCGAGCTTGAACTCCAGGCGCAGACGATCGACTGGAACCTGCATGAAACGATCATCGATTCCCTCGGGAACGGGATCATTGCAAAGGCATACCGCATCAATGCGATCAAGATGCGCCTGATCAACCAGGAGCGGTTTCGCATTACCGGTCGTGTTGTCCCGGTCATGCGGGAGCATCTTGCGGTGCTGACCGCCATCGAAACCCGAGACCCGCAGACGGCGATGGATGCGATCGCAGTGCATATCAACAATGCGAGGAATTTGGCACTGAAACTTTAAATCGTTCGAAGCCGGTAATGGGAGTTGCAGCTTCGCATGAGTCACACGAGGAGGAAACAATGAGCATGAACTTCGTTAAACCGACGCGACGCCAGTTCCTGGCCGGGTCAGCGGCCCTTGGTGCTGCCAGCATCACCGGATTGAGGCCGGCATTCGCCAATGTCGACTGGAAGAAATATGCAGGCACCACGATCGAGGTCAACCTGATCAAGAGCCCGCGCGGCGATATCCTGCAGAAATACCAGAAGGAGTTCGAGGAACTCACTGGCATCAAGGTCAATTCCGAACAGACGCCCGAGCAGCAGCAGCGCCAGAAGGCCGTCATCGAGTTGACATCCGGCAAGCCAAGCTTCGACGTTATCCATATCAGCTATCACGTCCAGAAGCGGCAGTTCGAAAAGGGCGGCTGGCTTGCCGACCTGACGCCTTTCCTCAAGGACCCAAGCCTGACTGAACCTTCCCTGGTCGAGAGCGACTTCGCCGAAGCTGGTCTGGCTTTTGCCAAGGACAAGAACGGCCGTTTCGGCGGACTGCCATTCTCGGTGGACTACTGGATTGTCTACTGGAACAAGGAGCTCTTTGCCGCCAAGGGTGTCGAATTTCCGAAGACGTTCGATGAACTTGTCGCTGCCGCCGAAAAGCTGACCGACAAGGACAATGGCGTTTATGGTTTTGTCGCTCGTGGTATGAAGAATGCCAACACGCCGGTCTGGGCCAGCCTGATGCTTGGTTACGGCAAGAGCACGGTCGAGGATGGCAAGCTGCAGACGGATACGCCTGAAGCCATCGAGGCTGCAACGCTTTACCAGCGTCTGATGACCAAATCGGCGCCTCCCGGTGTTACGGGCTTCAACTGGGCGGAATGCCAGTCCAGCTTCCTGCAGGGCAAGGTCGCTATGTGGCTCGATGGTATCGGCTTCGCGCCACCGCTCGAAAACCCACAGAAGTCCCGTGTCGTTGGCAAGGTCGGCTACGGCGTCATGCCCAAGGGTCCGGTTGCCCAGGCTGCACCGACATTTGGTGACGGCATTGGCGTAACAGAAGGCTCGTCGAAGAAGGAAGCCGCTTATCTCTACTGCCAGTGGGCGATTTCGAAAGAAATGGGCGCACGCCTGCTACAATCGGGCTCGGGCGTTCCGTTCCGCAACTCGGTTCTCAACGATCCGGAAGTGCTCAAGGGCGTGACCATGCCGTCCGAGTGGGCGAAAGTTTTGTCGGAATCGGCGCCGATCAGCAAGCTGTGCCTGCCGGTCATCGTTCCTGTCACGGAGTTCCGAGACGTAATGGGTGTTGGATTGACCAATCTCCTTGGTGGAGCCGATCCTGCAACGGAAATGAAACGTGCGACGGAAGAATTCCGTCCAGTCCTGGCCCGTAGTGAAAGCTGATGACAATCGCCGCCCCGACCATGACCAGTGAAAAGCAAAATGCCAAAACGAAGGCTGGCAAAAGCCGGCTGAAGCCAAGCTATTGGCCGTTTGTCATCCCGGCATTGGTCATTGTCGGGGCGGTCATCATCTTCCCCTGGGCGTTCACCCTTTGGATGAGCGTCAATGAGTGGCATCTGGGCGGTGAAAAAAGCTTCGTCGGCTTCGCCAATTTTGCCCGGCTTGCCAGTGACGTTCGCTTCTGGCAATCGATGAGCAATACTGTGCTCTACACGGTCCTGTCCGTCGTGGCACCGCTGTTCTTCGGTACGATTGCCGCACTGGTCTTCGACAGCAAACTGCCGATGCGCGGCTTGTTGCGCGGCATATTCGTCATGCCGATGATGGCGACGCCCGTGGCGATCGCCCTCGTCTGGACCATGATGTTCCATCCGCAACTGGGTGTCCTCAACTACCTGCTGTCGCTGATCGGCATCGGTCCGCAGGAATGGATATTCAATCAGAACACCGTGATCCCATCGCTCGTGCTGGTCGAGACTTGGCAGTGGACGCCGCTCGTCATGCTGATCGTGCTGGGTGGACTGGCGGCGATGCCGCGCGATCCCTTCGAGAGTGCCGAGATCGACGGCGCCAATGGCTGGCAGAAGTTCCGTTATATCACCTTGCCGATGATCCTGCCCTTCATGATGGTTGCCGTGATCATTCGCTCCATCGATGCGCTGAAAAGCTTCGACATCATCTTTGCCATGACCCAGGGCGGGCCAGGCACCGCCTCGGAGACGATCAACATCTATCTCTATAATGTCGCCTTCTCCTATTACGACATCGGCTATGGTTCGGCGCTCGCCGTTGTCTTCTTTATCGTCATCATCACCATGTCGCTCGCGCTGCTCTACCTGCGCCAGCGGACAAAGTGGAACAGCTGAGGAGACAAGCCATGGCGCGCCGCAATTTGCTTAAATCCGTAGGTACAGCCTTTATCGTCTTCGTGATTGTTTCACCGGCAATCTTCTTCTTTTTGTGGATGCTGTCGCTTTCGCTGAAATACGAAATCGACAACGGGGCCTATCCGCCGATCTTCATTCCGGAGCATTTCGCCTGGTCAAACTATACGGACATCTTCGCCACCAATGATTTCCTGCACTATTTCTGGAACAGCCTTCTGGTGACAGGCACCGCGACGCTGCTGGCGCTGCTGGTTGGTGTTCCGGCAGGCTACGGTATAGCCCGCCTGCGCGCGGACAAGGCGGCCATTGTTGTCATGATCGCCCGCATGACGCCCGGCCTGTCCTATCTGATCCCGCTCTTCCTGCTGTTCCAGACCTTGGGGCTCTTGGGTACGCTCTGGCCGCAAATCATCATCCACCTCGTCGTGACAGTGCCAATCGTCATCTGGATCATGATTGGCTACTTCGAAACCACGCCGATGGAGCTCGAGGAAGCCGCAATGATCGACGGCGCAACCTCGTGGCAGGTGTTCCGCATGGTCGCACTGCCGATCGCGAAACCTGGCATCGTCGTGTCGCTGATCCTGGCAGTCATCTTCTCGTGGAACAATTTCGTCTTCGGTATCGTGCTCGCCAGCCGCGAAACGCGAACGCTGCCGGTTGCCGTCTATAACATGCTGTCGTTCGAACAGGTGAGTTGGGGACCGCTAGCCGCTGCTGCCTTTGTGGTAACGCTGCCGGTGCTGCTTCTTACGGTCTTTGCACAACGCCAGATCATTGCCGGTCTTACTGCCGGTGCCGTCAAGGGCGGTTAATTCAAGAAAAGAACAGGAGGGTCGCATGGCCTCGGTCTCCATCAGGGACGTCACCAAGACTTACGGCAATGTCAACGTCATGCATGGCGTTTCGGTCGACATCGAAGACGGCGAGTTCGTTATTCTGGTCGGACCTTCCGGATGCGGGAAATCGACACTGCTGCGCATGATCGCCGGTCTTGAGGAAATCACCGGCGGCGAGATCGCCATCGGCAGCCGTGTGGTCAACGACCTGCCGGCGAAAGAGCGCGATATCGCCATGGTGTTCCAGAACTACGCGCTCTACCCGCACATGACCGTTGCGGACAATATGGGCTTCGCGCTCATGCTGAAGAATGCGCCGAAGCAGGAGAAGGAAAGCCGCGTCGGACGTGCAGCAGAGATCCTCGGCCTCGAAAAGCTGCTGGATCGTTTTCCACGGCAGCTATCCGGCGGCCAGCGCCAGCGCGTCGCCATGGGCCGTGCAATCGTGCGCGACCCGCAGGTGTTCCTGTTCGACGAACCGCTGTCCAATCTCGACGCAAAACTTCGCGTGCAGATGCGTAGCGAAATCAAAGGTTTGCACCAACGTCTTGGCACAACGATCGTTTACGTGACCCATGACCAGATCGAAGCCATGACGATGGCGGACAAGATTGTCGTCATGAAGGACGGCCTTGTCGAACAGATTGGCACGCCGCTGGACCTTTATGACTATCCCGCAAACCTGTTTGTTGCCGGGTTTATCGGCTCGCCGGCGATGAATTTCCTCAAGGGCAAGGTCGAAGGTGGCGCGTTTGTCACGCCGGACGGCATCCGATTGCCGTTGCCAAACGGCGCGGGCTCACCCACGGCCGCCGAGGCAACCTATGGCATCCGCCCCGAGCACATCAGGATCGCCGATCAGGGAATTCCAGTCAAAGTCGATGTGGTCGAACCGACGGGCTCCGAGATCATGGTGGTGGGCAAGATTGGAAATCAGGAGATTTCCTGCCTGTTCCGCGATCGTCTGTCGATCAAGCCAGGCGACACCCTCCATGTCGCGATTGATCCGGCGACCAGCCATCTGTTCGACACGGCGAGTGGTGCACGGATCGGCAACATGGCATTGCCGAATTAGAGCAACCTAGACACCGTAGCGCTCGGTGCGGATGATTGCAGCCGGAACATCTGCCGCAATCAGCGCGTCGGTGGCCGCGGTGACGAAGGCATTCGAGCCGCAGACGAATACCTGTTTTGGGGGCGATGGCATGCGGGGCAGCAATTCCGCGACCATCGCCGGATCGATACGCCGGCCGTAGTCGGCATTATGTGCCGCATGTTCGCGCGTAAGGGTGAGGGCAAGATCGAAATCATCGCCTTCCTGCTTGAGCGACAGTAATTCATCCCGGAAAATCAGCTCGTCCCATGTCCGTGCGGAATAGAGCAGCAGGACGGGCGCCGATGAATTTTGCGCCGCGCGGTGGCGAGTCATCGACACGAGTGGCACCACGCCGGACCCGCCACCGATCAGCAGGAGCGGCCCGCCATCTTCTACGGTCCAGATGAAATGCCCGCCGATGGGACCACGCAATTCGATCTCGTCGCCAATCGTCGCGATATCATGGAAGAAGGTGGATACCTCACCATCATCCAGCCGTTCGATGGCGAGCTCAATTGTCTCGCCACTTTCGGGCGTCGATGCGATAGAATAGCTGCGCTGCGCCTGATAACCATCGGGGGCGCTCAGTCGTACGTCAACATGCTGGCCCGGCAGGTAGGCCAAGGGCCGGGAGGGCTTGAAAAAGAAACTGGTGACGCGGGGTGTCTGCCTGACGATTCCCGTTATCGTCGCCTTCTGCCATTTCGCCTGTGTGGCGAGCATCTGCTCCTGCATTCTCAGTCGCCAGTGTAGCGCTGCTCGCGCCACGGATCGCCATAGGTGTGGTAGCCGCGCAGTTCCCAGAAGCCGGGTTCATCGCGTGTCGTGAATTGCAGGCCGTTGATCCACTTTGCCGATTTCCAGAAGTAGAGATGCGGGACGAGCAGACGGGCCGGGCCGCCGTGGTCCGGGACCAGGGGCTTGCCGTCATAATGCGTCGCGATCATCGCCTTACCGCCGAGAAGGTCCTTTGCAGGTACATTTGTCGAATAGCCGTCATAGGAATGCGCCAGCGTGAATTCCGTCGGCGGTTCTATGCCAGCTTCCGCCAGGACATCATCAATCAGCACGCCCTGCCAGCGCGTATCGAGTTTCGACCAGGCAGTGACGCAATGAATATCGCGGGTAAATTTCGTTTGCGGCAGCGCATTGAATTCGGCCCAGGTCCATTTGATGACCGGCTTGGGACCGACCTTGAGCGTGAAGGACCAGTCGTCCGTGCGGATACGCGGTGTCGGTCCGGCAGACAGCACCGGAAAATCGTCAGTCAGGGACTGCCCGGGCGGGATGCGATCTGTGGTTTCCGGCGGTTGCCGCCGGCCGGTAAAGCCGCGTGTCGTCATCGGTTGTCACTCCTGATGCGATAGAACCACAGTTGGCAGCCTCAGCCAAGTCCGGACCGGCCTATCCGTGGTTGATCATGATGTGGCGCACGGCGGTGTAATCCTCGAGCGCATAGACCGACATGTCCTTGCCGTAGCCCGATTGCTTGACACCGCCATGCGGCATTTCATTGGTCAGCATGAAGTGGGTGTTGATCCATGTGCAGCCATATTGCAAGCGGGAGGCGGCTTTCATCGCCTTGGAAATATCCTGCGTCCATACGGAAGAGGCGAGGCCGTAATCGCTGTCATTGGCCCAGGCAACGGCCTGATCGTCGTCTTTAAATCGCGTCACGGAAACCACGGGGCCAAACACTTCGCGGCGGACGATCTCGTCCTCCTGGGTCGCGCCCGCAACCACTGTCGGCTGGAAGAAGAAGCCGTTCTTGCTGCCAGCACTGCCGCCTGTCGTGATCTCGATATGCTTCTGCTCGGTCGCCCGTTCGACGAAACTAGCAACGCGGTCACGCTGACGGCCGGAGATCAACGGGCCTATTTCATTGACCGTATCGTCTTCCTCATTGTAGCGGATCGTGGAGACGGCAGAGGTGAGGTCCGCAACCAGCTTTTCGTAGATGCCGTCCTGCGCATAAATTCGGCAAGCTGCTGTACAGTCCTGTCCGGCATTGTAATAGCCGAAGGTGCGGATGCCGTTCACGACCGCTTCGAGATCGGCGTCGTTGTAGACGATGACAGGAGCCTTGCCGCCAAGTTCCAGATGCGTGCGTTTCACCGTCTTTGCCGCCGCCTGCAGCACCTTCTTGCCGGTGGCAATATCGCCGGTGATCGACACCATGCCTATCTTCGGGTGGTTGATCAGCGCATTGCCAACCGTTTCGCCGCGCCCGAGAATGACATTGACGACGCCCTCCGGCAGAATCCCGGCCAGCAGCCGAGCCATTTTCAGCGCGGTGAGTGGTGTCTGTTCCGACGGCTTGAACACCACCGTGTTGCCACCTGCGATAGCGGGCGCCAATTTCCATGCCATCATCATCAGCGGGTAGTTCCAGGGTGCAATGGAACCGACAATGCCGATGGCATCGCGGCGGATCATTGAAGTATGGCCCGGCAGATATTCACCAGCGACCGGAGACGTGAGAGTGCGGACCGCGCCGGCGAAGAAGCGCCAGCAATCGATGATCGCTGGCAGTTCATCGTTGCGCACCGCATTGATCGGCTTGCCGCAATTGAGGGCTTCGAGCGCAGCGAAATCATCCGCATGCTTCTCGATGGCGTCTGCGATCTTCAGAAGGTATACGGATCGCTCGGCAGGCGTGGTACGCGACCAGCTGGTAAATCCCTTTTCTGCGGCGTCAACGGCAGCATCGATCTGGCTGTGGGAGGCCTCGGCAAGATCGATGATCTTGGCACCAGTCTTCGGATTGAGGACGTGTTCCTCTGCTTCCGTTCCGGCTTCAAACTTTGAACCGATCAGCAATTTCGTATCCATGACATGTTCTCCCATATTATTTGCCCGAGCCGGCGATCTGGTCGCCGTCGCGCGTGAGGTAGTAGGCCGCGAGGATTGGCAGGAACGTCACGATCACCACGACCATCGCAACGACATTGGTCACGGGGCGTTGGCGCGGGCGGATCAGTTCCTGCAGCATCCAGATGGGCAGGGTCGATTGTTGCCCGCCGGTGAAAGTGGTCACAATGACCTCGTCGAACGACAGCGCGAAGGCGAGCATGCCGCCGGCAAGCAGTGCGGTGCCGATATTCGGCAGAATGATATGACGGAAGGTCTGGAAACCGTTCGCGCCAAGATCCATCGAGGCTTCCATCAACGAACCGGAGACGCGGCGGAAGCGCGCTACGGCATTGTTGTAGACAACGACGATGCAGAAGGTCGCGTGACCAAGGACGATGGTCCAGAACGAGAAGGGAATATCCGCCAGGCTGAACGCTGAGCGCAGGGCAATGCCGGTGATAATGCCTGGGAGGGCGATGGGCAGGATGACCAGTAGCGAAATGGTCTCGCGTCCAAAGAAACGTGTCTGGCTGACGGCTGCAGCGCAGAGTGTTCCAAGGACCAGAGCAATGACTGTCGAAATCGAAGCCACGCGCACCGATAATGACAGGGCTTGCCAGACATCCGGCCTGTCCCACGTCACCGCGAACCATTTCAAGGTCAGGCCGGGCGGCGGGAACTGATAGCTTTTTTCCTCGGTCGTGAAGGCATAGAGAAAGATCAGAAGCAATGGCAGGTGCAGGAAGAGCAGCCCGCCAGCAGCCGCGATTTTCAAGCCCAAAGGTGCGGTGCTGGATTTGTCAGAGCGCATCGAAAGCCCCCATCCGTCTCGCCATCCACAAATAGAAGCCCATGATCATGATGGGTACGACCGTGAAGGCTGCAGCCAGCGGGATATTCCCGGCCGTGCCTTGCTGGGCATAGACAGCCTGGCCGATGAAGAGCCGGGAGGAACCAACGATCTGCGGGATGATGTAGTCGCCGAGGGTCAGCGAGAAAGTGAAGATCGATCCGGCAACAATACCGGGCAGAGCCAGTGGAAACAGCACATGCCGGAAGGTCTGTTGCGGGGTGCCACCAAGATCGGATGAGGCCTCGATGAGGTTGCTCGGGACGCGCTCAAGCGCTGCCTGGATCGGTAGGATCATGAACGGCATCCACACATAGACGAAGACAATGAATGTGCCGGTGTAGCTCACCGACAGGGAATTGCCGCCGATGACGGGGAGTGATAGCCAGGCGTCGAGCAGCCAGAGCAGGTTCAGCTTCGTCAGGAGCCAAGTGAGGATGCCTTCCTTGGCAAGGATGAGCTTCCAGGCGTAGATCTTGACGAGATAGCTCGACCAGAGCGGCAGCATGACGCCGAGATAGAAGAACACCTTCCATTTTCCCCGGGCGTAGCGGGCGGCATAGTAGGCGATGGGAAAGGCAATGACGGCCGAGACCAGCGTCACGATGGCAGCCATCGACACTGTTCGCACGATGATGTCGAAATTGGCTTCGTTCAGGAGCTGCCTGTAGGTCGCAAGTGTGAATTCGTAGTTGATCAGCCCGGAATAATCATCGATCGAGAAGAAGCTTTGCAGCAGCAGCGCGAAAAGCGAACCGAGATAGATGACACCCAGCCAGAGAAGCGGCGGCGCAAGTAAAATAGTAAGAAGCACATGCGGGTGCTTCCAGAGGAAATCCGAGATGCGGCTGCTCAGGTTGCCGCGGTCGCGGAGAATCGATCGTTGTTGGACGATCGCGCTCATGACGCCGCATCCATCAGATGCAGATCAGTGCGATCGAAACTCAACCTGACCGGGTTGCCCTCCGCGGGGATCGATGTCGCCGCCGGGCTCATGACATTGATCTTTGTACCGTTGACGCTGACGAGCACGCGATTGGCGGCACCGAGGAAACTGCGCGATAGGACGGTGCCATCGAGGACAAGCTTGCCGGCGCTGCTGCCACCCAGCGTGATCGCCTCCGGCCGCAGGCTCGCATATCGGCCCGCCGCGCCCAGTTGCGCGACAAATTCTGGCGGCAGGACATTCGAGGAACCGACGAAATCGGCCACAAAGCGCGTTTTCGGCTGTTTGTAGACTTCCTCCGGTGTGCCGAGTTGCTGAATCTTGCCGTCATTGAAGACGGCAATTCGGTCGGCCATGGAGAGCGCCTCGCCCTGGTCGTGAGTAACGAAGACAAAGGTGATGCCAAGGGATTTCTGCAGGGATTTCAGCTCCTCCTGCATCTGCTCGCGCAGTTTCAGATCGAGCGCGCCGAGCGGCTCGTCCAGAAGCAGAACTTTCGGCTTGTTGACCAATGCCCGCGCGAGGGCCACACGCTGGCGCTGGCCGCCCGAAAGCTGGCCGGGACGCCGAACGCCGTAGCCCGGCAGCTTGACCATGGCGAGCGCGTCTTCCGCCGCCTTTTGCCGCTCTTGCCTGCCGACGCCCTTGACCATCAGGCCATAGGCTACATTGTCGAGGATGTTGAGATGTGGAAACAGGGCGTAGTCCTGGAAGACCGTGTTGACGCTGCGCCTGTAGGGCGGCACGCCTTCCGCGGTTTCACCGAAAATCTCGATGTGCCCGCCCGTCGGCTGTTCGAATCCTGCCATCAATCGCAGGCAAGTGGTCTTGCCGGAGCCTGAAGGGCCAAGCATGGCAAAGAACTCACCTTCGGCAATGGCTAGATCGACCGCGTCCACGGCGCGCACGGCCCCGAAATGGCGCGATACATTTTCGAACAGGACGGCGGCAGTCATGGCTTGCTCCAGGGCGCGGGTTATCTCCCCATGTAGGGGAGAAAGGATTTTGGCCTCTTGCTAAATCCTTAGAAAATCCAAGAGAGGGGATTTGTTGGCGCCAGAACTATCCCCTCTCTGGCGATTTCTGGCACTTGAGCTTCGCTTTGCTCGCTAAGTGCCGAAATCACTTTCTCTCCCACGAGGGGAGAGATAATCGACATCGGCCGTTGCGGCCGATCACCGTCCGCCGATCACACCGATATAGTCGGAGACCCAGCGGTGATAAGGCACACACTCGCTCTGGCTTTCGCACTTCGTAACCGGCGTCCTCCAGAACTTGATCTTGTCGAAATCATTGTAGCCGTTGGTGGCGCAGCCTTCGTCAGTCAGAAGCTCATTGCCTTTGCAGGCTGCCCCGACCGAAGGATTGGCGCCGAACCAGGCGGAAACATCGCCCTGTACCTTCGGAGACAGCGAATGTTCCATCCACAGATAGGCGCAGTTCGGATGCGGGCTGTCGACATGCAGCATGGTCGTATCCGCCCACCCCGTGGCGCCTTCCTCAGGGACAACAGATGCGATGGGTTTCTTCTCCGCTTTCAGCAAATTGACCTGGAACGGCCATGAACCGGAGGCTACCACACCTTCATTCTTGAAGTCGTCGATCTGGATCATCGCATCGTGCCAGTAGCGGCCGGCGAGGGTCCGCTGCACTCGCAGGAGATCAAGCGCCGCTTTGTACTGGTCTTCGTTGAGTTCATACGGGCTCTTGATGCCCAGTTCTGGCTTGTGGAACATGAGGTAGTTGGCGGCGTCGGCAACGTGGATCGGGCCGTCATAGGCCTGGATCCGCCCCTTGTTCGATTTACCGTCCGGCAGGGTCATCTCCTCGAACACAACGTTCCAGCTGGACGGCGCCTTATCCTTGAAGGCATCCGTATTATACATGAGCACGTTTGGGCCCCAGACATAGGGCACGCCGTAATGGACATCCTTGACCGTATGCCACGGCGCATTCTGAATGCGTTCGTCGAGAGTCTTCCAGCTTGGTATGAGATCGGTGTTGATCGGTTGCACGCGCTTGCCAGCGACGAGACGTAGCGAAGCATCGCCGGAGGCGGTGACAAGATCGAAGTCGCCTTCATTCATCAGTGCGACCATCTCATCCGATGTCGCAGCAGTCTTGACGCTGACCTTGCAGCCGGTTTCCTTTTCAAAGCCTGTGACCCAGTCGTAGGCCTTGTCCGTGTCTCCGCGTTCGATATAGCCAGGCCACGCGACAATGGAGAGTTCGCCTTCGCCCTTGCCAAGCTCCTTCAACGCTTCCTGAGCGAGGACCTGTGTCGTGAAGGCAAGGGAAAGCGTCAGCGCAGTGCAGGATTTCAGAATCTGCTTCATCTCAATTCTCCCGTTTGGGCCGCATTTTGCGGCCTATGTTCCCGGAAAATAGAGTGCCTTTATTTCCCCGCATTCGCAAATTCATTTATGAGAAGGTAGATATCGGAATTTCCGATACCGCAACGTTTTAACGTCCGCGTCCGCTTCGCAGAGCCTCGGCGATGCCGACGAAATCGCGTGCCGCCTGCGGCAGGCTGGAGCCCTTGCGCCAGACCATGCCGACCTGCACAACGGGCAGGGCGCCCGAGACGTCCCGGCTTTCGATCCGGTCACCTTCGAGTGACCATGGGCGGTAGACAAGATCCGGCAGCAACGCGATGCCGGCGCCTGTCGCAACCAGGCTGCGGACGGCTTCGACCGAGCGCGTGCGGAAGGCCACGTGCGGACGCGCACCAAGCGCGGTCAACAGCTTACCGGTGTTTTCTTCGATTTCATCAACGGTCAGCATGATAAGCGGTTCGCTGGCAATATCGTTGATCGAGATGATATCTGCGCTGACCAGCGGATGACCCAGCGGCAGCCACAGCCTATAGGGGGATGTCTCGATGATTTCTGCTTGCAACGCCATGCGGTCGCGCAGGTTGGAGATGACCATTACCGCTACATCCAGTTCGCCGCCAACCAGCAGGTGTTCGAGATAGGAGCCGTTGTCCTCGATGGCACTGACCTCGACACCGGGGCTGGCACGGCGAAAGCGGGCCAGAAGGTCGGACAATACGTAACCGGCGACCAGCGAGGTGACACCCAGATTGAGCTTCCCCGCCGGCTTGGGCGTTTCTGCGGAAAAGGACCGGCGGGCATCTGAAACACCCGCCAGGATCTTGGTTGCATGCCGCAGGAACTGGTGGCCGTTATAGGTGATATCGAGTCCGCGCGGGTGCCGCTCGAAGAGCTCAACGCCGAGGTCGTTCTCGAGTTCCTTCACGGCCTCCGTGATCGACGATTGCGAGATCGACAGGTTTTGCGCGGCACGTGTGATCGAGCCCTGTTCCGCGACAGCGACGAAGTATTGCAATTGCCGGAGTGTGAATGCCATGTGTGACTTAACACTGTGAGATGGCAAATTGGCAAGCGACCCGCCCGCCGGAAGGCGCTGGACAAATATTGCCGATTGTTAATGATATTATAATATTATAAATAGAATGAAGAGGTTGGGAGACCGGCAGGGAGGCAGGGCCGTTGGCGTTTCGAGCGGGCGGTGATTGTTAGCTGAGTTCCCCTGTAACACACACAAATAGCAGGCGAAGAGTTGGCAGACAACGAGCTCACCAATTACGATTTTCGCACGGCGGGACAGGCGCGCACGCATCATGGCCATGTCATGCGCGATCTCGGGCTGAAAATCATCAGCGGCGCTTATCCGGAAAACACCATTCTGCCCGGCGATGCCGAGTTGCTCGAGCGATTCGGCGTTTCCAGGACCGTGCTGCGCGAGGCATTGAAGACGCTCGCTGCCAAGGGCTTGATCCAGCCAAAAGCCAAGATCGGCACACGTGTGCTCGAGCGTTCGCACTGGAACCTTTTCGATCCGGATATTCTTGTCTGGCATTTTGAAGCGGGAGCAAGCGCGCATTTTCTTTCGAGCATTGTCGAAATGCGTCTCGCCCTGGAGCCCGAGGCAGCAGGCCTTGCCGCGCTTCGGCGCACTGACGCACAGCTTCAGAAGCTATACCATTGGGTCGCGAGGATGGGGAGCGCCCGCGACTCCGCGCAGGATTTCGTCTATAGCGACCTGCAATTCCACATTGGGATTGCCGATGCTTCCGGGAATCCGTTTATGCGCTCGATCAGTGCCCTGATCGAAGTTGCACTTGTCACCACCTTTACCATCAGTTCGCCAATACCCAACTCGGAAAGCCATATTCGTTCGGTTGCACGGCACACGGCAATCGCCGACGCAATCAAGGCCGGCGACGCAGAAGCGGCCAAGGAGGCCATGCGTGTCGTTATCCGCGAAGGGGCGGAACGGGTGCTGACCGCCGGCCATACAGGGGATGTGTAGGCTTCGGCTTAGATCCAGCCGCCAGTGCAATCAAAGCGCTGTCACCTTGACCTTCGATGGTTTTTCGACCTTGAGCGGATTGCGCAAAGGCAAGCCAAACGCCGGTGCCTCGATCTCAAACACATCGCCGTTTTCTGTTTTCACGCCATCGGCAAAGGAAAGCGTCGCCGTACCAAACATATGCACGTGAATATCGCCGGGCTGGCGAAACACTGCATATTTGAAATGGTGATGCTCGAGATTGGCAATCGTATGGGACATGTTGTCTTCGCCGGACAGGAACGGCTTTTCCCATATGGTCTTGTTCTTTCGCAGGATACGCGAGGTACCCCTGATATCGGCAGGCAGATCGCCGACGATCAGTTCCGGACCAACCGAACATGGCCGGAGTTTCGAATGGGCCAGATAGAGATAGTTGACGCGCTCCATGACATGATCGGAAAACTCGTTGGCGAGCGCGAAGCCGAGGCGGAAGGGCGAACCATCGGGGCCGATCACATAGATGCCCGCGATCTCGGGCTCCTCGCCGGCATCGTCGGCAAAGGCGGGTGAGATGAGCGGCTGTCCCGGACCTGTCAGCATGGACCCGTTACCCTTATAGAACCATTCGGGCTGAACGCCGGCCTGGCCCTTCTTCGGCTTGCCGTTCTCCAGTCCCATGCGGAACATCTTCATCGAATCGGTGAGGGTTTCCTCCTTGGCATCGCCGATCTTGCGGTGCATGGCATCGCGCGTTGCGGCCGATCCGAGATGCGTGAGACCGGTACCAGTCAGGTGGATGTGCGCTGGATCGTGCGTATCGACGGGGGGAAGCAGGCGGCCTTCCGCATAGGCCGCGGCGATATCCAGTTTCTTGCCGAGTCCACGGTTTTCCACAATGGTCGCGATGCCGGTCTTCGCTTCGATCGCCGCATGCGCCAATTCCAGCACAGACCGCGTTCGCTTTACTTGCCGGAATTCATCACCGACGCGCGCGGCCACTTGCCGCTTTCCATTGGCATTCATCAACTGAACCAGATTCAAGGCTTTCCTCCCGGATGTTTGGGTATATGAATTATAGGTCCGCAAATTAAGCGATCGAACCATCTTTTCAAAAATATTATAATAGTATTATATTGATGTAAACGACCTTTGATGGATCGGTCCACAGGTCGGGACGAGCCGGTGAGGGACATTATCACATCATGGCGAAAGCCCTATTCCAAAAGTCATACTTTTCGGATAGATGTTGAAATGACCCGCTCTGGGAGGAACTGGTTCGGTGCAAAAATGTCGGTGAAGCCGAGAATATCGCATCGGACATGATTGGAAAACTGGGAGGAACAGACGTGAAAATGCTCAAACTATTTGCCGCGGGATTGATCGCACTTGGTGTGATGGGTACGCAAACCTTTGCCCAGGACAAGGGTTCCGTCGGCATTTCCATGCCGACTAAATCCTCGGCGCGCTGGATTGCCGATGGCGACAACATGGTGAAGGCGCTGAAAGAACGCGGTTACGCTACCGATCTGCAATATGCGGAAGACGACATTCCAAATCAGCTGGCGCAGATTGAGAATATGGTCACCAAGGGCGTGAAGGTTCTTGTGATCGCTGCAATCGACGGCACGACCTTGTCGAACGTTCTGCAGCAGGCGCACGATGCCGGCATCAAGGTCATTTCCTATGACCGCCTGATCCGCGACTCCGGCAATGTCGATTACTACACGACCTTCGACAACTTCCAGGTTGGCGTTCTGCAGGCTGGTTCTCTCGTGAAGGCTCTTGGCCTTCCGGAAGCAAAAGGCCCGTTCAATATCGAGCTGTTCGGCGGCTCGCCCGACGATAACAACGCCTTCTTCTTCTATGATGGTGCCATGTCCGTCCTGCAACCTCTGATCGACAGTGGCAAGCTCGTCGTCCAGTCCGGTCAGACCGGCATGGACAAGGTCGGCACGCTGCGCTGGGATGGTGCTGTTGCCCAGGCGCGCATGGATAATCTCCTGTCGGCCTATTACACTGACAAGAAGGTCAATGCGGTTCTTTCGCCCTACGACGGTCTGTCGATCGGTATCCTTTCGTCGCTGCGCGGTGTGGGCTATGGCACGGCTGACCAGCCATTCCCGTTCGTTTCCGGACAGGATGCCGAAGTACCATCGGTCAAGTCGATCATTGCCGGTGAGCAGTACTCGACCATCTACAAGGACACCCGCGAGCTGGCCAAGGTAACGGCCAACCTCATCGACAAGGTTCTCAAGGGCGAAGAGCCGGAAATCAACGACACCAAGACCTATAACAATGGTGTCAAGGTCGTTCCGTCCTACCTGTTGAAGCCAGTCGAAGTGGACAAGACCAACTGGAAAGAAATCCTGATTGGTGGTGGCTACTACACGGAAGATCAGATCAAGTAGGTCTTTGATCAGTGCCGAACCCTGCGTTCTTCGCGCAGGGTTCGTTGCCATGTCGATAGAGGCTCGCCGGTTAATGTTTTCGGTGGCGCGAGGGCGCAGAGCCAAATATAAATTGCAGAAGGAAACGACGCCACAGCAGGCCATATTGCTGCAAAAGCGTCGATGAGGATCTCGATGGAAACCATCCTCGAAATGCGCAACATCACCAAGACATTTCCTGGTGTGAAGGCGCTGAACAATGTCAATCTGGATGTGCGCAAAGGCGAAATTCACGCTCTGGTGGGCGAGAACGGCGCGGGCAAATCAACCTTGATGAAGGTGCTAAGCGGCGTCTATCCGCACGGCAGCTACGAAGGCGAAATATTTTACAACGGCCAGGAGCAGCATTTTCGCGATATTGGCGACAGTGAAAAGCAGGGCATCATCATCATTCACCAGGAGCTGGCGCTCGTTCCGCTCCTGTCCATTGCCGAAAATATCTTCCTTGGCAACGAACCGGCAAAGTTCGGCATTATCGACTGGCACATCGCGGAAAACCGCACTCGCGAACTTCTCGCCAAAGTCGGCTTGAAGGAAGATCCGCTGACGTTGATCACCAATCTCGGTGTGGGCAAGCAGCAATTGGTGGAGATTGCCAAGGCCCTTTCGAAGGAAGTCGAACTCCTCATTCTCGATGAGCCAACGGCCAGCCTTAACGAAAAGGACAGCGACGCTTTGCTGGCGCTGCTGCTGGAATTCAAGGCGCATGGCATTTCCTCCATTCTCATTTCGCACAAGTTGAACGAAGTCGGTAAAGTTGCCGACCGCATCACAGTGCTGCGCGACGGCGCCACGATCGAAACCCTGGACAAGGATGAGATCTCGGAAGACAGGATTGTTACGTCCATGGTCGGGCGCCAGCTGGCGGATCGCTTTCCGCAGCGTGAACCCGACATTGGCGAGGTGGTGTTCGAGGTGAAGGATTGGGTGGTCCACCACCATATCCACAGCGATCGCACCGTCATCAATGGCATCAACCTCAATGTTCGGAAGGGAGAGGTTGTCGGCATCGCCGGACTTATGGGCGCCGGGCGTACGGAATTTGCCATGAGCGTCTTCGGCAAGGCCTACGGCCGCAAGATTAGCGGTGAGGTTTTCATCAAGGGCAAGAAGGTGGACGTCTCGACCATCGGCAAGGCGATCGACAACGGCATTGCCTATGTCACGGAAGACCGCAAGACCTTTGGCCTCAATCTGATCGATCACATCAAGCATAATGCCACGATCGTCAACCTCGTGGGCGTCTCGCACAATGGCGTGCTTGATGACATGGCGGAATTGAGGGTGGCGAATGAATATCGCCGCAAGACCAATATCCGTTCATCGAGCATCTATCAGAAGACCGGGAATCTTTCCGGTGGCAATCAGCAGAAGGTTGTCCTGTCGAAGTGGCTGTTTGCCAATCCGGACCTGCTGATCCTCGATGAGCCGACACGCGGTATCGATGTTGGCGCGAAATACGAAATCTATACGATCATCAACCAACTGGTAAGCGAAGGCAAAAGCGTGCTGATGATCTCGTCGGAAATGCCAGAGCTGCTCGGCGTCTGCGACCGGATCTATGTAATGAACCAGGGCAGGCTCGTCGGCGAAATGCCGGCCAGTGAAGCCAGCCAGGAAAAAATCATGCGCGCCATTATCCGTGCTGAAGGGAAAGCATCATGACTATTGAAACCGCAGCAACCCAAGGGAAAAAAGACTTCAAGACGGATGGATCCGCGCTGAAGGGCAACTACCGCGAATACGGTTTGGTGCTGGCACTTATTCTTATCATGCTGTTTTTCCAATTCACGACCAACGGCGTGTTGTTCAGGCCGGTCAACCTGACCAATCTGGTATTGCAGAACAGCTACATCATCATCATGGCTCTCGGAATGCTGCTGGTGATCGTGGCTGGACATATCGATCTTTCGGTGGGGTCGGTGTCCGGATTCATCGGCGGTCTTGCTGCCGTGATGATGGTCCGGTGGCAAATCCACTATATTCCGGCGACAATCCTGTGCCTCATCATGGGTGGCGCCATTGGCGCGGCCCAAGGTTACTGGGTTGCCTATCACAAGATACCCTCCTTCATCGTCACCCTGGCCGGCATGCTTGTGTTCCGGGGACTGGCGTTGTGGCTGCTTGGCGGCCAGTCCGTCGGTCCATTCCCCCCGCAATTCCAGTTGCTGAGTTCCGGTTTCATTCCCGACTTTTTCGGCTATCCGGGGTTCAATATAACCTCGATGCTTGTCGGCATTGCCCTCGTAGCATTGATGATCTATTTCAGCGTGCGCGGACGCGCCAAGCGCGAGAAGCATGGCTATGAGGGTGAACCCTTTGCACTCTTTGTCGCAAAGAACCTGATCATTGCCGGGATCGTGCTGTTCCTCACCTATCTGCTGTCCTCCTACAAGGGACTGCCGAATGTCCTCATCGTCATGTCGATCCTGATTGCGCTTTTCGTCTTCGTCACCAAGCGCATGACGGTCGGCCGCCGCATCTACGCGATGGGTGGCAATGAGAAGGCGGCGAAGCTCTCCGGCATCAAGACCGAACGGCTGACCTTCCTGACCTTCGTCAATATGGGTGTCCTTGCTGCGCTTGCCGGGCTGATCTTCGCAGCGCGTCTCAACACAGCAACGCCGAAGGCGGGCCTCGGCTTCGAACTCGACGTGATCGCGGCTGTGTTCATTGGCGGCGCATCGGCGATGGGCGGCGTCGGACAGGTCATGGGGGCGGTGATCGGCGCCTTCATCATGGGTGTCATGAACAACGGCATGTCGATCATGGGCGTCAATATCGACTGGCAGCAGGTGATCAAAGGCCTCGTCCTGCTCGCTGCCGTCATCTTCGACGTCTACAACAAGAACAAGGCTTGAACGATCTGCTTCCGTTTATCTGTGCTCGGCCCCGTCCCACAAAGGCGGGGCCGATCACTTTATATCCACTGATTCCATTTTGACTCTTAATCGGCGTAATGCATGAATGCCGCGCGAACTCAAACAGCAGCGGATTTCTCATCCATGGATAACGCCAAGCCCGCCTCAAGCGATCGCGCTCCCTCGCATCTGTTCTACCAGTCGCGCCTGCGCCGTCCCCTGGTCGACCGCGCCGAGGGCATCTATCTCTGGGATCAGAACGGCAAGCGGTACATCGACGGGTCTAGCGGTGCGATGGTGGTCAATATCGGTCACGGCAACCGCCATGTCATCGATACGATGAAAAAGCAGATGGACAAGGTGACCTTCGCCTATCGCCTGCATTTCGAGAACGAGCCGGCGGAAGATCTGGCAGGTCGCATTGCCGGCTATATGCCGGAGGGCATGGACAAGGTTTTCTTTGTCTCCGGTGGCTCCGAAGCCGTCGAATCCTGTCTCAAGCTTGCCCGGCAATATGCGGTGGCGACTGGCCAGGCGCAGCGCTGGAAGGTTATTTCGCGGTTTCCATCCTATCATGGCGGTACGCTCGGCGCGCTCGCGGTCACCGGTTATGCCGCGCTGACCGACCCCTTCACCGCCATGATGAAGGAAATGCCAAAAATCCCGGCGCCGACGGCTTACCTCGACCGGGACAATTTCAGCATTGAGGAACGCGGCCTGCGCTATGCCGACAAACTCGAGGAAGCCATCCTTGCGGAAGGGCCCGAATCCGTTCTCGCCTTCATCATGGAGCCGGTGGGCGGCGCATCGACCGGTGCGCTCGTTGCTCCGGACAGCTATTATGGTCGTATCCGTGAGATCTGCGACCGCCATGGCGTACTGCTCATTCATGACGAGGTGATGAGCGGTGTCGGGCGCACCGGAAAGTTCCTCGGCGGCGATCACTGGAATTGCCGGCCGGACCTGATCGCCCTGTCGAAGGGGTTCGGCTCGGGTTACAGCCCGCTCGGCGCCATGGTTGCGCCATCGCGAATGGTGCAACCGGTTCTCGATGCGGGCGGCTTCCAGCACGGCTACACCTATGCTGGCAATCCGCTTGCCTGCGCGGCGGGGGGTGCCGTCCTTGACGAGATCGAGCGGCTCGATCTTATGGGCAATGCCGCGGCGATGGGCGATTTGCTCAAAGGCGAACTCGTTATGCTTTCGAAGCGCTTTCCCTTCATCGGTGATGTGCGCGGCAAGGGTCTGCTGCTCGCTGCGGAGTTTGTCGAAAACACCGTGACGATGCAGCCTCTAGCCAAAGAGAAGAACGCGTTCCAGCGTGTCATCGACATCGCCTATGACAAGGGCCTCATCATTTATTCACGCCGCACGCGCGGCGGTGTCGAGGGCGACCATTTCCTGGTCTGCCCGCCGATGATCGTCACGCGCGAGCAGATCGGCGAAATTGTTGCCATTCTCGATGACACGCTGCAGGACCTTGCTTCCGAGCTGAACCTACCTGTGAACAGGTGAGGGGACATCATGGCCAAGAAGAAAGTCATTATCACCTGCGCCGTCACCGGCTCTGTCCATACGCCGACCATGAGCCCCTATCTGCCGGTAACGCCGGATCAGATTACGGCGGAGGCGATCGCCGCAGCCGAAGCCGGCGCGTCCATCCTGCATCTGCACGCGCGCAACCCGGAAAACGGCCGACCCTCCGCCGACCCGAATGTCTTCATGCAGTTTCTGCCGCGCATCAAGCAGGCGACCGACGCCGTCATCAACATCTCGACCGGTGGCAGTTCGCTGATGACGCTGGATGAGAGGCTTGCCGCTGCCACGCGGGCCGAGCCGGAGATGTGTTCGCTCAATATGGGCTCGATGAATTTCGGTCTTTACCCGGCACTCGACCGGTTTACGCAATGGCAGCATGAATGGGAGCCGCAACTGCTGGAAGCCACGCGCAGTTCCATCTTCAAGAATACATTCGCCGATATCGAAGATATTTTGATACGGTTGGGGGAGGGCTGCGGCACGCGTTTCGAGTTCGAATGCTATGATGTCGGCCACCTTTATACATTGGCGCATTTCCGAGACCGGGGCCTGGTCGCGGGACCGCTGTTCATCCAGTTTGTCTTTGGCGTGCTGGGAGGCATCGGCGCCGATCCGGAGAATCTGACCCATATGAAGCGAATTGCCGACAAGCTCTTTGGCGACAGCTACAGTTTTTCCGTGCTGGCGGCGGGCCGTCATCAGATGCCGATGACCACCATGGCAGCGGCCATGGGCGGCAATGTTCGGGTCGGGTTGGAGGACAGCCTCATGCTCGGCCGCGGCGAGCTGGCAAAATCCAATGCCGATCAGGTCAAACGCATCCGTGACGTGCTGGAAGCTTTGTCGCTCGATGTGGCGACACCGAATGAGGCGCGCACCATGCTCGGCCTCAAGGGCAGCGACAAGGTTGCGTTCTGATGGCCGTCGCGATCAGGCAAGCGACCATCGACGATGCCGCGCTGTTGCATCAGGCGATCCTAAAACTCGCGGAAAGCATGGATGCTGTTGAAAGGGTAAAGAGCACACCTGACGCTTTGCGCCGTCACGGCTTCGGCGGCGATCCGGCATTCGAAGCGCTTATCGCCGAAATCGACGGCGCCTTCGCTGGCATGTGCCTGTATTTTCCCAGCTTCTCCACATGGCGAGGCAAGCCCGGTATCTATGTGCAGGACATTTTCGTCGAAGAACGGTTTCGCGGCAGGAAGATCGGCGAGCGCCTGCTGCAGGCGGCCGCTGAACGAGGGCTGGCAAAAGGCGCAGCTTATTTGCGCCT